>JBEINE010000187.1:0-5360 GCA_040378245.1 Hyphomonadaceae bacterium | reverse complement strand
CGGCGCGCGCGCCAGGGTCGGTGTCAAACACCGTCATCTGGGCGAAATCACCCTTATAGAGGCGCACCGCTTGGCCGTCTTTAAGGTCAATGGCAGGGTAAAGGATCATAGCTTTAGCCAGCTTTCGAGCAACATAAGACCAGCACCCTGGCTTTTCTCAGGGTGAAATTGCACCCCCATCATATTATCCTTGCACACAGCCGCCGCAAAGTGATCGTCGCCATAGGTGCACCACGCCGCGACCTCGCTTTCATGCTTTGGCCTGAAGGCAAAGGAGTGGACAAAATAGACGTCCTGAGGTCCGCCCCACGGGGTGAACGCTGCGCTTTGACCTGTGGGTACCGCGCTATTCCAGCCCATGTGCGGGACTTTCAACCCAGCGCTACCGGGCTTTAGGGCATTGGTTTGACCACGGATCCAGCCAAGCCCCTGTGTCTGCCCAAACTCAATTCCAACCTCGGCCATCAATTGCATGCCCACGCAAATGCCAAGAAAAGGCACGCCACCCTGGCGCACGCGCTGTTCCAACACCTCGCGCAGGCCCTCACGCGCATTCAAATTGGCAATGCAGTCAGCAAAAGCGCCAACGCCGGGCAAAACGAGCCGGTCCGCGCGGGCGATCACATCGGGGTCCGCGGTGACATGCACCTCGCCCGCCCCTGACGCGATAAGCGCTTTATGCGCCGAGCGTAAATTGCCGGAACCATAATCAATGAGTGCCAACATCCTGAGAGGCCCTATAAAACGCCTTTAGTGGAGGCCACAGCACCGGCCAGTCGGGGATCAATCTGAATGGCGATGCGCAAAGCGCGCGCTAAAGCCTTAAAACAACTCTCGATAATATGGTGGGTATTGGTGCCATAAAGGTTCTCAACATGCAGGCACACCCCGCCATTGAGCGCAAAGGCATGGAAAAATTCTTTAAATAATTCAGTATCCATCTCGCCGACTTTGTCACGGTCAAAATTGACTTTCCAGATCAGATAAGGGCGATTAGCCAAATCCAGCGATGCGCGAGAGAGTGTCTCATCCATCGGGATATAAGCATGGCCAAACCGCGAAATGCCCGCAAAATCGCCCAATGCTGATTTTACCGCTTGGCCGATAACAATGCCTGTATCCTCAACGGTGTGATGCATATCGATATGCAGATCGCCTTTGGTGTCGACATTGAGGTCAATCATCGCGTGCTTGGCAAAACTTTCCAGCATGTGGTCAAAAAACCCAATTCCCGTTGACACGGCCGCTTTGCCGCTGCCGTCCAGATTGAGGGACACACTGATTTGGGTTTCTTTGGTTGTCCGAGTGATGTTGGCAGTCCGCACGTCTTGGTCCTTTGGGCGGTCGGATAAATTTGCCCTAAACCTTTCTAGCCCACGCCGAACGCGAAGGAAAGCATAGGCTCTGGTATCAGCAGAGCCTTCCAAATTGTTGAGATAGTTAATGTAACATCAATCAAATTGGTGTTGGAAGAGATCTTGGCGTGTGCATTACGAAGAAAGGAAACTCTTAGGTTGTGATTGAGGCCGTTTCGAAATGATGCAGTGGTTGGCCAAAACTGGGCAAACTCTTGCCGGAAAAATGACATTAGCTTTTGCGACTCTGATGTCCATCATTACGGGTGGGCTGTTGTTGGTCTATGCGCTGTCGGTCGGTTTAAGCATGGAATTGGTTTGGTCAACAATCGCTGCCCTCTCCAGCGTGACCTTGGCCACGACGACGTTTTTTTCAATGGCGACGCGCATGACCGAGCCTTTGCGCGAGCTGACAAGCTTTGCGCAACAAACCAATCTGAAGCGCCTTGGAGCTCGGATTGATGTGCGTACAGGCGACGAGCTGGAACATCTGGCGCGCGCTTACAACCGCATGATGCAGCGTCTCGATGGTTCGATGAAGCGCATCCAACAATTGGCCTTTGTAGATACAGTCACCGAGCTGCCAAACCGCGAGCGATTTCGCCAATTAACCGATGAGGCCGCTAGAACCAACGCGCCGAGCCAGCGCATCGGCGCTGTTATTTCCCTTGATGTCGACAAATTCCTTAGCGTCCAAGAGACCTTGGGGCAGGTGGCGGGCGAGGAATTACTGGGTCTGGTGGCAGAGCGCTTGGCCGCCTCCGTGCGCGCCTCTGACCGGATCATCAGACTACAAACCTGCGCCGCCCGCCCTGCACTTTTGGCGCGCACGGGAAACTCTGAATTCGCGGTCTTAGTACCCGACACGAATGATGCGACTGACGCTGGCCGGTTTGCCCAATTGGTTGCAGCGGGCATGCGCCAACCTTTTGAGTTGAGCGGTCATCGACTTGTCCTGGGTGCCAGTGCGGGCATTGCCGTATTTCCCCACGATGGGGAGACGGGCGAAGAGGTCTTGCGCTCGGCTGACCTTGCGCTCAGTCATGCGCGCAATGGCGGGCGTGGACGAAGTGTCTTCTTTACCCGCAAAATGAACCAAGCGGCACTTGAGAAGCTTGTCCTTGAAAATGAGATACGTGAAGGCATCGGAAACGGACAATTTGTTTCTTTTTTTCAGCCCAAGATTGATTTGGGCACGGGCCGCATTCACGGCTGTGAAGCCCTTGTGCGCTGGAACCATCCTGTCCATGGCCTTGTGTCGCCTGATCGCTTTATCGAAGCCGCCGAAGAAACGGGCCTGATCAGCGCCATGGGTGAGGCGATTTTGCGCGACGCCACGCGAAAGGCCGCCGATTGGTTGAAACGGGGCATAGCTATACGGGTCGCAGTGAATGTTTCTGCCCCCCAGTTCAATGACGACAGCTTTACCGAGCGCGTTTTGGCAGCTCTGGCTGACAGTGGCTTGCCACCGTCGCTCTTTGAATTGGAAATCACTGAATCGATTGCCATGAGCGATCCAGACCGAGTGATGCGCTTGCTTGAACCTTTACGAGCCAGAGGCATTCGGATCGCCATTGATGACTTTGGGACTGGTCATTCCAATCTGGCCTCATTGTCCCGATTGCCGTTTGACGTCTTTAAGATTGATCAAAGCTTCGTGCATGCCCTAGGTAAAGACCAACATGCGCCAGCCCTGATTGAGACGATTATCGCGATGGCGGGCAGCTTGAATTATGAAACTGTTGCCGAAGGTGTTGAAACTCAGGAACAAGCGGCGTTCCTGAAAAGACGCGGCGCCACTCTGGGTCAAGGCTATTTATTCGGCAAACCCATGCCAGCGAATAAGTTTGAAGAACATGCGCGCGCTTGGGCTCAGCGCAGCATCACCGTGGCCCAAAGAAGCCAGCCAACCGCCCCAGCCAACGAAGCCCGCAAACAAGGCTAAAAGAGAGGCCGTGGTCGGCCAAGGTCTCGAAAGGCCGCGAGAACCTTGCACTTCCTCGCGAGCCAAGCCATTTAGACAGCATGAGTGACTTTGATCGTCCCGCCGCCGACTGGCGCGGCACAACTATCTTGGCCGTACGCAAGGGCGATTATGTTGTCGTGGCGGGCGATGGACAGGTATCGGTCGGCAACACGGTGATGAAACATGGGGCGCGTAAGGTCAGGACTTTGGCCGGCGGCAGTGTCTTAACGGGCTTTGCAGGCTCAACCGCAGATGCCTTCACCTTGTTTGAACGATTGGAAGCCAAGCTTGAGCGCTTCCCAGGCCAATTGTTGCGCGCCAGTGTGGAACTGGCCAAAGACTGGCGAACGGATCGCTATTTGCGCCGTCTTGAGGCGATGCTGATTTGCGCTGATAAAGACGGCACCTATGTTGTCACGGGTACAGGCGATGTGCTGGAACCCGATCACCCTGTAACTGCAATTGGGTCAGGTGGGGGCTATGCCTTGGCGGCCGCCCGCGCGCTTTATGGTCAGGATTTGGATGCCGAGCATATAGCCCGCAAAGCCATGGCTATTGCTGCAGACATTTGCGTGTTTACCAATGGCCACGTAACGCTTGAGCAATTGGTGATTTCCTCATGACAGACCTTTCTCCGCGCGAAATCGTATCCGAACTCGACCGTCATGTGGTTGGTCAGACTGATGCTAAGCGGGCTGTTGCCATCGCTTTGCGCAATCGCTGGCGGCGAAAGCGTCTGCCTGAAAAGCTGCGTGAGGAAACCACGCCCAAAAACATCCTAATGATCGGCCCTACGGGCGTTGGCAAGACCGAAATCGCGCGGCGCTTGGCCAAATTGGCGGGCGCACCCTTTGTGAAAGTCGAGGCTACTAAGTTTACCGAAGTCGGCTATGTCGGGCGCGACGTTGAGCAGATTATCCGAGATCTTGTCGAAGCATCCATCCATCTTATCCGTGATCGCCGCCGCAAAGATGTGCGCGCCAAGGCAGAAGCCTTGGCTGAAGACCGCGTCCTTGACGCACTGGTTGGGGGCGAGGCGAGCCAAGGCACACGCGAAGCGTTTCGCAGGAAGTTACGCGCAGGCGAATTGGCCGATAAAGAGATTGAACTCGACTTTGAGCTGACCTCGCCTGCTGTGCCGATGATGGATTTTCCAGGTGCGCCCGGTGGCATGATCGATCTTGGAACCATGCTGCAAAATCTGTCGGGCACCAAAAAGCGGGCGCGAAAAACCACAGTCGCTGAGGCTTATGAGCCTTTGGTAACCGAAGAAAGCGACAAGCTGCTCGATAAGGAATCCATGACCCAAGAGGCGTTGCAGCTGGCGGAAAATGACGGCGTGGTCTTTATTGACGAGGTTGATAAAATCTGTGCCCGCGCAGAGCGCCAAGGCGGCGATGTTAGTCGCGAAGGGGTGCAGCGTGACCTCTTGCCGCTGATTGAAGGCACGACCGTCTCCACCAAGCATGGTGCTTTGAAGACTGATTTCATCCTGTTTATAGCCTCTGGCGCGTTTCATATTGCCAAGCCTTCGGACCTCTTGCCAGAGCTGCAAGGCCGATTGCCCATACGTGTAGAGCTCAAGGCGCTGACCCGCGATGATTTCCGCCGCATTCTGACTGAGCCTGAATCAAGCCTTGTCAAACAATATGTCGGCCTGATGGGCACTGAGAAACTGTCGCTCAGTTTCACTGACGACGCCGTTGATGCCATTGCCGATGTCGCGGTTGCCGTAAACACCAGCGTTGAAAATATCGGCGCACGGCGCTTGCACACAGTGCTGGAGCGCGTGCTCGACGAGATCAGCTTTAACGCCACTGACAAGGGTGGCGAAACGGTGGTGATCGACGCCGCTTATGTGCGCGATAAAGTCGAGGGCTTATCGAAAAACGCGGATTTGAGCCGCTTTGTGTTGTAGGCGGCGAGCGCGCAAAGCTAATCGCGTGTTTTGAACGGGCTTGCTTTCAAAGTCGCCGCTTCTGGCCACAATCCTAGAGGGTGTCTGGTTCATTTAGAACCAAGTTGCGCGTCTAGGTATT
>JBEINE010000105.1:0-10750 GCA_040378245.1 Hyphomonadaceae bacterium | reverse complement strand
GGCTTTGCTGAGCCTATCTTGAACGCCATCAAAGGCGAAGGCTATGAAACACCTACCCCTATTCAACTCCAAGCTATCCCTCCAGCGATGCAAAGCCTTGATATCTTAGGCCTCGCTCAAACAGGCACGGGTAAGACCGCGGCGTTTGCGCTGCCTTTGCTCCACCATTTGTCAACCAACCGCTCTCACCCCGGTGCCAAGTCATGCCGAGCCTTGATCTTGTGCCCGACCCGCGAATTGGCGGGCCAGATTGCCGACAGCCTCCGCACCTACGGCAAGTTTGTCGGGCTGTCGGGGGCGCTGGTTTATGGCGGCGCCAATATGCGCAAACAGATTAATTCGATGGAGCGGGGCGTTGATATCTTGATCGCAACACCCGGCCGTTTGATCGATTTGATGAAACAGCGCGCCATTCGCCTCGACAAAGTTGAACATCTCATTCTCGATGAAGCCGACCAAATGCTCGATATGGGCTTTATCAAGCCCATTCGATTGATCATCAGTGAAATCCCCAAGGGCCGACAAACCAGTCTGTTTTCAGCAACCATGCCAAAAGAAATCAGCCATCTAGCTGAAGAATTGCTGATAGATCCCAAGCGAATTCAAGTGGCACTTCTCTCCTCACCGGCCGAGCGGGTCGATCAAAAGCTGATCATGGTGGGGCAGGTCAATAAGCAATTGGTACTGGAAAACATCTGCAATCAACCCGAAGTGACCCGCGCCATGATCTTTGTCCGCACCAAGCATGGTGCCGAAAAAGTATTGGACAAGTTGGAAGCCCAAGGCATGTCGGCGGACGCGGTTCATGGCAATAAAAGCCAAAATGCCCGCGAACAGGCGCTGGAAAAGTTCCGCAAGGGCCAAACGCGGCTGCTGGTTTGCACCGATGTGGCAGCGCGCGGCATTGACGTCGATGGGGTCACTCATGTGGTCAATTTTGACCTGCCAGACGTGCCAGAGGCCTATATCCACCGCATCGGCCGCACGGCGCGAGCCGGAACTGAAGGCGTCTCTATCTCTTTTTGCGCCCCACATGAACGCGATAATCTGCGCCAGATTGAAAGGCTGATCAAAAAATCAATCACCAAGATTGATAATGCCATGGCGCGCGCGCCGGTTCATTCCAAGCCCACGCCTGTTTCAGCAGCCCCAATGGTCGATGAGGATGGCGAGGACATTTTTGTTGAAAACATTGACGTACCGACGACTTTGACATTGCCTAGTAATGCGCATGGCGACATCGTTGGTCAGATACGCCGCAAAGGCCCGCGCGAAATGGCCCATGAACCCCGCAATGATCCCAGACGAAGTGAAAAAGGGCGAGGTGATAAGGGGCGCGATCGTGGCGGCAAAGGAAAGCCTGCACCTCGCGGTGGCTCATATGGCCGCTCGGGCGGTGATGCAGAGCGTCGTCCCCGTCCCAGTGGCTTTGCAACTCAGTCTGTCTTTAATGAAGGTCGCCCCCAGGTCCGCGATGAAAATCGCTTTGGCGCACGTGAAGCCCAAGCCCCTGTAGCTGGCCCGCGCGACAAGGCGTTTGAGCGCCCCAATCCCGGTAAGCCGCGCTTTGACCAGAAGTTTCACGGTGAAGCGAGGCCACAAGGCGACCGCCCCCGCAAATATGAAGGCCGCAGCGAAGGCTTTGGCCACCGCAATGGCCAACAAACCCGCGACAGCGCCACAAGACACGGCGGCCCAGCGCCACGCGGCGAAGCGCGCATAGAGACCAAGAGTTTCGGCGCCAAATCCTATGGCAACAAAAGCTTTGGCGATAAGCCTGCACGCGGGACAGCTGGTGGTGGAAAGCCTGCCAGCATCGGGCGCTCTGGCGCGCGCGGTGGCGCGCCTGCCGGGCGCAGTGGCGACAATACCTTTACTGGCAGACGGGGGCGATAGAGAGAGCGGCGAAGAATTTATCTCGCATCCCGATTATGCAGGGGAACCAATGGGAGGGCTTTGGGTTTCCCCAAAGGCGATCAGGCCTCGATCCAGCATTGGAGAAACCTATGCTTAGTACGTTAGACATAATCGGCTTCTTGGTGGCGGCGACCATGATTTTGGGCCCGATGTTGATGATGCCACCCTACGGCTGACCCTATCTTACAGCAGGAATTACCCCATCTAGGGTCTGTCCAGTCTTTTTTGAATCAAAAAAGACGGGATAAACAGACCTTAAATCCAACACCTCGACGCGCAACCTGGTTCTAAACGAACCAAACGCGCTCTGATCAAAGTCGATACCGGCTTTTGAATGAGCAGAATGATCACCAAAAGCGGTCCCAGTTTGCTTTCTTGCATGCTCAAACACGTGCGCTCCAGCGCCTGAAATCGCTGAAGGTGATAACGGAAAATCCCACATCGCGTGGAACCGAAATCAATGGCCCTAAGCCTCAAGGCGAGCCTTAAGCGCAACACTCGCCCGCGTCTTAACACTTTCAGACCGCAATTGCCCGCAGGCGGCGAGAATATCGCGGCCGCGCGGTGTACGGATGGGGGCTGAAAAGCCTGCTGCATTGACGATGTCGGAAAAAGCGTGGATCGTTTTCCAGTCCGAACAGACATAATCGGTGCCGGGCCAGGGATTAAACGGGATGAGATTGACTTTAGCCGGAACACCTTTGAGCATTTTGACCAAAGCGCGCGCCTCTGCCGGACTATCATTGACGCCCTTGAGCATCACATATTCAAAGGTTACGCGCTTGGAATTATTGAGGCCGGGATAGGCTTTGATCGCCGCCATCAGTTGGTCGAGGGGATATTTCTTATTGAGGGGCACTAAAACGTCGCGCAAAGCGTCATTTGTCGCGTGCAGGCTAATCGCCAGCATAGTCCCCGTCCTGCGACCCAGCTCCTCAATCTGCGGCACCACGCCGGAGGTGGAGACCGTGATCCTGCGTCGACCAATGGACAGGCCTTCGCCGTCGCTGATCAGATCAATCGCCTTTGCCACTTCATCCAAATTATAAAGCGGCTCGCCCATGCCCATGAAAACAATGTTAGTGAGGGCGCGGTCTTCAGCAGTTGAGGGCCATTCGTCCAGATCATCGCGGGCAATCATCACTTGGGCGACGATTTCCGCCGCGGTGAGATTGCGAACGAGCTTTTGTGTGCCTGTATGGCAGAAGGTGCAGGTGAGCGTGCAGCCGACTTGGCTGGAGATGCATAAAGCCCCAGAGCGCGCCACGTCGGGGATAAAGACCGTTTCAAACTCAACGCCCGGTGCCGATCGGATCAGCCATTTGCGCGTACCGTCTTTAGAGACAAGCCGCTCAATCACTTCGGGGCGATCCAGAGTATGGGCGGCCTCAAGTAGCCCGCGCAAGTCTTTGCCAATATCGCTCATCATATCAAAATCGCGCGCGCCAAAGAAATAAATCCAGCGCCAAACTTGGGTGGCGCGCATATTGGCTTTCTTCGGCTCAACGCCCAATGCCAATATAGCCGTCCGCATTTCCGCTAGTGTCAAGCCAATCAGCGAGGTCTTGGCGGCACTTTGTCGGGTTGGGGCAATCTGGGCGTTAGAGGGGCGATGTGAGAGATCGAGCGTCAATGTCATGATCGCGTGCCCATAGCATGGGCGGACCAATTTGTATATTCGCGCCCTTTGTCAGTAAGGGCAGGCTCCCTCGAAAGGATCATTAAGCCGCTTGAACAAAAGTCTGCGGATCGGTCGACTCATCTGCCTTTGGCTCTGTTCTTGTCTCAGAGAAGGTTTCGCCCACGCCTGTGGCGCTTATGGAAAGGGTGAAGCACGAGCCTTCACCATAACGGCTTAGGACTTGGATATCACCACCCATCATACGCGCGAGCGAGCGACTCAGCGCCAGACCCAAGCCCGTACCCCCATATTTGCGCGTAATTGAACCATCGGCCTGGCTAAATCGACTGAAGATCCTCTGAACCTGGTCTGGCGTCATGCCAAGACCGGTATCGGTAACATTGACATATATCTGGTCGTGCGTGGCGCTTGTTTCTTGCCAAGCCTTGACTTGGATTGTGCCATCTTTGGTAAACTTGCTCGCGTTGGAGAGCAGGTTTAACAGGCATTGACCAAATTTGAAGGCATCGGCGGTTGCGGTGGTTAGTTTGGGATCAAACTCAATCGAGAGCTTGTTGCCGCCGGCTTCAATAGCCGGGCGCAAAGTCTCGCAGGCCATAATGACTTCATCACGCACATTGAAATCGGCGATTTCCAATGTCATGCTGCCCGCTTCAATCTTTGAAACATCCAAAACGTCATTGATCAAACGCAAAAGGCGCTTGGCTGATACAAGAACCTTGTCGTGGTCACTTAAGTCCTGCTGGCGTGCATCGGCTACCGCGCCTTCGCGCAAAAGTTCGCTATAGCCAATGATCGCATTCAGCGGGGTCCGCAATTCGTGGCTCATGTTCGCGAGAAACTGCGATTTTGCGCTATTGGCGGCATCAGCCTCTACGCGCGCCGCAGTCTGGGATTTGGCCTCAGCCAGTGCATCGGTCAACGAGGCATAAGTCAACACTGACGACTTGGTCAATGATAACGCCTGAGCCAGCATAATCGCGACAACCGCCCAGGTCATACCACCGAGCATATAAGCTGAAATTGCGAGCGAAAGGGCCGGAAAGGGCAGCGTCCATATGATCATTCTCGGGTGCAGAACATGTTGGCTGCAGATATTCATAATGATCATTGCAACAGTCAAAGTGCTAATAATGGGCCCAGGCTCAGGAGCAAATACCAGTCCCAGCCCCGCTATCGTATAGACCACAGTCAAAGCTGCGGTGCTCAGCAACAGACCGCGTGTTACGGAAAAACAAATTTCCGGTGTGGGATGTTCGAGCTCTTTTTCATAGCGGCGGACAAGCTTTATCGACAGGATCTCAGCCCAAACCACGAGTGCAGCCCACGCAGCCAGGGGGACCGCAGACCACGGGCCTAAAGCAAAGTAAGCCACCACGCTACCAATCATGGCCGATCCGACACGATTACCGAGATGGGTATGATGCGTACGCTGTATGAACAAGCGCAGATTTTCGGCGCTAATATCAGTTGGAATGGCAAATATACGCTTCAAGTGCACTGATCCCAACTTACGCGTAATGGCGACGGTCCGAGCCTATCAGTAACTCATTGATCAAGCGTAAAGTTGCTCGTCCACGGCCTAATTTACCAGGCAGCAACGCCCCCTGGCGGCAATATCGGTCCGCCAATTAGATAAATCCGATTGGGATTTTGGCTCAGATAGCGCTCAATGGAGGTTGTTTCATTCTCATAATTGATAACAAAAGTGACATCACCGCGCCGCCGAATGCGTAGCCCCGCCGGCAAGTCGATGGTCGGTAATCCAAGCGCTTGACAGCGCGCACCCATTACCGTGTGAAGCAGATCGGGATCAGGCCAACAGGCCAGATAGTCACAGAACGAATTCTGGTACCAGATACCCTGACCTGCCTTCGTGCTGATGACGGCCGTTAGCGGGCTTTCGATATGTTCTAGCCAGCGCGTGACCTTGAAGTCACCCGCCATTTCAACATGACCGGGGCGCAAACTTTCCACACGGCTAATCGTCACGTCAATAAGATCACGTGCTGGCCCCGGTGCCAGCGTCGCGGGGATTTGAAAGTCGTCGGTTCGGCTGCCCGACCTTGGCCCCAGAATGCAGAAAGCGCCACTATTGGCTATTTCTTTAGTCAAAGCCTGCGACCAAAAGATAATCAGGGGGCAGAGGACGATTTTGTAGCCAGACAGCTTGGCGTGCGGACTGACGATATCAATATCGAGGCCTAGGCGGCGCGCGGCACTATAAAAGCTCATGATGATTTCCAAAGCGCGATAGTCGCGGCCTTGAGGTTGGATCTCGGTCGCCCAAATGGCCTCATAATCCATGATCAGCGCAACCGGTGCTTGGCGGGTCTGTGCTTCGGGTATCAAAGCGATCTCCGTGGCAACGGTGCGCGCCTCGCGTGCGCCTTGGGCCTCGACATTGTCAGGCCGCATTAGGCCCGCATGAAATTGCTCCTGCGCGAAAGGGGCTTGGCGCCAACGGAAATAAGAAACAGTCTCAGCGCCATGGGCAAAGGCTTCCCATGTCCACGCCCGCACCATGCCGTCCAAGGGGGCCGGGTTCCAAGCGCCCCAATTGACGGGCCCCGGCTGTTGTTCAATCACCTGCCAACGCCCTTTGCCAACGCCGCGATACAGATCGTGATGAAAGGCGGTGAAGTCGGGATGGCCTTGGCGGAGGAAGCGCAGTTTGGTCGCCTCATCCCACCACGCAGATTCAAGAAAGCCTAGAGGATAAGAATCCCACGCCGCGAGGTCCAAGGGTTCACCGACTTTGAAATGATCAAATGATGTCACCATGCCCATATAATTATGGAGAATATCGCGACCGGGGCTGAGGACGCGCAGAATATCGCTTTGGACTTTGTCGAATGCCACCACTTGATCGCTTGAAAAACGCGCCCAATCCTGGCGGTGCGCCGGATTGGCTTCAGTAACGGTTTCAACCGGGGGATCAATGTCATTGAAGCCCTGATAGCGCATACTCCAAAATGCATTTCCCCAGGCGGCATTGAGTGTTTCGATATCCTTATATTTGGCCGCGAGCCAAGCTCTAAACCCGATACGCGCCGCCTTGGAATAAGAGATGATCGTGTCATGACAGCCATATTCATTATCGGTCTGCCAAGCCACAACGGCAGGGTTCTTGCCGTAACGTGTGGCTAGAGCGGTGACGATTCGCGCGCATTGACGCCGATAAGACAGGCTTGAAAAGCAATAATGGCGGCGCGAACCAAAGTGACGAGGCCGCCCGTGATGATCAATCGCCAGCATCTCAGGATCCCCGTCAACCAACCATTTGGGTGGCGTTGCTGTGGGTGTGCCCAGTATGATTTCGAGGCCGTGGCCAGCGAGCGTTTCAATTGCCTGATCAAGCCAGCCCCAGTCAAATACGCCGGGACTGGGTTCAATTCGGCTCCAAGCAAATTCGCCAATGCGCACTTGTCTGATGCCGATTTCGGCCATACGCGCCCCATCCTCGGCCCACATACTCGGTGGCCAATGTTCAGGATAATAGCAAACACCCAGCTTCATGCGTACATACCCCTTGGCAATGAGCGAAAAGACCCTTAGCGAAAATATCATGCAGTCGCTTATTGATCCCATAAACCTGTCAGCCAGATTTGAGCAAGCGTTTGGCACCCAGCCACGGATATTTGTCGGGCCGGGTCGGATCAACATCATTGGTGAGCATGTCGATTATTGCGGCGGCATGGTGATGCCAGCCGCGATTGACCTAGCCTGTTATGTCGCCTGTGCACCCAATCAGCTTGGGTCTCTGCGCGTTGAATCTGGATTTGGTAGCGCGCATATCGGATTGGAGCATTTCACCAGGCACGGTGATTGGCGCGACTATGTGGCGGGCGTGGCCTTCGCATTAATCGAAGCTGGTGAGACGATCAGCGGGCACGATCTGATGATTGCGGCCGATGTGCCAATCGGTGCGGGCGTCTCTTCGTCTGCGGCTTTAGAAATTGCGGTGGGCTTGGCTTTAACTGGCGGCACGGTGTCAGGCGCGCGTCTCGCCCAGATTGCGCAGCGGGCCGAGAACCACTTTGTCGGCATGAATTGCGGCATCATGGACCAGTTTGCCAGCGCTAATGGTGTTGCGGGTCGTGCTTTATGGCTTGATTGCGCTAGCCTCAACTTTGAGACTTTAAGGGTCCCCGATGAGGCGTGCTTTCTTATCCTCGACAGTGGTGTCAAACATGCCCATGTCGGCGGCGGCTATGCCAGCCGACGCGCTGATTGCGAGGCCGCGGCGCGCACCTTGGGTGTGGGGCTTTTGTGTGAGATTGAGGATGTTGAGGCGCTCTCAATCCTGGAAGGTAATCCGCTTAAGCGCGCGCGCCACGTCGTTACAGAGATTGCACGCACAAAGGCGGCGCGCGCCGCTTTAGGCCTTGGCGATTTGGCGGCTGTGGGCGAGCTGATGAACCAAAGCCATGCGAGCCTATCGACTAATATGGAGGTGTCGACACCCGAATTGGATCATCTGGCCAGCCTAGCTCAGAAAACCCAAGGTATTTATGGCGCGCGCATGATGGGTGGTGGATTTGGCGGATCGGTAATTGCTTTAGCTGATCGCGCCTCGGCTGAAGCCGCGCAGCGCACGATTGTCGCTGCCTATAGCCTTAAACTGGGTCGCCCGGCTGAGAGTTTTGTTGTGCAACTCGCTCAAGGTGGTCATGAGATGGCGGAGCTTGTTGCGTGACCGCACCCCATCGCCGTCTTAACCTTTTGACGGGGGCGTGGGTTTTGGTGTCGCCGCACCGAATGGGTCGGCCTTGGCAAGGCGAAACCACTAACAAGGTCATTGCTGACGCGCCAAGCCACGATAAGGATTGCTATTTATGCGCCGGCAATCGCCGCGTCGGTGGTGCCATCAATCCTGACTACCAAGGCGTTTGGGTGTTTGATAATGATTTTCCCGCTATCCTAGAAGAACGGGAAACCGATCAAGATTCTGGCGATTCTCTGCTGGTCAAAGCGCCCGAAACCGGATTGTGCCGCGTCATTTGTTATACGCCCGATCATGCTAAGACTATGGCGAACATGACGGTGGAGGAGATCGTCGCTGTCGTTGCGGTGTGGCGTGAACAATGGCTGGAGCTGTCGGCGCGCCCCGATATTGGTGCGGTCACCATTTTTGAGAATCGCGGTGCTATGATGGGGGCTAGCAACCCCCATCCCCATGGGCAGATCTGGGCGACCTCCAGTGTCCCACACGAATTGGCGATTGAGACAGCCTGTCAGGATGATTATTTCAGGCAACACGGTCGCCCACTATTGATTGATTATGTCGAGCGGGAAATCGCCGTCGGTGAGCGGATTGTTTTTGCTAATGAGAGCTTTGTCGTGCTGGTGCCGTTCTGGGCGGCTTGGCCGTTTGAAACACTCATTCTACCGCGCCGAGCCCTATCGTCATTGGACGCATTATCGTCGGCTGAGCGCATACACCTAGCCCAAGCGCTATCGGCTCTTACGGCGACTTATGACCGGGTTTTTGACGCGCCTTTTCCTTATACCATGGGCCTGCATCAGCGCCCGACAGCAGATACCGCGCAAGGCTTTGTGTTTCACATTCACTTCTACCCACCGCTCTTGCGCTCAGCGAGTGTGCGCAAATTCATGGTCGGTTTTGAAATGCTCGCCATGGCTCAGCGCGACTTAACGCCCGAAGTGGCAGCGCAGCGTTTGCGGGACGTTTTGGTTTGATACCAACGGCTCTACCAAGCGACCCATTTCGCGCTGGCCCGAGATCGGAGCGCGTAGCACTGGCTACGAAATTTTCTAATCAATACAATATTTTATAGCAAGGATGCACAATTAGAGCGCGTCTGGCTCTTTTAGAACAATGTTGCGAGTCTGGGTATTTGATTTAGGGTCTGTTTATCCCGCTTTTTTGATTCAAAAAAGACGGGACAGACCCTAGTATCCTGTAAATCCAGTGCGTTTTGCTTGGTCAGTTGGGACGCGGCCACCCGCCACGACCCAATCGAGCATCGAAGTAGTCGATTGTCGCTTGATCCACATATACTGAGTGTCAGTCCAAGGCAGCAGCCAGTCGGTTAAATTGTCCAAAACAAAATCGCCCTCAACAGTTGAAATGATTAAGACAGCATGTAGCCCAATGCGCTCGGTTGCAGCGACGGCGAGATAAAGCGCAGTTTCGGGTACCCCAGCACTGATCAACGCTTGACGCTTTTCAAGCGCAAAGTCCTCACAGTCGGCCAATGGTCTGGCTCGTTCGAGCGGGCGATCGGGCTGTGACAGCGGCATTGCCCAATACTCGTCTCGACCGAAGGCAAGCCGATCTGTGGTGCCCACCATGGCCCGATTAATCTGGCGATTGACACCCGCTACCAATTGGCGTGTTTGGTCGGACCACACTATCGGGCGAATAGCCGTTTGACTTGTCTCAGTTGTACCAAAACTATTAGGCAAGTGGTTGCCCGGTTCGAGTCCAGACGATGTCAACATAAACTCAGAGGGCGCTTGATGTGGGCGTAGGCGGGGTTCTGGCACTCGGTTTTCGCTGAAACAAAACTTAGATAATCGAAAACAGAAGTCGTTTAAGCCTGCTGGTGCAACGTCTCTCGCACCTAAGCCCATTGCGAACCCTGTTTTTTTACGACCAGGCACTGGCCCTTGGGCCAAAGACCGATAAGCGCTTTCGTTTGCTTGCTGAGTAGGTAAGCGAGCGGTCACAGCGACGTTCCACTGTATGACACTCACATCACCTTGGCCAAAAGAAACTTGGCCATTTCCAGCTCTAGCGACACGCGCACTGTTCCTAGTGGAACTATCGCTCACAGCTGGTTGATGACTTCCAATTGTTGTGCAAGCTGGCAAAAACATAATGAAATGCAAACAGAGAGCTGCCAATACACCATTGTTTTTCATATTGCCACCTTCTGGTATAGGTGGATTTTTGTCTCATAAAATATTTAAGTCTTAGATTTTGATATTGATCGAATTTTATACGCTCATGAAATTGTTTTTTAACTACAATATCAGATGACTGCTCTACTCACTTTTTTCATTTCTGATCGTGTAAATGTTTGACTCAAGCTCCGCAGGTTAACTGAATCATTAGTGGGTCGTGTTGCTCTGCCCCCTGAAACTTGGACCGTTTTGAACTCAGCCGTGTCGACAAGTTTAATCAGGGATAGGCTAGCTGCAATACTGACGATGGATCGATAG
>JBEINE010000190.1:0-5330 GCA_040378245.1 Hyphomonadaceae bacterium | reverse complement strand
TAGACTTTTGGCTCTCTGCACGTACAGCGGCCGCGCGCATAGCTGCATCGCGAGCCATGGATAAATAGTCGGGTTCGCGGTCACGCGATGTTGCCAGTGGCTCTAACCAAGACTCATCGTTTTCCTCAGCATCATCTAAGTCGGCTCCGACCTTGTCGGTCCGCGGCCGGGCGCGCTTTTGGGGCGAGCCCATGGAAAAAGGATCTTCATCAACGCCCGAGAATGGCTCAAGCCCCGATGCCCCCTCAGCGCCCTCTTGCATGCTGGGGAATGGCGCGCCAAATCCCGGTCGGCGACTGGCCTGCCCCTGACTCGGTGGCGCGCCAAAGGCGTCACGCTGTGCCTCCTGATGAGGATCATAAGCAAATTGATCGCCATAGGAATTGGTGCGTTCGACGCTAATGGCCTGCAACTGCTCAAGGCGATCATTGAGAGCGGTAAGATTATCGTGCAGTGGGGCCTGCGCCGCAAGCGCTCGTTCTTCAACTGAACGCAAGTCGGAGGCAATTTGAGCCAGACTGCTCTTGAGCTCCCGATGCGTCCGGCCTTCACCATCCTCCATTCTGGTAACAAGATTTTTGGCTGTTTCGTCCTGACGGGCTTGCAGACGTTGGGCCAATTGTTCCATTTGTGACGAGACATTTTGCACCGCGCTTTGCGTGCGTGCTTCCGCGGAATCGAGCTTCTCTGTTAAGGTCTGAGCTAGGTGTTGTATATGACCGCCAGCTTGGTGCAATGCGGCGGCATCTCGACGCTCCAGACCTGCGATCCGCTCCTCAATCGCCTGTTTCATTTTGGCAATTTCGATACGCGGCGAGAAACCGTCAGTGTCGCTTTCCCGCTCTTCAAGCTCCCGCAGCCGCTGTTCAAACGATATCGAAGCGCGGGCCATTTCAGCGCCGACCTTCTCAAAGGTTTCGGTTGTGCGTCGTTCACTGGCGTCAAGTCGATCCGACAAGCCTTGCGCGACTTCAGCTACGCGATCGTCAACCCCCGTTGCAATGGCTGCGTTGACCTCGTGGATCAGCGACGTTCGGGTCGCCTCAATCTTGCTATCGAGTGCTTCCATACGCCGGGCGAACGTGTTGTTTTGGGCTTCCAGACTCGCCAAAAGTTCCCGCGCGGTTTCACTTGGGTTATTTCCTTCGAGATTGACCAGACGTGCCGATAGATCAATCAGCGCGTCCACCAATCGCTCATTGGTCGATTGCGCCAGCGCCTCAGTTGCCGCCACGCGTTGGGAGACGAGATTGAGGCCCTGATCAATACCTTCAATGGCTTGGGTGGTAACATCCTCAATCCCAGCCAAGCGCTCAGTAAGCGCGTTGAGCTCAGTATCCGTTCTTGGGTCGTCGCTTTTCTGCTCAATGCCTGTTAAGCGCGCCGACAAATCGACCATCGCGTCAGCCAGCCGCTTGCTGGTGTCGCCTGCCACCGCCTCTGTTGAGGCTAGCCGCTGTGAGATTAGACTGACGCTGGTATCGAGGGTTTCAAGGGCCTGCTGAGTGACCTGCTCTATGGCCCCGACGCGTTCATCCAGATCGGGAATCGTCGCCATCTGGGACGTTGCTTGGGCGAGCTTCTCATCGATGCGCTCTTCAAGGCCTTGGGTGCGGACATCGGCGTCAAAAACCTGTTGAGATAGACGAGCCAAAGCCGTCTCTAAACCACGCAGAGCCGCCAGCGACTTATGGTTTGGATCGTGTGACTCCATGGTCCGCAGGCGCTCGCCCAAGGCAGCCTGAGTTTGACGGATATCGGACAGACTGGCGTCAATACGGCCAAGGGCGGTTTCAGCGCGTCGTTCTCCAGCTTCGATGCGTTCTGACAACGCGCTCGAAAGGGGCGGGGTAAACGAATTAGCCGACGGTGGCGAAAAGCCCGGATAAACGGGACCTGCCGCCATATCAAGACGCCGTGTCAATTCTTCCAACGCCGCCGTCAACCGGCTGTTTTCGCCATCTTTCGGATAAGGCGGGTTTGATCGGTCGGGGCCAGGCTCAGCCAATGCGGCAGCCTGCGACCGCCCAGTGCGCGCCGCTTCATCTGTATAGGCAAGCTCGCTGTCATTTCGAGGGTCGCTGCGTTGGCCCGTCGGTTTCGGTGTTGGCGCGCGCGGCGACAACCCTGCGCCCTCTTCTTCCACTTCACTGATAAGTCGATTCAACCATTGCCCTAACGTCAAGCCCTCCCGCCGCGCGAGGTCTTTCGCGGCTTCGCGTGCTTGGGGCTGAACACCCTTTACACTCCAGGGCGACGGTACGCTCATACGAATCACTCTCCCGCTCAAAAGCGGCTCAGTTGATAAAACCCGAATGAACTCAACCGTTGCAGGGCATGTTGTCCTGATTCACAGGTTTTCACAAAGCCCAATACGCTGGCCAGGATTCTCCAGGCAGGCTTAATTGGCTTCGTTACGGTAAATGATTGGTTAATTTTGGTTAAGAGGCCTCATGGTTCGGCCAAACCAAAGCCTCGGCACGGATCGATCGAACGTTTAACTGGCCGTGAGCGACACCGGTCCACTTTCGCCGACATAGCGGGCTCTTGGACGGATCATCGCACCTGAGAGGCCTTGCTCAACGCCGTGGGCCAGCCAACCGGCCATGCGGGCGACGGCAAACAAAGTGAAGGGCGCGTTTCGGGGTAAACCCAATTGGAGGGTCAAAGCCGCCAGGGCCATATCGATATTAGCCGGCGCATCCCAGGCTTTCTCCGCCGCACTGATCGACTTTCTTAAAAGGGCATGAGGCCTCAAGGCCGCCAAAAGTGCACGCGCGCGGGGGTCACCTTCTGGATAAAGCTTGTGGCCAAGACCGGGGGCAAGCTTGGGCGGGGCGACCGAATTTGTAGCCATCTGAGCCCGTTCTAGAACTGTGGCTATTGCGCGCTGGGGACCCATTACATGCGCGTCGGTCAAATAATCCAAAGCCCGCGCCGCGGCTTCGCCATGATAGGGCCCTGTCAGAGTTGTGAACCCAGCCAAAGCCGCAGCCGCCAATGAAGCACCCGTTGAGGCAGCAACCCGCGCCGCAAAAGTCGACGGATTGAGCTCATGATCAGCTAATAAGACGAGCGCCCTTCGCAAGATATCGCCCTGCTGCACATTGAGCTTCCACAATGTGGCGAGCTTAGCATGCGCAGCACCGCGACGTGCCCCCAAGGCCATGGCATGGGATAACCCCTCCAAGAGTGCGGCGGCCTCACGCGCCAATTGCTCGCGCGTTCGCCCCGTGCAAGGCAAAGTGGAAGCCGCCATGGCGGCCAAATAATTCAAACCGGCTGACTTTGGATCGTTGGAGGTGATTCGATCAAGACTTTGCGACGCCGGTGGCAATCCCCCATCCCCCCACAGAATCGAAGCGACTTGCTCAAGCGTCTTGTCCTCCGCTAGGGTGACAGCGTCAAAACCGCGAAAGATCAAACGACCTTCGTGGACCGTGGCGATCGCGCTTTCCAGGATGGGTTCACCCCAGCCAATCGCACCGCGTGCGATGGAATCACGATTTCGTCCCGCCCGCTTGCGCGTCAATAAATAATCAATATCGGCGGCGGCATAGACGCTGGCGCGCGGATCAACCTCGCTGGTGCGAGCGCGAACCAGACCGCGACTGACATAGGCATAAAGGCTGGCTGGCTTAATGCCCAGCGCCCCACACGCCGTGTCTACGTCAAGCCACTTCATGCCGTGATTCTATTGATCAGGATTGACGCGCCACCCATAGTCTTATCCCCTCACGCACACCATCCCCCATCAGATCTCCCTTTGAAGCTGGAGATCCGAAGCTGCCCAGCGACACATTTATAGGGATGCTGGACGCGAATCAATCGGTGGAGAGCCGACTAATTTGGTCGATGTCACTAAAACTCACGGTTAAGCTATGACCGTCGGCCCAAACCTTTCCGGCTTGGTTATGGCCGTTAGTTTTGAGGCAACGCAGGCTGACTTCGAGCGCTGCCAGTCTAAGGTGATCGGGTGACAACATCTGACTGGGCCGTTTTGTGCCACGTTCCAACTTAAGCCAACATTGACATCATCCGTTGACGGATCAACGCTTCAGCCTCTGCCATAATGCGGTCAATCAACTCCTTGCACGTCGGCACATCATGAATAAGACCTGCCACCATACCGCATGACCAAGCGCCGGCATCCATCGCGCCGTCCTTCATGATTTTTGGATAAACCCCGGCGACTTCTTCGATAATGTCTTCAAATTTGAGGTTTGCGCCCAGCTCCTTTTCCTTAAGCAAAAGCCGCTCAACGGCTGCATTGGTGAGGACCCGTTCAGTGTTGCGCAAGGGTCGCATCACAAGGCGCGTATCAAGTTCACTGGCGGCGACGATGGCGTCTTTAACATTTTGATGCACCGGCGCTTCCTTGGTCGCAATAAAGCGGGTGCCCATATTCATGCCTTCGGCTCCAAGCGCTAAAGCCGCCACCAATGACCGTCCATCAGCCATGCCACCTGAGGCAACAAACGGGATTTTCAGTTCTTCCGCCGCGCGCGGCAACAAAATCATATTGGGAATATCGTCTTCGCCAGGATGGCCGCCGCACTCAAAACCATCGACGCTGACCGCATCGCAGCCAATGCTTTCGGCTTTCAGCGCATGGCGCACTGACGTGCATTTGTGGATGACTTTGACGCCTGCCTCTTTCAACGCCGGCAGCCATTTGACGGGATTATTGCCTGCGGTTTCAACAATTTTGACGCCGCCATCGATGATGGCCTTCACATAGCCTGGATAATCGGGCGCATTAACGGTTGGCAGGAAAGTGAGATTCACGCCAATGGGCTTATCTGTCATGTCGCGACAACGCGCGATCTCTTTGGCAAGGTCTTCTGGTGTTCGCTGTGTCAGACCTGTTATGATGCCAAGGCCGCCTGCATTGGACACCGCCGCCGCCAACTCCGCAAAGCCGACATAATGCATGCCACCTTGAATAATCGGATGCTCAATTTCAAACATCTCTGTGATGGCTGTTCTCATGGCTGCGGCTCCCAGATTTGGTTTATTGTTGGGCGTTTTATGACTGGGGGATGGCGGGGGCGCAAGTGGGAACATGAATAGACCGCGCGATTGCATCGGGCCAAAATGCGACTGGACCGCGCAGAGCCTGAGGTGCGCGATGCAATCGCGCGTTCCATTCAGGTGATGTTTCATCAGATTTTGCTAAGACACCGCGAGCGTGCAGAGCGCGTCTGGTTCTTTCAGAACCAGGTTGCGCGACTAGTTCTTTTTGAGCGCGTCTGGTTCTTTCAGAACCAGGTTGCGCGACTAGTTCTTTTTAGCGCGTCTGGTTCTTTTAGAACCAGGTTGCGCGTCTG
>JBEINE010000253.1:0-3089 GCA_040378245.1 Hyphomonadaceae bacterium | reverse complement strand
TACGCCTTCAATGCGCGGCCTTGGGAATTGCGAAAAACCGAAACGATTGATGTCATGGACGCGGTCGGCTCTAACATTCGCGTCGATGCGCGTGGCACTGAAGTATTACGGGTGCTGCCGCGCCTCAATGAAGAGATCAATGAAGAATGGCTATCGGACAAATCCCGCCACGCCATTGACGGTTTACGCCGCCAGCGTCTTGATAAGCCTTACCTGAAATCCAATGGCAAACTTATGCCGGTTTCGTGGCCGCAGGCTCTGGAGGCCTTCGCGTCGCGCCTGAAAGGCGATCCGGCCAGGATTGGCGCCATAGCTGGTGATTTGAGTGATGCAGAGGGCCTCAAAGCGGCGCTCGACCTCTTGCGCAGCTTAGGTGTGGCCAACACTGATTGCCGCCAGGATGGTGCGGCGATTGCGACATCTGGGCAACGCGGTGAGTATCTGTTCAATAGCTCAATCATGGGCATTGACGACGGCGATGCAGTGTTGATCATTGGCTCCAATCCGCGTGTCGAAGCGCCGCTGATTAATGCCCGTATTCGCAAGACGTGGTTGCAGGGTAGTCTGAATTTGATCGGACTGGTTGGCGAAGCGGTTGATCTAACTTATGCGCATGAAAACCTTGGTGCTGGGCCAAAGACTTTGGCGGACTTGGCTAAAGGCAAGGGCGACTTCTTCCAGCGATTTGCAAAGGCTGAACGCCCGATGATCGTGCTTGGCATGGGCGCGCTGGCCCGCGCTGATGGTGCGCACGTCTTAAAGTTGGCCGCAGAGCTGGCGATGAAGGCCAATGTGGTGCGCGACGGCTGGAATGGCTGGAACGTTCTTCACACTGCGGCGGGCCGGGTAGGGGGGCTTGATCTGGGTTTCCTGCCCGCAGAGCGCGGCCTAGACACGGCTTCGATGGTGACCACGGGCAATCTTGAAACTTTGATTCTATTAGGCGCAGACGAAGTGGACGTGCCTGCTGGGCCATTTGTCGTCTATATCGGCAGCCATGGTGACAAGGGGGCCAATCGGGCTGATTTGATCCTGCCAGCGGCGGCCTACACCGAAAAGAACGCCATTTATGTCAATACCGAAGGCCGTGTTCAGCAGGCAAGGCGTAGCGTTTTCCCAAAGGGGGACGCGCGGGAAGATTGGGCGATTTGGCGGGCGGTGTCGGCTTTGCTCGGCAAGACTTTGCCCTATGACAATTTAGAGGCGTTGCGCGCCAAGCTGATGAAGGATGCACCAAGTTTTGCGGGCCAAGACTTTGCGCCAGCTCATACGACACCCCTTGATCTGAAATTATTGGGCACCGCTGGCGATGTCGATGCAGCCCCCTTCAAAAATCCCATTAGCGACTTTTACCTCACCAATCCGATTGCGCGCGCGTCAGAGGTGATGGGCGAGTGTTCGATCGCGCGACAAGCGGCGCAAGTCGCTGCGATTGCGGCGGAGTAGGGGACGATGCAAGATCTTGTTCGTGACTGGGGTCCTTTCTGGGGTGTGATTGGTGGCGCCGGTCAAATATTGGCCATTATGGTCATGCTCCTCTTAACGCTCGCATTTATTCTGTTGTTTGACCGCAAGGTCTGGGCGGCGGTTATGATGCGCAAAGGGCCCAATGTGGTCGGGCCGTTTGGTCTTTTGCAAAGCTTTGCGGACTTTTTAAAGTTCGTCGTCAAGGAAATCGTCATTCCGGCCGGGGCCAACAAAACCGTCTTTATCTTGGCCCCTTTGATCACCATCACTTTGGCCTTTGTCGCCTATGCCGTTGTGCCATTTGCGCCGGGCTGGGTGATTTCGGATATGAATGTCGGCATCTTGTATTTGCTCGCGATGTCGTCTTTAGGCGTTTACGGCATTATCATGGGCGGATGGGCGTCTAATTCTAAGTATCCGTTTCTTGGGTCGCTGCGCTCTGCCGCGCAAATGGTCAGCTACGAAGTCTCCATTGGCTTTGTATTGATTACGGTTTTGTTGGTCGTCGGTAGTCTCAATCTGACCGATATCGTGGACCATCAAAAAGGCGGCATTTGGGATTGGCATGCGTTTTCCTTCATCGGCGCGCTGATGCATCCGGCAGAAGGGGCAGGCGTTTTTGGTACGGCCTATGCCTTTGTGGTGGGTCTGGTGATGTTCATGATGCTGGGCATTTTCTTTGTCTCAGCGCTGGCCGAAACCAACCGTCCACCATTTGACTTGCCAGAGGCTGAGTCTGAATTGGTGGCGGGCTATCAGGTTGAATATAGCTCAACGCCCTATTTGCTCTTCATGATCGGCGAATATCTGGCCATTGTGCTGATGTGCGCCATGATCTCGATCCTGTTCCTCGGCGGCTGGAATGCGCCATGGGGACCGATAGAAAACCCCTATGTCGGTTTTTTGATCCTCTATATCAAAATCTGGGCGGTCTTCTTTATGTTTGCGATGGTCAAAGCCATCGTGCCCCGTTATCGCTATGACCAATTGATGCGCATCGGCTGGAAGATATTCCTGCCCACGACCTTGGTGGCTGTGGCCATTGTCGGGGGGCATGTGGCCTATTTTGGGAGGTAGGGATGATAGGACCAGCAGGGATTTTTGACCCCTACTTTTTGGCATTTATAGTTTTGGTTGTCTTTGTTTCCATAGCAGCAGTGGTATTTGTTCTTGGTTTAATTATCTTGTTTCAAGTGCGACGCCTATTGGAAATCAAAATCCAGAAAGATCAGATTCAGCTCGCAAAGTTGCGCGAGGATAACCGTGTCTGATCATTTGGTTCACAACGAACGTGTAAAGTTACAGGCGGCCTTGCTGAATGGCCTAGCTGTCGTGTCGATTGCGGCTGGTGTAGTTCAGAACATTTTTATCGCTGCTGCTCAAAGCCAAGCTGGCCATGGTGGTCAGGTCAGTCTGTCTATTTTTATCTTTTTCGTTCCAATAGGTGTTATGTTACACGTTGGTGCAAGCATGCGCCTCGGCGGTTTGAAAGAGAAATCTCAGGAGCTTTCCAAATGAACAATGATTTTGGTTTTATGGATTTGCTACCGACACTTGTCGTTTTGGCTCTCGCAGTCGTCGGCATATTGTACTCGACAACGATGGTTGAAGCGATCGAACGT
>JBEINE010000299.1:0-1928 GCA_040378245.1 Hyphomonadaceae bacterium | reverse complement strand
ATTGATCTCTTCATTGAGGCGCGGCAGCACCCGTAATACTTCAGTGCCACGCGCATCGACGCGAATGTTAGAGCCGACCGCGTCCATGACATCAATCGTTTCGGTTTTTCGCAATTCCCAAGGCCGCGCATTGAAGGCGTAGGGCTTGGAGGTTAAAGCGCCAACCGGGCATAAATCCACAATATTGGCGGATAATTCGCTGCCCAAACTTTGCTCAAGATACGTGGTGATCTCCATATCTTCGCCCCGGCCAATCGCCCCCAGCTCTGATACGCCGGCAATCTCAGTCGCAAAGCGCACACAGCGCGTACATTGAATGCAGCGCGTCATCACGGTCTTGACGAGTGGGCCCATATATTTGTCTTCAACCGCCCGCTTATTCTCGTCATAGCGTGAGCCTGATCGGCCGAAGGCAACGGCCTGATCCTGAAGATCGCACTCCCCGCCTTGATCGCAAATTGGACAATCCAGCGGGTGATTAATCAGCAAAAACTCCATCACGCCTTCACGCGCGGCGCGGACTTTGGGCGACTTGGTGGAAACGACTGCGGGCTCTCCATTAGGGCCCGGGCGCTGATCTTTAACTTGCTGCGCGCACGACGCCACAGGCTTGGGCGCGCCCTTCACTTCAACAAGGCACATCCGACAATTGCCGGCGACTGACAAGCGCTCATGATAGCAAAAGCGAGGAATTTCAGCACCGGCGGCTTCACACGCCTGCAACAGCGTATAGTCACCTGGCACATCGACTAGCGTCCCATCGACGACGATTTTCGTCATCCATATACCCCATAATCTCGTGGCTGTGCCGCACTGGCAACAGCTCCTCTCGCAGATACGCCGCTCTCGCCTCAATTGCCACCGCAATACTGACCAAAATCCAGCAAGCGACCTAACCGGGGGCAGCTAAGACGTTGAGAATGTATGAAACTGATACAGCGCGACAGAAGCCATGCCTGCAATTTTTGTTTCTACGCATCCCTTAATCGCTTACAGCAGGCCTAACTCAATCAAGTCATGACCCTCATTGAGTCGCAGCTGGGCTCGGGACCAGTTAAGGCGTAGCCAAGGGAGTAGGGTTTTGTTGGATGTGTTGCCAATCCGCAGCCAAACAACACGAACAGGACTTTTTAAAGTAAGGTCATGAATCTGAGTAAAATCAACGTCTTTCGTGACAATAATCAAATTGTTTAGGGCTGCGTAGCGCCAAATATCACGGTCAGGTTTACCCGAAAGTTTGACGGTATGGACATGGACTGCATCAATGCCGAGTTCTTTAAATACACTGACAGCGCGACGCGGCAGATTTTGGTCCAACAGAACAGTAGGCCTGGTCACAACGTCACGCGGCAATTATAACCTGACGCTCAGTCATTTGCGCGGCATAATGGAGAACAGCACTTATATCTTCCAAGCTAAGCTCAGGAAAATCTTCAACTATCTCATTTGGCGTCGATCCACCTGCCAAGTTATCCAGCACATCCACAACTCGAATACGGGTACCTTTGACACAAGGCCTCCCAAAACAAATGTCGGGGTCAACACTGATGCGATCTGATAAATAGGTCGTCGGCATCCGACAGATGTATCAGCATAATGGTCTAAATGAAAGGGATTTAGGCCCACGTCATTTCGGCGCTGAGTGAGTCGCTTTTTCGGCTGAGGTCGCTTTTAAAGTTAAGGTCAAGTCTTTGAACATCGATCAATCCAACGGTTGGAACGACATCGCCGATCAATTTATAGCCGCCCGCTCACTAATTGGCCGCGCCTTAGTTCTTAAGTGGGCGCGCGATCATCTGCCTCACGCCTCACGTGTAATCGATATAGGTTGCGGTTCCGGGGTACCGATCACCGAGGCCCTCATCGACGAGGGATTTGAGGTCTTCGCGCTCGACGCGGCGCCCAATTTGATCGCGGCGTTTCGTGAT
>JBEINE010000008.1:0-31503 GCA_040378245.1 Hyphomonadaceae bacterium | reverse complement strand
TCAAACCAGGTCGGATAAAGGGTGCAAATCGCTTGTTTAGCCCGCTCAGTCAGACCAACAAACCCGGCCGCAGGCAGAAGTGCGGCCGTCTGACCAAACAGATCAGCCTCAACATGGACCTCATCGGCGGCGATTTTTTCAAGCATGGTCCGCAGCGCTTTGGGGCCAAGTCCGTCTATGCGTGTAAATGCCTGATAGACAAGCCCCGGTTTACCCGCACTTGCTTCTTCCAAGGCGGCCTCAAAACTTGCCCAAGAGCCGTAGGTACGCGCCAGCACACCACTTGTCGTCTCGCCAATATGGCGAACCCCTAACGAAAAAATGAATCGGGCCAGATCAATGGACCGACTGGCTTCAATTGCATTCAACAGATTGGCAATCGAGGTGTCGCCATAGCCATCGCGGCCGCGCAAAAGGGCTTCATTTTCAACCAAGGTGAAGATATCGGCTGGCTCTTTGACAATGCCCAACTCAAAGAAATCCTGCAATTGTTTTGGGCCAAGACCATCAATATCAAAGGCTTTTCGACTTACGAATAGTTCCAGATGACCCAGCCGTTGAAACGGACAGGCAAATTCCCCGCTACATCTTTGGACGACATCAGCGTCCTCACCCTCGCCTTGGCGCACAGCTGGCGTTTTGAGTGGGCAAGGGCAATGGGTAGGGAATTTGAAAGGCGCATGCGTCTTTTGGCGTTCGCCCAACACGACATCGACGATCTGTGGAATGACATCACCGGCGCGCTGAATGACCACATGATCACCAATCCGCAAATCCTTGCCGCCCCGCACCGGAAGGCCGCTCACCCGATCAAGGGCTGTGCCCGCAATAAAGTCCTCATTATGCAAAGTGGCGTTGGAAACCACCACGCCGCCGACCGTGACGGGCCGAAGCCGAGCGACGGGTGTCATAGCACCTGTGCGCCCGACTTGAATGTCAATAGCGTCCAGAATGGTCGTCGCGCGTTCGGGTGGAAACTTATGGGCAATCGCCCAGCGGGGAAAGCGTGTGACAATGCCAAGGCGCTCTTGGTAGGCCAGATCATTGACCTTATAGACTACGCCATCAATGTCATAACCGAGCTCGGCGCGCTTGAGGCCAAGGCGCTCATAATGGGCCAATAACTCATCCGTGGTCTCACAAAGCACCATGTCGCTATTGGTCTGAAAGCCCCAGCCCGTCAGAGCTTCAACGCCGTGCATCTGAGTTTGCGCAAAGGGGTGTGAAACCTCGCCCCACGCATAAGCAAAAAAACTTAAAGGTCGGCTCGCCGTTATCGTCGGATCCAGCTGTCGCAAACTGCCGGCCGCCGCATTGCGCGGATTGGCATAGAGGGCCAAACCTGCGGCGACTTGGCCTTCATTCAACTTGGCAAAGGCTTGGTGGCTCAAATAGACTTCGCCGCGAACTTCCAAAACGGCGGGCCAACGAGAGCCTGCGAGTTTCTTGGGTATGTTGGCAATCGTCCGCACATTGGCAGTGACATCTTCGCCAGTGCGCCCATCGCCGCGGGTGGCACCCGACACCAACAGACCATCTTCATAGCGCACACTGAGCGACAGACCATCGATTTTCGGCTCAGCCGTGCAGAGGATTTGGGTGCCCTCTTCCAAGCCTAGAAAACGCACCGCCCGTGCAATAAAATCAGTAACATCTGGCGCGCTAAAGGCATTATCGAGCGATAGCATGGGCACAGCGTGGCTAATCTTGCCAAATTTGGTTCCACTGGCAGAGCCGACACCTTTGGCCGGACTATCAGGGCGGGCAAGGTCTGGAAAGCGCTGTTCTATCGCCAGATTGCGACGCTCAAGTGCGTCATAATCACTGTCACTTATTTTGGGCGCGTCATGCTCAAAATAGGCGGCGCGATGGTGAGCAATGGCGACTGCTAAGCGCGCAAGTTCTTGGCCCGCTTGCTCTTTCGTCAGGGCCTCGACAGCAATATTCTCAGTCATCGGTCCCTAAACCCCCTCAGCCCCAGCGAGGGCCTTGGCAGCGGCACGAGCCTCAGGTGTAATGACCGCGCCTGATAACATGCGCGCCAATTCCTCCTCGCGCGCGTGTGGGGATAGTCGCGCGACATGGGTGCGCGTAACACCTTCGACAACGGCTTTTTCGATCCGCCAATGGGTGTGAGCGCGGGCCGCGACTTGGGGGGCTATGGGTGACACACAGGATTTGTGCGCTCTTAGATAAAGCCGACAAGCGCCGCCCGACGGCGTCCGCTGTGGCTCCGCCAATGCCTTGATCGACTTCATCAAACACCAAGGTCAAATTGCCACCGTCTGAAGACAGCACAACTTTCAGCGCAAGCGATAACCGCGACAGCTCGCCGCCTGAGGCGATGGCAGAGAGCGGGCCAAAGCCCGCGCCGGGATTGGGTGCAATCTCAAAGGTGACCCGGTCAATACCGTCTTTGCTGGGCCTGTTTGCATCGGTCTCAATTGATGTACGAAAGCGGGCTTTATCAAGTTTGAGCGGTGGCAACTCGTGCGCGACAGCTTCGTCGAGCGCGACCGCCGCTGCGTGACGTCGGGCCGAAAGATCGCCAGCCAATTGGCTATAGATTTTCTGTGTGGCTTTTAGATGCGCGCTGGCGGCCATGATCGCCTCGTCAGCACTATCAATCGCATTAAGGGCGGCGGCGGTGTTCAAAAGCGCTTGGGGCAGGCCGTCCACGGTGACATTATGTTTTCGCGCCGCAGCGCGCAAGGCGAACAAACGCTCTTCCAGATGATCAAGTCGACCGGGGTCGGCGTCCAGATAATCGCTGGCGCGCGATATCCAGCCCTGGGCGTCGCTCAACTCATTGAGAGACCGTTCCAAGGCCGTCACAGCCTGATCAACAGCTTTAGTAAGGCCGCTGGCTGCCTCCCCTTCAAGTTTGCCAACGCGTGATAACGCGCGCGCGGCGGCGGCCAGACGTTGTTCGGCTTTATTGTCGGACAAAGCGTCGGCGGCGTCCTTCAGGGCGGTGGCGGCTTTTTCTGAACCCATGAGACCGCGCCGCTCACTATCCAACGCCAGCTCCTCCCCAACTTTTGGGGCGAGGCGCTCAAGTTCTGCCAGCATATGGGCCAGATAATCGCGGTCTGTCGATGTACGTCGGCCTTCTTTTTCCGCCGCTTCGAGGCGATGGCGCGCTTCTTCGACCTGCCGCCAAGCCAGAAGGACATCTGCTTTAAGGTCGTCAAATTGGGCAAAACTGTCGAGTAGATCGCGATGGGTATTCGCGTCCATCAAGCCAACTGAAGCATGTTGGCCATGAATTTCCAAAAGTGCCCCCGCTACTTTCCGCAAAACATTGAGCGAGGCGGGCGCATCATTGACATAGGCTCGGCTTTTGCCGTCCAGCGCTACGGAACGACGCAAAACAATCCGGCCATCCTCTGACGCTGGCAGATCAAGCTCTATGAGTAGGGCGCAGGCGGAATGGGTCTCTGGAACATCAAATTCGGCGCTGGCTTGTGCGCGCGTCGCCCCTTGGCGGACAAGTCCGCGATCTGCCCGTTCACCCAACGCTAGACCAAGGGCGTCCAACAAAATCGATTTGCCAGCCCCAGTTTCACCCGTCAGCGCGGTAAAGCCGCTATCAATGTCGAGATCGAGACTTTCGATGAGAACAACGTCACGAATGGAAAGGGCGCTGAGCATGGACTATCCACTTATCACGACAAGATATGAAAGCATCCGCCGCGTATCAGCTAGACTTGGCTTTATCGGCTTCATTTTTCTGACCCGGAAGGGGAATGCCTAGAAACCTCCGCTTTGGGGTGGCCTTTGGTTCGGTTGTCACACCTTGCGTCTCGCCTGCTATCGGGGGCGGTGCAGCGCGCGACCGACCGGAACCGGGCAGCCCAACCCGCTGAAACAGCGAGCGTTTTCGTGGTGGAGTGGCGGCGGTGACTCCACGCGACGTCAAAAGCTTGTAAGAGGCCTCATACCATTCATTACCGGGATAATTATAGCCCAGCACAGCCCCAACCTTGGTGGCTTCATCAACAAGACCTAGCGACAAATTGGCCTCAACCAAGCGATGTAAGGCTTCAGGGACATGGGTTGTTGTCTGATACACATCAATCACCCGCCTGAAACGACCAAGGGCAGCCAATTCTTGACCCTCGCGCAGATAATAGCGGCCAATCTCCATTTCCTTGCCCGCGAGCTGATCCTGGGTCATGTCGATTTTTAGGCGGGCGTCGCGTGCATATTCACTTTGTGGATAACGCTGCACCAATTCATTGAGCGACGCCAAAGCCAGCTCTGTCATGCGCTGATCGCGACCGACGTCTACAATCTGCTCAAAATAACAGATCGCGATCAAATAATAGGCATAAACCGCGCTTTCATTGCCAGGATAAAGCGCCGCAAAGCGCTGTGCGCCCGCCACAGCATCTTCATATTTGTTTTGCTGATACTGTGAATAGGCTGTCATCAACAGCGCGCGCCGCGCCCATTCTGAATAGGGATGTTGGCGATCTACTTCTTCAAAGCCTTGAATTGCTTCACTATAATTGCCGCGCGATAATTGATCGCGCGCTTCATTGTAAAGGAGCTCCACGGGACGCTCAACATAGACAGGAGCTTTGGCTGCACTACTGCCACCGGCAGTTTGGCAGGCATTAAGGCCGATAATTGCCAAGGGCAACAGGATCAAAAAACGAGACGACGCGTGCTTCACGTGCAAAAAACTCCAGGCCAAGCGCCCTTTTCCATTTCCTCCATAGCGATCTTCGGGCCAGCCGTGAAGTCGCCAATAACGGTTGGCAGCGCCCTTTGCGGCCTTTGCGGCGATTGACTGGCAGCACTTCCGGTTTGTCTATGCGGGCGTCTGGACGCACGAGGGTCAGTGCCATTGTGGAGCTGGCACAAGACATGAAGACGCAATGGTACGCAGTGGCTGGGTGAATGAGGCTGATGCGCTTTACTGCGCCGACCCTGAATGCAAGCAGCGGGACGGGTCGATGACCATGAAGTGGGCTACCCGCCATAAGGTCCAGTTAAAGCACTTGGCTGATTGCATCACGACCCAAGGTAAGGCCATTGCGGCGGCGCAGAAAACCTCTAGCCTAGGATCTGTCCCGTCTTTTTTGAATCAAAAAAGCGGGATAAACAGAAGCTAAATCAAATAGCTAGACGCGCGACCTGGTTGTGACAGAACCAGACGCGCTCTCGCCCACGAAATGGAGCTGCCTTATGTCTTTGCACACGCCACTTTGTGACCTCTTACAGGTCAAATATCCGATCATGCTCGCAGGCATGGGCGGGGTATCCTATGGCGAGGTGTGCGCAGCGGTCTCTGAGGCTGGGGGCTATGGGTGCTTGGGCATGGCTGGGCGGTCGCCAGATGAGATACGTGCGGAAATGCGCAAAGTGCGGGCTTTGACCGATAAGCCTTTTGGCGTGGATCTATTGGCGGCTGTGCCTGGCAGCTTGGAACAATCTGTCGATATCATCATCGAGGAGGGCGCATCGGCCTTTGTTGCGGGCCTTGGCATCCCCTCCCCCATTATTGCGCGATTGCATGCAGCTGGCCTCAAGGTCCTTGTCGTTGGGGGTGCTGTGAGCCATGCCATCAAAGCCCAAGAAGCCGGTTGCGACGCCGTCATTTGTCAAGGCAGCGAAGGCGGGGGACATACCGGCCTTGTCGGCACCTTTCCACTCGTCGCGCAAGCTGTCGAGGCGGTCTCAATCCCTGTGATCGCGGCCGGCGGCATCTATGACGGTCGGGGATTGGCAGCGGCGCTCGCTCTTGGCGCGCAGGGCGTGTGGCTTGGGACACGCTTTATTGCCTCAAAAGAAGCCCACGCCGGTGCGATCTATAAAGAGGCCGTGCTAGCCGCCCGCGACGTCGATACGGTGCGGACAAGGTCTTATTCTGGCAAGCCGATGCGGGTGAAAGATAATGCTTGGGTCAAGGATTGGGAGAGCCGTGCATCCGACATTCAACCCTTCCCGATGCAGGCTATGATTTCCATTCAAGCCAATGCGATGGGCGGCATTGGCGGACAGATTGAGGGTCTTGATGCCGATCGGTCCTGCTTCGCGATGGGTCAGTCAGCAGGCGGCATCACATCGATTGCGTCATGTCAGGAGATTGTGGATAGCCTGATGAGCGAGGCCTTAGGCACCATTGATAGGCTGGGCCGTTTGGCATGTTAGAACGCAACTTCGTTTCAATGGACACCAAACGCGCGCTAAGGCAAAAAAGGTTAAACCTCGCTTTGCCCGCGCGCTAGCATCGGGCGGACGACAAAGACGATCAGGACCCAGATGAGGGCGGCGATGACAAAAAACCAAATCGCACCCTGATTCTCGCCGCGTAATAGGGCGCCGATCCCTTGCGCACCAAAGGCCACGAGCATGATTTTGGGCAAGATACCTATGCCCGTACCGCCCAAAAACGCCATTGAACGCACCTTGGCCGCGCCCAATGCCATGTTGCAAATGATAAAGGGCCCCGAAGGCACCAAACGTATGATCAGGCTTGCCACAAAGCCATTCTTGCCAATAAAGCCCAACGCCCGACCGCCGCGTCCGCCCAGAAGCTTTGACAAAGCCGCTGCACCGCCGACGCGGCCCAAACTATAGCCAATGCTACCTGACACCAAAGTTGCCAGCCACGACAACACCATCCCCTCGCCCGCGCCAAATACCGCTACCGTGGCCGCAATCAGCACGACTTGGGGCGCACCCACAAAAGCCAAAACCACGAAGGTTGCCGTTACCGCTAACGGTGCCCACCACACATCACGAAGGGTGCGCAGGAAATCAGCAATCCCGCTTTGGTCCAGATCAATCAGCAACATCCCCGCTGCCAAGACTGCGCCTGCTAACGTAAATAGGGTAAAAGCGATCCAAACCGCTTTTGAGGCGGTGGAATCCATTTCAGTAAAAAAGCGGTAGAGACGATCCAACATGGCTTAACCACGATCGCGCATCAGGCGGCTTTGCTCGCGTTTCCACTCACGGTCTTTGGTGGCATCACGTTTGTCATGTTCCTTCTTACCTTTGGCGAGAGCAACTTCGAGTTTCACCATGCCGCGCTCGTTGAAGAAGAGCTTCAGTGGCACCACTGTGCGGCCATCACGGTCAACAGCACCAAAGAGCTTATTGATCTCGCGCTCCCGCAATAGCAATTTGCGCTTGCGTCGCGGCTCATGGTTAAAGCGCGACGCGGGACCATATTCAGGAATGTATGAATTGATGAGCCAGATTTCGCCGTTTTCTGGACTGGCATAGCTTTCTGCAATATTCGCGCGCCCGAGCCTAAGGCTTTTGACCTCGGTACCGGTCAAAACAAGGCCGGCCTCATAGGTGTCTTCAACATAATAATCAAAGCGGGCCCGCTTGTTATCGGCTATGAGCTTGCGGGCTTGTTGTGGGCGCATGGTGTCACATGCCTCTAAGAGCCCCTGCAGCAATCATCGCAGTTTGAACCGCAACGCGCGTGGCAGGGATGGGGGGGACTAACGGCAGCCGTAAGTCTTCGCCGCAAAGGCCCAAAGTCGCCATTGCAAATTTGGCTGGCCCGGGGTTCGGCTCAAGGAATAAAGCCCGCTGCAGGGGGTCTAGGCGCTGGTTCAAAACCCGTGCCTCCGCTAGATTGCCCGCCGCAATCAAGGCTTGGAGTTGCGCGCATTCTTTTGGCATGATGTTGGACAATACAGACACACAACCCACCGCCCCATAGGCCGCAAAGCCCAAGGCCAGATTGTCATCACCGCAAAAAATCGCAAACTCTTTGTCGATGCGGGCCAGATGCAGCGCCGTCCGTGACGGGTCGCCCGCTGAATCCTTCAACGCCACTACATTGGGATGTTTGGCAATTTCCGCCATTGTGTCGGGCAAGATATCGACATTGGTTCGACCGGGAATATTATAAACCATGATTGGTAATTCAACCGCATTGCCCAGCGCATTGAAATGCGCAATCAAGCCAGCTTGGCTAGGCTTGTTATAGTAAGGGGCCACAATCAACGCCCCATCAGCGCCAGCTTTCTTGGCGTAAGCCATATGGCGAATGGCAGCTTGTGTGTCGTTTGAACCACAGCCAGCGAGCACCGGAACCCGCCCAGCCGCGGCTTCAATCGCTAGATCAAACAAATGCCAATGCTCTATATCGTCGACGGTCGCGCTTTCCCCAGTCGTCCCAACAGGGATAATGCCATTAATACCATTTTCAATCTGACGCTCAATCAGCGCTTGATAGGTGTCATCATCAATCTTTCCATCCTTGAACGGTGTAATAAGGGCCGTAAAGGCACCGTGGAAAATCGACATGTTGGCTCTCTAACAGAATGAGGCGTTGAGGTGTGGTGAGGTGTCATCGAACGCAATGGCACGACATGCAAGACCCGCGCTGATGTTTAAGGCGAGAGCAAAACCAGTCATCACCCAAATTTTTTCACCTTTGGCGCTAGTGTTGGGTCGAAAGCCGCCTTACCTTTGAGAGGCTGAAGTTGTTGCGCGACACTATGACAGCTCTCGAATCTGGAAACTTACCCTATAAACCCCGGGGTATCGCCCACAGCCACATTTGGGTGCACCCCTTGGAGTTATGTCATGGACCTATCATCGGTCAAAGCCATTCAGCGACGCTATCTGATCTGTTTGGGTGTCCTTGGATGTCTGTCAACATCGTCGAGCTGGGCTCAAAATCGACCCAGTGACGGGGCTGTTGCCAGCCCTGTTCCGGTGATTTTCGCCGATACCCCAACCCAAGATGACGTGACGAGCGCCCTGCGGGCTGGGCTGCGTGGTGCCGAGCGCGGTGATTGGGACCTCGTGCGGGCAACTTTGTCCAGCGCGAGCGATGCGCGTGTGCGGTCGATTCTCTTGTGGCGCCTTGCCAGTGCCGATGCCAATCCTGCCACCTTTGATGAACTCAAGCGTGCCCTTGATGCTTTGGGCGGTTTCCCTCAACGCCGTCTCATCCGCATACGCGCTGAGCAGAAGATTGCCACCTCTCTTTTGTCACCCCTTGCCAAACGCGATTTTCTCATGCGCCAAGAACAGGGGCTGTCGAATGCAGGCCCGATTTCGGGGGAAGGAAAGCTCGAGCTGGGCGCAGCGCTCTTGGCGCTTGGAAACAGGACAGAGGCTCAGCGATGGATTGTCGACGGGTGGCGCAATTCACGCCTCAACAGCGCGGCGCAAGCGCAATATCTGATCCAATTCGGCGCGTATCTGACGCCAGAAGACCACGACGCCCGTGTTGATTTCCTGCTCTGGGCTGATCGAATTACGCAGTCGCGGCCCTTGTTTGCGCTCATGAGTGAACAGGGCCGGATCACCGCACAACGCCGCCTTAGCATCGCTTCGGGCGATAGTGTAACGCTAACGGGTGGCATGCTCGAAGATCGGGGCATTCTATATCAGCGCGTCAAAAGTCTGCGGCAATCGGGTAGCCGCGGTGAAGCCTTAGCGCTGCTCACACTGATCGATTCGCGCGGCCTCCCCGAACCCGGGCAAGACTTGGTCTGGACAGAGCGGCGTATTTTGCTGAACGAAGCGATTGTGACGCGAGACTGGCGCGCAGCTTACCGAATTGCCTCAACCCACGGTTATGATCGCGGTGAGCGATTTGCAGATGGTGAGTTTGTGGCGGGTTGGGTGGCCCTGCGTTTTTTGAATGATCCCGCCTTAGCTGAAACGCACTTCAAGCGGCTGGAAGAGACTGTGACAACGCCCGTATCGAAAGCAAGGGCCAATTATTGGCTGGGGCGCACGGCGCAGGCCCAGAATAAGGATCAGGATGCACAGCGCTTTTATGCTGATGGTGCCAGGTTCCCGACTGTCTATTATGGGCAATTATCGGCCGTTCAACTGGCCCAGATGCGGGGTCAAGTCGCGCGTCTCACACTACCATCGGAAAGACGCGCCACACCGGAAGATTTCGCGCGGCTCAATGGTCATCCCCAAATGGCTGTGATTGCTCTCCTGAGTGAGATTGGTGAGGATCAGTTTTTTGCCCAATTTGCTTTGGCGCTCGATGATGAATTGACCACAGAAGGTGAGCATCAGGCGCTGTCTGAATATGCGCGCGCCAAGGATGAGCCCTCAACGGCGATTAGGGTCGCAAAGTCCGGCCTGAACCGGGGCGTGCTGGCGACCGAAGCGGCTTTCCCGCTGATGCCCATTCCCCGCATCGTCGGCTATGGCCAGATTGAAGACGCCTATACTTTGGCGATCACGCGTCAGGAAAGTGAGTTTAATACAAGGGCCATATCGTCGGCCAATGCGCGCGGGCTTATGCAGTTTCTGCCTGCGACCGCGCAAACCCAAGCCCGTCGCATGGACCTATCCCATGATACAAGTTGGCTGATCTCGCGTCCGTCGCATAATGTGACTTTAGGATCAGCGCATCTGTATGATTTGGTGAATAATTTCTATGGATCCTACATTATGGCAGCAGCAGCCTATAATGCTGGGCCGGGGCGACCACGTCAGTGGGTTCAAACTTATGGCGATATGCGCGAGACGGATTTGGAGACGGCGATTGACTGGGTTGAGAAAATCCCATTCTCCGAAACCCGCAATTATGTGCAGCGCGTTATGGAAAACATTCAAGTGTACCGGGCGCGTTTAGCAGGCGGCTCTGCGCCTTTGGAAATTGCCAAGGACCTGCAGAGGGGCACAAGGCCCCCGACCTTTTTCAATGTTGAGATTGCGCCAAGTGCCTTGGCTTCGAGCGGTGCTGCGGCTGCTCCCGAGCCTCAGGCGATGAAGGGACCCTGACAGCAACTCGAAAAAATGGCGGCCAATTAGACCGCCATTAAAGTGTCTAGCCAACAATCTCATTGCCCGAAAAGAATTGGGCAATTTCGATGGCTGCGGTTTCAGCGGCGTCAGAGCCATGAACGGTGTTTTCACCGACTGACAAGGCGTGCGCTTTCCGGATTGTGCCCTCTTCGGCATTGGCCGGATTGGTCGCCCCCATAACTTGACGATATGCGGCAATCGCGTTTTCGCCTTCCAAAACCTGCACAACAACGGGGGCAGAAGTCATAAAGTCGACCAATTCGCCGAAAAATGGGCGGGCCGCATGGACACCATAAAAGGTTTCAGCCTGAGCGCGGGTCATATGGATCCGCTTTTGGGCGATGATACGTAAGCCGGCGCCTTCAATCATGGCATTGACGGCACCTGTCAGATTGCGGGTCGTTGCGTCTGGTTTGAGGATAGAAAAAGTTCGCTCGAGTGCCATGCTGGCCTCCTGAAAAATGGGTTCAACACGCCGGGTGTCAGCGCGCAATCATAAGGCTTGCAAATGATTGGGTGGCGCGGCGTTTAGCAGCCATAGTCTTGATAGGAAAGTCTCAAGAGCAATAAACGCGTCGCACCCGTGTATTTCGACTGAGCTCAACAGAGAGCCTGCCTTTGGTGACAGGTTGTGTTTGAGGGTCGTCAACGCGGTAAATGCGGGTGTTGGGCGGCAGGCGCGTGGTCAAAAGATCGCTGATCGTGCGGCCTACAAGATATTGGAAAGGGCGGTCATCGCACGCCATTGGGTTATTTTTTGTTTTCGCGCTAGCGGCGGCCTGCTCTGCTGGCATCGGCGTGGCCATCTCTTTGGGTGGTGGAACACTCGTCAATACAATCAGGGAGACAATCAAGTGCGCGCCCATTTTCCATCCTCGCTTTGTCGCCAGTAAGCTGGCACCAGCCCAATGTCTTTAGCACGACGCCAATCATTGCGCGCGTGAGCTACAGCATCCTGATCACGCCCATCAAAGATCACGAAGATGCGTTCCACTTGGTTTACGCCCACCCAGTCCGCCCCGTCCAGCAAAAACAAGGCCTGCGCACTGAGTTGCGATCCTGATTTGTCTAAGGCCTCTGGCACCAAGAGAATGGGCTGTTGATCATCCTCATCATCTTGTCCGCTGAGCTTGCCATGAGGTAACCAAGCATTGGGCTTATATGTCCATAGACGGCTATCGATAGCGTCCAGATTGGCCGCAATCTTAGACCTAATTATGGCGCGCCACCCCCGCTCTACGCATTTTTCAAGCAAGGGGGGCAGCGCGTCTTCAACGCTTGATCGTTCTAAATGATAAAACCAGATCTCACGGCCCTGCACGGCACAGCTCAGCTTTCAAAGGCGTCAGCAATTAGTCGATTGAGCAAACGAACCCCGTAACCTGTGCCCCAAGACGGTTCACGCGGGTCGTCATTGCTGGGCTTCCAAGCGGTGCCTGCGATATCGAGATGGGCCCATTCGACCCCCTCTTCCACAAACCGCCCGAGAAATTGCGCCGCGGTAATCGATCCAGCTCCTGCACCCCCGCCACCTGAGCGTTGGACATTCTTCATGTCTGCAATCGGGCTATCCATCAGCTTGTTATAGGCCGCATTCATCGGAAAGCGCCAAACCGGCTCTTCTGAAGCGATACCGGCGGCTGTGATTTTCGCGGCTAGGGTGTCGGAATTGGAGAATAGCCCTGCGTGCTCATGGCCTAAGGACGTGATGATCGCGCCTGTTAATGTGGCCAGATCGATCATGGTTTTGGGCTTATGCTTTTCCTGAACGTAAGTCATGGCGTCACACAACACTAAGCGCCCTTCAGCGTCGGTGTTGAGGACTTCAATCGTCAAACCGCTCATGGAGGTGACGATATCGCCGGGTCTTTGCGCCAAACCGTCTGGCATATTCTCGACTAAGCCCACGACCCCAACCACATTGGCCTTCGCTTTGCGCGCTGCAATGGCATGCATGGTGCCAGCGACCGCAGCAGCACCTCCCATATCGCCCTTCATCTCTTCCATGCCGCCCGAAGGCTTGATCGATATGCCGCCCGTATCAAAGCATACTCCCTTGCCGACCAAAGCCAATGGTGGCTCTGTGCCCCCGCCATTCCACCTCATCACAACGAGTTGGCTCTCCTTACTTGACCCTAAACCGACCCCAAGAAGTGAATGCATCCCCAAAGCGGCCATTTGCGCTTCGCCCAGCACCTCAACTTGGACACCCAAGGCCGTTAGCGCCTGTAAGCGGCGCGCGAATTCTTCTGGATAAAGCACATTGGCCGGCTCATGAACGAGATTACGCGCTAAGGCCACACCATCTCCAACGGCTTGATAGGCGGCAAAGGCTGGCGCACCCTCAACCACATCTACGGTCACTGTTGTTAGGCTTGGCTTTTGATCCGCTTTGAGTTGTGTGCGGTAAGTATCAAATCTGTAGCTTGCCAAAAGCGCACCAAAGCCGGCCCGCGCTGCATGTTCAGCGGTTGCGATGGCGTCCCAGCCATTCAGCGCAATCCCTGCGTGTGTTATGCCCGACGTCAAAAGCGCCTTCACGCCAGCCGCGGTCCCCCGCTCAATCGCTGCGCCATCCACTTTAGCGATATCGCCAATGCCGACAAGAACCACACTATCGACAGCGTCGCTGGGCGCATGGACCGTCAGGATTTTGCCCGTTGCACCATTAAAGCGCGCCGCTGCGATTGATTTAGTGAGTTGACCCGCCAAACGCGCATCAAGTGCCGTCGCCGGGGGAGACAGCGCGGCTTTGCCTTGAGACTGTCCGACAAAGGCAATGATGGCCTTGGCTTCGCTGAAAGGTTGAAACTGAATTTGCACGAATTGGGCCTCCTTAGGGCTAAAAATTATCTGCCGTCAGAGGCGTTCATCGGACATAACAGACGTATGACGGCTTCTAAATTGCGCGATACAGTGTTAGGTGCGCTTGGCATAGGGAGAGTCTACTGCTTAACCCTGTCGTCTTGCTAGGTCATCGACCCAATTATGAACAAACTCCAGACTTACTACCTCCTGCAGCTTCTGCCGATTTTCTTCATCATCATGGTCGGCCTGACTCTGGTGGCTCTGCTCAGCCAGAGTTTGTCGCAATTAGATTTGCTTTTTGAGCGCGGACAAAGTGCGGGAACATTTCTGGGTATTTCATTGTTGGCTGTTCCCCAAATTATGTCGGTGATTGTTCCTGTTGGCCTTTTTGCGGCAACCGCATCAACCTATACGCGCATGCATCAGGACAATGAGATCATTATTGCCTATGCAAGTGGTTGGAGCCAGTGGCGGGTGGCCGAGCCGGCATTTCGGCTTGCTATCGTTGCGACGCTGGCGGCCCTCGCGATTAACCTATTTGTTCAGCCTCTAGCTCAGCGCGAGATGCGTGAGCGCCTATTTGCTATTCGCTCTGATTTTGCAAGCATTTTGGTACGCGAAGGTGAGTTTCGATCGACCAATGACGGGCTGATGATTTATGCTCAGAAGCTGGATCGGTCCGGTGTGATGACGGGGATGATGATCTCGGACACGAAGTCGCGCAATACCCCAGTGGTATTTGTAGCTCAGACCGGCGTTATCTCCAAGCTCGATACAGGCCCAGTCATCGTTTTGCAAAACGGCTCAATTCAACGCAGATTACCCAGCGGTGATTTGGACATCATTGGCTTTTCGACATACATTTTTGAATTGAAAAGCTTTGCTGAACCCGATCAGGAATTATTCTACAAACCTTCGGATCGATTTTTTGCAGAGCTAGTCTCCCCAGATATGACTTATTATTGGGATCAAGCTCATGTCGGTGACCTCTATGCCGAGGCCAACCGCCGTTTGGCATCCCCGTTGTTATCCTTGGCTGCGGTGGCGCTGGCGATAGCGGCCGTCCTTGGCGGCGCTTATTCCCGTCAAGGCTATTCTAGGCGTGTAGGCTGGGCATCGGCGGGCCTGATCATCATGCTTTTAGCGTTTTCCAGCATTCTTCCCGCAGCGGCGAGCCAGCCCGTATTGGGGGTGTTTTTGTATCTGATCCCTCTGGGTGTGGCCTTTTTCGCGACACTCAAAATGCGACCCAAAATTCACGCATCCCTTGGTGCATCCCCTGAACCACGTCGCATAATGTCGGTGAAATGACGATGTTTGGCCGCCTTGATCGCTATATTTTCTGGCAAACTTTCCTAGGTGTTCTGGTCGCCGCCGGCGCTTTGTGCTTGGCGATTGTTATGGTCGATATTGTGGAGCAATTGCGCAATGTCGCTGGCATAGTCGGCGCGGGAACCATTACAGCATTTCGGTTTACACTGATGCGTACCCCGGCCATTCTTGAGCAATCTGTTCCTTTCGCGGTCCTCGTTGGTTCCATTGTCACGTTCATGCGGCTGTCGCGGAGTTCGCAAGTGGTGGCTATGCGGGCGTCTGGTGTATCAACATGGCGATTTTTGAGTCCGGTTGTAGCGCTAGCCCTTGTCTTAGGTATTTTTACCGCGCTGATTTTGGGCCCCGGTGCCAGTCGACTGAATGCGCAATATCAGTCTGAGCAAAAAGCCTTAACCCAGAATGTCCCGATCAATAATGCGGCAGGAACCAGCCGCACCATTTGGACGCGTGATCGAGGCCCGCTCCAGTTTTACACCATCAATTATCTCAGCCGTGAGGGTGGTCGCTATCAAGGGGTAACGCTCTATAACTTTGCCACATCCGATACGACCTTTGTTGCTCGTTTCGACGCCAAAACCGCGCAGCGTACTGATACGGCTTGGATCCTTACCGACGTTGTTGAAAGCCGTGTGGGCCTCGCACCGATTTTTCACCCCCAGAGCATCTTTCCCTTAAATCCCTTGGCGATAAATGGTGACCCAACAGACTCAGAGAATGATGCCAAAGCAATCCCTGTTTGGGCATTACCGGCGGCCGCGCGCTTAGCGTCGCTTTCGGGGGGCTCGCCTCAGCGTTTTTGGCTGCAATTCCACCGCAAGCTGGCTCTGCCTATCACTTTGTTGTCGATGGCCATGATCGCCGCCGTTCTGTCATTGAGTACAAATCGATCGGGTCGGCAGGCCATCATGGCGGGTGCGGCTATTGTCGCCGGATTAGGGATTTATTTTATCAATGACTTGTCGGGAGCGCTCGCCACGGGCGGCCTAGCGCCAGCTTGGGTGGCCGCTTGGTCACCACCCCTAGCAGCACTATTCATCTCAATGGCGACAGTCTCATTTCGAGAGGATGGCTAATGGCTCGTCATAGACGCACAAAGCGACGCGGTATAAACACCCTCTCCATGCAATTTTCACCTATGCCCCTATTAGATTTCTTGGTTCCACCTTTAAGTCGCCCAATCGCCACAACGGTCGTGGCTTTAGGGCTTTTGGGTTTTCCAAGCTTGGGTTTGGCCCAAAACATGGGCACGATTGCAGCGCCATCGGTACCAGCGCCCGAGCAAGCGACTTTGCTGGAAGCAGATACAATTGAGCAGGGCGATACAGAGGGCGTCATTATTGCAACAGGTAATGTGACATCTCGCGCTCAAGGTCGGACTTTGCGGGCCGATAAAGTCATCTATAATCAGCGCACGGGCTTGGTGAATGCTATTGGCAATGTTGTCGTTTTGAACGCCGACGGTTCAACCCAATTTGCTGACCAATTAACGCTTGACGATGAACTCGCAACTGGCGTTGCGGAAAATTTTTCGGCCCGCCTGAGCGACGGGGCGGTTCTGGCCGCAACCGCAGCCGTGCGGCGTGAGCGGGTCGGCAACCTTATGTCTAATGTCATTTATACAGCCTGCCAGTTGTGTAAGGATGGCAAAACTAAGCCGACTTGGGTCATGCGGGCCCGTCGCGCCAACCAAGACCAAGTCAACGAAACGATCAATTACAACGATGTCGTCTTTGAAGTGAAAGGCGTTCCCGTTCTTTATTTGCCCTATTTCCAACATGGCGACCCTAGCGTCGGTCGCAGGTCTGGGTTTTTACAACCTACCCCGGGAAGGTCCTCGCGGTTCGGCTGGTTTTGGGAGCAGCCCTATCTTCAGATTATCGATGCATCGTCAGATATAATTGTTAAGCCATTGATCAGCCAATATGTGAACCCACTTCTACAGGCTCAGTATCGCCGGAGGTTCTTTTCTGGCGACATGTTACTCAGCGGCTCGGTAACCCGGGAAAAATTCTTTGCGGCCAGGGGCAAAAAGTTTGGCGATCTGGAATGGCGCAGCCACTTATTCGCGCGTGCTAGGTTTAATCTCAATGAGACTTGGAACTGGGGATTTGGCGCTGAAACCGCCAGTGACGACCTCTATCTTTTTCGATATCGTATAGCCACAGACGGTCAGCCACGCGGCCTCATTCGACCCCAAACTTCACGCTTGATTTCTGAAGTCTTTGTTCAGGGCCAAGGTGAGCGGTTTTATGCGCGCAGTCTTGCCGCGAGCTTTCAAGACTTGATCGGTGCACCCGGTGATCCCAATAGCCGGCGGAAAAATGTCCCAAGAGTCGCACCATTGGTTGAGGTCAATTATCATCTTAATTGGGGACCGATGCGAGGCCGTTTAGACATTACAGGCTCAGGTGTCGCACTGCAGCGATCGCAGGGCCGGCTAGATTCCTTACGCGCCAGCCTTGGCGCACATTGGCGCGGATCGACAATTTTGCCCGGCGGCATCGTTATTGAGCCCTCTGCCTATGCGCGCACAGATTATTTTGATTACAGCGCTCAAACACGAAGCAATATAAAAGGGTTTACGCCTGTTCAGGCCGATTCATTTGCCCGAACAGTGGGACTGGTTTCATTACAAGCCAGTTATCCATTGGTCAGGCCCGGCGCGCGTTTGACCTTGACGTTAGAACCCAAAATCAACGCGACACTGGCAAGCGATGCTACCGAACAAGACCGCGTCCGCATTGAAGATGGTGTTGGTTTTGAAATGGATTCAACCAGCTTGTTTCGGTCAACAAGTGCCCCAGGTAATGACCAATGGGATGGTGGCAGTCGGGTCAGTGTCGGGGTCAGTGCCGGGCTCGACTTACCCAACGATGCAACACGCGCAACTTTGTTTCTAGGTCGGCGATTTAACAACAAGCGAGATGCTACATTTAGCCGAGCCAGTAATTTGGACCGACAGTCCTCAGATTGGGTCAGTGAGTTTGATCTAAATTATCGCAATGTCGTCTCCATTGGCGGGCGGGCGCGGTTTGATGGTGAAAGTGGTGCGCTGGTGCACTCTGAAGCCACGGCACGGCTGAAACTATGGCGGACCGAGACTGATGTGCGATACCATGATTTTGCTTCGAAAACTGCAGGACCTGGTCGCACCAATTCAGAAGTACAGGCGACAACTCGTTTCACGCTGACTAAGAATCTAAAGGCATTTGCATCGGTTAATCGTAATCTGACCGACAAAGCGACGTTGTATGAGGCCTATGGTATCATTTATGGTGACGACTGTACTGATTTTCGTTTCTTTGTTGAAAGATTGGGAACGCGGAGCCGCTTCTTGGAACCAAGCAATTCCATCCGTTTCCAAATCGCTTTTCGAACCTTGGGCGTGTTGTCGGATGCGCCATTTGATTGAAGAAGGTGTTGCGCACAGGACGGAGCGTTTTGCCCAAACTTAAACAAAATTCGGGTCAATCTGACAAATAGATGGTAAGCGTCTTTGGTGTTTTCAACCAATTGCGCTAAGCAACCAGAAACATGGGCGACCAGTGACGTGTGGAGTTGGTAGATGAGTGAGAAAACGATCGGCAGTCTCGCGCGTGTATGCACGCTTGTGGGGCTAATGGGCGTCATATTTGCCGTTTCAGCTTCGCCGCGCGTGCTGCTGGCACAACAGCGGCCAATGACCGAAGGGGTTGCAGCTATTGTCAATGATCAACCGATCACGCGTTTGGATGTGCGCCAACGAACACAATTCTTGCTGGCCACTTCAGGGGCAACCCAAATCACCGAGGAATTAGTCCAACGCGCCAGTGCGGCTGCTTTGAACGCCTTGATTGACGAGCGGCTGCAAATCCAGGAAGCCTCGGGCAAGTTCAAAGTCACTATGAGCGACGGCGAAGTTGATCGTATCTTGACCAATCAAGCCCGTCAGAATGGGGCCACTCTGCAGGCATTTTTCGACGACTTGCGAAATATCGGTGTGTCGGCGCAAAGCTACCGAGACAAGACCCGCGCTGAGGTCATGTGGCAGCGCTTGGTTAGCGGGCGCTTTGGGCCGCGCGTTCGGGTCAATCGCGATCAGGTACGCGCAGCACTTAATCGGATTTTAGCCAATACAAACAAACCTCAACTGTTAATGTCTGAGATCTATCTTGAAGATGAGAATGAGGCGGCCTCTAGCCAAACCCTCGAGGGGGCAAAAACTTTAGTTCAACAGTTACGCGCTGGCGCCTCTTTTCCGATCATCGCACAACAATTCTCCTTTGCGCCTTCCGCATCGACAGGCGGGGATATGGGCTGGATTACCTCTGGAGAGCTTCGTCCAGAAGTCATTCCCGTCGCTGAAGCGATGAGCCCTGGAACGATCAGCGATCCCATCGTCGTGAAGGGCGGGGTAATGATTGTGGCCGTGCGCGAGAAGCGTGCGCCCACGCCGCCAAAATCAAAACTCAAACTCAAGGAAATGTCGGCCAAAGTCGCAGCCGGCGCTCCAGAAACGGCTTGGCAACGTGCCGAGCAATCGCTCCGCCAGTCTCGTGATGCTTTGCGTAATGGCTGTGACGGCGTATCGCGGGCCGCTCAACGCGCCGGTGTCGATGCCATCGATTTGGGCGAGGTTGATGATAGTGACTTGAGCGAGCCCTTCAAAACCCAAGCCTTATCGTTGGCACGCACTCAAGCCAGCCCCGTGTTCCGGTCTGAGACCGGCGTTCACGTCCTCATTTTGTGCGATAAGGAAACCACTGGCGACGATATTCCCACAGCCGCACAGCTTGAGGACCGTCTCTATGATCAGGAACTGGCCTTGATCGCGCGCCGTTATCTGCGGGATATTCGCCGAGAGGCCGCCATTGTCACACCCCAATAGTGTGACCGAACAGCTACCAATCGTCGTTTCCATGGGCGATCCCTGTGGCATTGGGCCCGAAGTGACGGCAAAGGCGTGGCAGGCACTGCGTGAGTGTGGTCCTGTATTTGTGGCTTTGGGTGATATGGCACTGTACGCGGGCGTGCCGTGTATTGAGATTGCCGACGTATCGCAGGCTGCGCGCGTTTTCAAAGACGCACTTCCGGTACTGCGAGGCTTTTCAGCCCGAGGTGCCGTCGCTGGCCAACCAAACTCGGAATATGCCACCTCCATCCTGAATTCGATTGAGCAAGGCGTGGCCCTTGTTCGAAAAGACGAGGCTCTAGCCTTAGTGACGGCTCCCATTGCTAAATCGATAGTGATGGCGGCGGGGTTTTCTCATCCCGGACATACCGAATATCTCGGTGCGCTTTTGGCCACCACGCCCTATAGCGGCACACGGGGCCCGATCATGATGTTGGCGGTGGAGGGCTTGCGCGTTGTACCTGTTACCATTCACTGCGCCTTAAGTGAGGTGCCTCACCGCTTGACCATCGCCGGTATCGTAAGTGCAGCTCGCACCACTGATGAAGCGCTACGTCGTGACTTCCAGATAGTGAATCCAAGGCTGGCCATCGCAGCGCTCAACCCCCATGCTGGCGAAGGTGGCGCCTTTGGCGATGAGGAGGCGCGCATCATTGCCCCTGCTATCGCGGCGCTTCGGGCTTTGGGGATTGACGCCACAGGCCCTCATCCAGCCGACAGTCTATTCCACGCCCAAGCGCGGGCTCAATCTGATGCCGTTATCTGCATGTATCATGATCAAGCCCTCATACCCTTAAAAGCGATCGATTTTTGGGGTGGCGTCAATATTACATTGGGCCTTCCCATCATTCGTACCTCGCCCGATCACGGCACAGGCTTTGATATCGCGGGCAAAGGCATAGCCAATCCCGAAAGCATGATTGCGGCCATCAAGCTGGCTGAAACTTTGGGGCGGCAAAGGGCGCTCATATGAGCCGTGATTTGCGCCAAGCCTTGGATGATGGTGGATTGTTTGCGCGCAAAAGCCTCGGGCAACATTTTCTTCTTGATCTCAATCTAACCGCCAAAATCGCCCGCACCGCTCAGATTCACGAAGGTGAAACTGTACTGGAAATCGGGCCTGGCCCCGGCGGGCTCACTCAAGCGCTTCTGGAAAGCCCAGCGGCCAAGGTCATAGTGATTGAGAAAGATGCGCGTTTTGTTGCTCATTTAAAGGATTTTTTTGCGGACCACGCTGGAAGGCTCACCGTGCTGGAAGCCGACGCTCTTGGCGTGGATGAAGCGGCCATTCTAGCCGAGCATGGGTGCGCAGGCCCTGCTCGCATTGTTTCAAACCTACCCTATAATGTTGGCACGCCCTTATTGGTGAAGTGGCTGAAGTCTGGTGCGTGGCGCGGGCCTATGTGCCTGATGTTTCAGGAAGAGGTGGCGGAGCGTATTGTGGCCCGTCCGGGCAGCCCCCACTACGGCCGCTTAGCTGTCCTGACAGCGGCGCGCGCCAACGCCCGCATCGCTATGGGCGTGCCCCGCATGGCCTTTACCCCCCCGCCGCGTGTAGAAAGCGCCATTGTCTTGATTGAGGACCGATCAGACCCGTTCACTGACCTCGCAGGGCTAGAACACATCACCGCCCACGCCTTCAGCCAACGCCGCAAAATGCTGCGCGCCAGCCTGCGCGGCTTGGGTGACGCAGAAGCGCTATTAGCTTTGGCTGGGATCGACCCTACCGCCAGACCCGAAACCGTGCCGCCGGAGGGGTTCTTTGCGCTGGTAAGGGCGTGGCGCGCCACGAACTGAGTGGACCACGCGATTGCATCGCGCTTGTGTGCTCATGTGGGCGATGCAATCGCGCCGACCATTCATTCCTTAAGCCGCGACCAATTCCACCTTTGCCGCCACCATCGGATCATAGGCCAAGATGGGCGCGAGCCAGCGTTCGGCTTCGCGCAAGTCCATCTGCTTGCGGGCGGCATAATCGGCCACTTGATCGCGGTCGATGCGGCCGACGCCGAAATATTCTGCTTCTGGATGGCTGAAATAGAGGCCCGAGACGGAAGAACCTGGCAGCATAGCGAGGCTTTCAGTTAGTTGCATACCAACAGTAGATTCAGCATCCAATATTCTGAACAATTGACGTTTTTCGGTGTGATCAGGTTGGGCAGGATAGCCGGGCGCCGGGCGAATGCCGCGATATTTTTCACTCAGCAAATCCTCAACAGGCCATTGTTCATTGGGTGCAAAGCCCCAATATTCCTTGCGCACCAATTCATGCATCCGCTCGGCAAAGGCCTCTGCTAGCCGGTCGCAGAGCGCCTGAAACAGGATGGCGCTATAGTCGTCATTGGCATCTTTGAAGGCCTGCGTCCGCTCGCGCTCTCCATGCCCTGCGGTAACGGCAAAGCCGCCGATCCAATCGCGCGTACCCAATGGCGCAACAAAGTCAGCCAGCGCCATATTGGCCTGCTCAGGCCCTTTGAGCATTTGCTGGCGCAAGGTGTGGAATGTCGTGGCTTTAAGCGTGCGGGTCTCGTCGCTCCATACGCTAATATCATCACCGTCGCGGTTGGCGGGCCAAAAGCCAATCACGCCCTTGGCCGTCACCCATTTTTCAGCGACGATTTTGTCCAGCATCTCGCGCGCGTCGGCGTAGAGAGGCCTTGCCGCCTCGCCGACAATCTCATCGTCGAGAATGGCCGGAAACTTGCCATGTAATTCCCAAGTCGCAAAGAAAGGTGTCCAATCAATGACCGGCACAAGATCCGCTAGGGGATAATCCTCAAACACGCGCGTACCGAGGAAGGACGGTTCCGGTGGGGCATAAGTCGTGAAGTTCAGTTGCGCGGCATTTGCCCGAGCCGCCTCCAATGTGGCCCGGGGTCGTTTGTCTTGGCCAGAAAAATGGGCCAAGCGCGCGCGCTCTTGATCGCTGCGAGTCTCGTCAATGAGCGCTTGGCGATCCTCACCGAGTAGCTTTTGCACAACAGGAACTGCCCGGCTAGCGTCCGTGACATAAAGCACCGGGCCCTTGTAATTGGGCGCGATTTTGACGGCCGTATGGGTGCGCGAGGTCGTGGCGCCACCAATGAGCAAAGGCATATCGCCAAAGCCTTGCCGCTCCATTTCGCTGGCAACCCACGACATTTCATCAAGCGATGGCGTGATCAAACCAGATAGGCCAATGATATCGCATTTATGCGCGCGGGCGGCCTCGAGGATCTTCTCGCAACTGACCATAACGCCCAGATCAAGGACATCAAATCCATTACATTGCAAAACAACGCCGACAATATTTTTGCCAATATCATGAACGTCGCCTTTGACGGTTGCCATCAGAACTTTGCCCGCAGCCTTGTCCTGCCTACCCAAAGCGAGCTTTTCAGCCTCCATAAAGGGTAACAAATGTGCAACGGCCTGTTTCATCACCCGTGCTGACTTCACAACTTGGGGCAAAAACATTTTGCCCGATCCAAACAGGTCGCCAACAATATTCATGCCGTCCATCAACGGCCCTTCAATAACATGGAGCGGGCGCTCTGCGTCGCTTCGAGCTTCTTCGGTATCCGCAATGATAAATTCAGTGATACCTTGGACCATAGCATGGGCCAAGCGCTCGCGGACCGGTTTCTCACGCCACGACAAATCACGCTCAGCCGCCTTTTGCCCCCCCTGCCCGCGATAGGCTTCAGCCGCCTCCAGCAAGCGATCGGTGGAATCAGCACGGCGGTTGAGAATTACATCTTCGCACCGCTCGCGCAGCTCTGGGTCTATGGAATCATAGACAGCGAGTTGCCCGGCATTGACGATCCCCATATCCATCCCAGCTTTGATCGCATGGTATAGGAACACAGCATGCATCGCTTCGCGGACTGGCTCATTACCTCGAAATGAAAATGAGACGTTTGAGACCCCGCCCGAGACATGGGCATGGGGCAGGGTTTCGCGGATGATGCGCGTCGCCTCAATGAAAGCGACACCATAATCATTATGTTCTTCAATGCCGGTCGCAACGGCGAAAATATTGGGATCGAAGATGATATCTTCAGGTGGAAAATCAAGTTTATCGCGTAAGAGATTGTAAGCACGCGTACAAATCTCAACCTTGCGTTCAAGTGTGTCGGCTTGACCCTGCTCATCAAAGGCCATCACAACCGTGGCCGCGCCATAACGGCGGACTTTCTTGGCTTGCGCCAAAAATTGCGCCTCACCTTCCTTCATGGAGATGGAATTGACGATCGGCTTGCCCTGCGTGCATTTCAGACCCGCCTCTATAATCTCCCACTTAGAGCTGTCGATCATCAAAGGCACGCGCGCGATATCGGGCTCAACCGAAATGAGATTGAGGAAAGTCGTCATGGCTTTGACCCCATCAATCAAGGCTGCATCCATATTGATATCCAGCACATTGGCCCCGCTCTCCACCTGCTGGAGTGCCACCGCGAGCGCGCCGCTATAATCGTCATTTTCAATCAGTTTGCGAAACTTCGCTGAGCCGGTAACATTTGTACGCTCACCGACAATGACGAAATTAGCGAAGGGATTGGGGGAGGTCATGGTGGGGCTTTCTAAAAAGGTACCGAACGGACGCACGCTAAGCCAATCATCCGCTAAAGCGGTAGGCTGGCACGATGTCAGTTCGGTTGAAATCACCGCCTTTGAAGAGAAGCGGAAAGGCGCGAGCTTTGGCAAAACCGTATGACATGCAATCACCATAATTGAGTTGTGCAGGATGGCCGCGACCTTTGCCATAGCGCACCATCGCATCGCGCCCGCAAATCAAATCACCTAGCGTGAAAGGCGCAACCTCAATGGCCAGATCTCGTACCATTGCAGCCGCAAAAGCGTCACCGCCGTCAGGCTTCCAGCGCGCTACTACAATGTGAAGCTCCATCAGCACTGGGGTACAAATGCAACAACGATTTTTTGTAATGATATCAAGGTAGGCATAGTCATCCTGCTCGTTCAGAATTATCGCCATAGTTGCGGAGGTATCAACAGCTATCATCGAGGCAGACCGTAATCGTCATACATCCAGTCATCCATACTCATACCGTCTGGAATTGGGAGTTGGGAGAAATGAAGCTGGGCTTGCGCAACTCGAGCCAGCCGAACATCAAGAGGGTCACTAGAGCGGTACTCCTCACCAATTGGACCATCGGAATCAATATGCCCGGTCGCAAGTTGATGTTGTAGGGCTTCGATCAATACCGCGTCAGTTGTCTTGCCAGTCTTTTTGGCTAGTGCGGCAACCAAATTGATCGCTTCTTCGGCATGGATGGTTAGTACTGCCATTTGCATCTCCTGCTTAGCTGGTTCCCGCAATAACATTCAATTCCGCTTTGGTCACGGTTGAGGCGTGCTTGGAGCCATCCATTTTTCTACCCACTTGTCACGCCGCGGCCGTAAACGGCTCAAGCCCTGATAAGCGCAATGCGACTGGAATCTCGGGCGCAATGCGTGGTTTGCCGTGGCTGGCCGCATGCGCGATATGTTGGATATGATCCGGCGTGGTACCGCAACACCCGCCCAAAATATTGACCATGCCTTCGCTCGCCCATGGCCCCATCACATGACACATATCGTCGGGGGTCTCATCATAGCCGCCAAAGGCATTGGGGAGACCGGCGTTGGGATAAGCCGACACGTAGCAGGACGCGACGCGCGATAATTCGGCCAGGAAAGGCCGCATATCCTTAGGGCCAAGTGCGCAATTGAGGCCAATGGACCATGGCTTTAAATGCCGCACGGCGTTCCAGAAGCCTTCAACCGTCTGGCCAGACAGCGTGCGGCCAGATCGATCGGTAATGGTGCCTGAGATCATGATCGGGACGCGTTCGCCACGCACCTCCAAGAGCTCATCGATCGCATAGAGCGCCGCTTTGGCAACCAAGGTGTCAAAAATTGTTTCCACGAGCAGAATATCGACGCCACCATCGAGCAAGCCCTTAGCCTGCTCAGTGTACGCAATCATCATCTCGTCAAAGGAAGCCGCCCGAAAGCTTGGGTCATTGACGTCTGGCGATAGAGATAGGGTCTTGTTGGTTGGCCCCAGCGTTCCGACCACAATTTTGGGCGCGTCTGGGGTTTCAAACTTTAGGCAGGCTTGCCGGGCGAGACGTGCCGCCGCAACGTTTAGCTCGTAAACCAATGGCTCCAACCCATAGTCAGCCTGACTGATGGACGTCGCGTTGAAGCTATTGGTCGAGATCATATCGGCCCCGGCCGCCAAGAAGCCCTCATGTATCGCTAAAATCACTTCAGGCTTTGTGATGACTAGAAGATCATTATTGCCTTTTAGTGGGTGGCTGTGCGCGGCAAGACGTTCTCCACGATAATCGTCTTCCTCCAGATTATAGGTCTGGATCATGGTGCCCATAGCACCGTCTAGGATCAAAATACGCTCAAGGGCGATTTCTTCCAGTTTTGCGATACGGCCAGCCCGACTGGGGAAATGGGTCATGCTGCAGCTTTCTGCGACGCTGGGACGATGAGGCCAAGGCGTCGACACGTGGCTAACGTCAGTTCGGCACGATTGAGCGTGTAAAAATGGAAGCGGTCAACGCCTTCGGATTTTAAGTTCAAGCACAATTCAGCGGCTACACCAGCCGCGACCATGTCACGAAGTTCCGGGGTGTCATCAAGGCCAGCGAAGGTTTGCGCAAACCAGTCAGGAATGCTGGTTCCCGTGGACAGAGCCATCTTGGTAAAGCCCGCCACATTCCCGACAGCCATTATGCCGGGCAATAAGGGAATATTGATCCCCGCCTTGGTCGCTGCATCACGAAACCGCAGATAGGCATCAGGCTCACAGAAAAACTGGCTGATCGCGCGCGTCGCACCTGCATCAATTTTCGCCTTCAGCACGTCAAGATCGTGTTGAAGGTTCGGGCTTTCAGGATGAGTCTCGGGATAAAAACTTACTGAGACTTCAAAGTCGCCAATCCGGCGCGCGGCCGCCGTCACATCGGTTGCATTCACATAACCATCTGGATGGGCCTCAAACCTGGTGCCAACACCTGCCGAGGGATCGCCACGCAGCGCCACAATGTGACGCACGCCCGATGCCCAATATTGCGTCAAAACGTCATCGACTTCCGCACGGGACGCCGCCACACAGGTCAAATGAGCCGCAGGCTTAAGGCCCGTTTCATCCAGGATACGCTTGACCGTTTTATGGGTGCGTTGTCGGGTTGAGCCGCCCGCCCCATAAGTCACGGAAATGAAATCAGGATTCAGCGGTTCAAGCTTGCCAATCGCTTCCCACAAGCGGGCTTCCATAGCGTCTGATTTTGGTGGAAAAAACTCAAAAGAAATGGTCAGGCCGGTCATGCGGCACTCCTCGACTTTAGACTGGTCGCGCGGGCGTTCTCAATCTTAGTGGCTTTCCATATCGTTACTGTCAGCCCATCTTCGATCGACAAAGGGGATATGTGACGGATAGCCATCACGCTGAGGCCGGCCTGCTGGCACCAGGTGGAGACTTCTTGATCCGTAAAGCCCAATCGGCGATGTGCATGTTTTTCCCTTAGCTCTTCAAAACTATGGGGTGCAAAATCGGCAATCAACAACATGCCCCCAATTGCCAACACGCGCGATGCTTCTGCAATGGCCAATTGCGGCTCCTGCAGATAATGTAGAACCTGATGGATCGTCACTAAGTCTGCTGATTGATCTTCATAGGGCAAGGCTAGAATATCGCCTTGACGCACCGACAATGTTTTACCGCCCGCGCCGTCAAAGCGTGCACGCGCGAGCGCCAACATCTTGCGACTGGAATCAACGCCTTCGCCACGATTGGTAAAGGGCGCAAAAACCTCTAGCATCCGCCCAGTTCCAGAACCGAGGTCAATGTGAAATTCAAACCTCTTGGCCTCAATGGCGTCACTGAGAGCCGCCTCCACGGCCTCGTCAGGCTGGTGCAAGCGGCGCAGTGTTTCCCATTCTTCAGCGGCAGCTTCAAAATAAGCTTGGGCTTGTTGTTCACGGTGGGCTTGAACTTGGGCGAGCCGTTCTAGATCGCGTGCAATGATGAAGTCGCGCGCTGGCAGTTCAGAGAGAATGGCCAACGCGATCTTGCCAGCGCTATCTTTTTCATTGAGGCGGAAAAACACCCATGCCCCTTCAGGACGGCGCTCAATCAGATTGGCTTCGGCCAATAGCTTTAAGTGGCGCGAGACGCGCGGCTGGCTCTGGTTAAGGACTGTCGACATCTCACCAGCCGCCATTTCCCCATGCGAGAGCAAGGCCAAAATCCGCAATCGCGTTGGCTCTCCGATTGCGCGCACGACGTCAACGATGTGGTCCATGTTAGATCCTCACATTTAGATATAAACATATCTTTATATGATTTTGCAAGCGATTAGTGGGCGGTGCCGGTGCCGGAACGCAGTTCTCTTAGCTTGTGGAACCGCTTCAGTTCATGGGCATGACAATCAGGGCTTTCAGTTTGTTTAGAAGCCTCATAAACGGCAATCATGAGCGATACTCTGATCCAAACCCCTGTCATTATACACACCGATGGCGCCTGCTCAGGTAACCCGGGTCCCGGCGGCTGGGGCGCGATACTGACGTTTGGTGATCGGGAAAAAGAATTGTTTGGCGGCGAGACGCAGACGACAAACAATCGGATGGAGTTAATGGGGGCGATTGTCGCGCTGGAATCCCTCACCCGCCCCTGCCCTGTCGTGCTCTATACAGACAGCCAATATGTTCAAAAGGGCATAAGCGAGTGGATTCATGGCTGGAAAAAACGTGGCTGGAAGAAGTCCGACGGCAAGCCCGTTATCAATGCCGATCTATGGCAACGGCTTGATCTCGCCGCGCAATCCCACAAGGTGGATTGGCGCTGGGTGCGCGGTCATAATGGCGACCCGATGAATGAGCGCGCTGATGAATTGGCAAGGCGTGGGACGGCGCTGGTCAAATAGAGGCAAATTGACATGCCTTAGTTGTTGGGGGGCGAGAGTAAAAGCCGCTAATCGCTAAGTTAGGTAAAGCTAGCCGTGCCGATAGAAGCGCTCCTTTTCAAGAATCGGATTTTCATCGACATAGGCTTTGACCTATGCCAGCGCGCCACTCGAACGGCCAATCATGTCGGCCGCGAAGAGAGTTAGCCTTTTTCGTAATGGCTCCAATCAAGCTGTGCGCATCCCCAAGGAATTTGAGCTGCAGGGCTGCCACGCCACTTTGCGTAAAGACGGTAACGCATTGATTCTAGAACCCATCATGCAAAAGACGCTATTGGAAGTTTTAGCTGAGCTGGAGCCTCTAACAGAAAGCCTACCCGAATTTGACGATCTGCCACCCGAAGCGGTTGAGTTCTAATGCCTCTATGTTTGCTGGATACAAATTTCGTGTCTGACTTGATCAAAGACCCAAGGGGGCGAGTGGCTGGGAAAATTGCCGAAATTGGAGAAAGCGCTGTCGCTACCAGTGTCATCGTCGCTGCTAAATTGCGCTTTGGGGCGGTAAAGCGGGGTTCGCCAAGGCTTACGGCACAGGTTGACGCCGTTTTAGGTGCGATGAACGTCCTGCCACTGCAAACTCCAGCCGACTTTGTCTCTGGAAGAGTGCGTGCAGCGCTTGAACAAAAAGGACAAAAGATAAGTGCTAATGATCTCCTCATCGCCGCGCAGGCCCTTATGCTCTCATGTATTTTGGTGACCGGGACTGTGAGCGAATTTGAGCGGGTTGAGACGTTGGTGGTCGAGAATTGGCTTGGGAGCTAAGCCAGTTTCAAGTCAGGCGCCCCAACTCGCTAATGGCTTAATTCAGGGGGCTGGGTCACTCAAACGACGACGCGAACGGACCCATCAAAAGCGGCCACCAATTCCTGCCCAAACGGCACACTGACAACGTCGCTCCAACCGGCGCTGGTCGGTCCGCGATGCACAATTGTCTCGGACATAGAAAGGTCCACAATCCACAGTTCTGGGATGCCAGCAAGGGCATAAAGCGGTGCTTTTAAAAGACGATCTTTGCAGGCTGTGGCTTCTGAGACTTCGATGACAATGACACAATCGTTAGGATGCAAAACGTCTGTTGTGACACCAGCGCGGGCGATACAAATATCAGGCATGGGTTCGTTATAGTCATCAAGGCGGATTGATACCCGCGCTAGCACCTCAAAACTTGTAGGTACTTGATTGGCAAGCTGGTGTAGCAATTTTGCTTTCACTCTTCCTTCGTTGCGCGAAACAAAGGTGCAAACAGCCAGTTCTCCCTCAATAAGCTCTACCCGCGCGGGGTCCTCAATCGTGCCAGCCGCCACCATCGCGCCAAGCATATGGACATTAATCGCCAAGCGGTCGTAACCATCGTCTTTGAGCAAAAGGGCCTGAGCCATGACAGTATCTCCTCCTAACAATCATAGCTGAAACCAGAGCGAGGCTCAAATAGATACGCACCGTGAATGGAACGCGCGATTGCATCGCGCTTGGTTGGGCTAAAACAGAATTTGGTCATGGGGCACCGTCACTTCCAATACTGCCTTGTTTGTTTGGTGGCGCGATACCATCGCGCGCTCCATTCATTTCCCTCAAATATCGGCATAAACATGGCTTTCGCCCGCCGCACCCTCGTGCGTAACCGCACCCAGATAGGCGGGGCCGACTAGCTTGGCATATTTGGCGATCGCGCCGGAATTATAGTTGGTCTTGCGTGGCTTCCACGCGGCTCGACGCGCCGCCAAGACCTCTTCGGAGACTTCCAGTTCAATGGTGCCGGCTTGCGCGTCAATTGTGATAATGTCGCCATTTTCAACCAAGCCAATGGGGCCACCAACTGCGGCTTCTGGTCCAACGTGGCCAATGCACATGCCACGTGTGGCACCTGAAAAGCGACCGTCCGTGATCAAAGCCACATCGCCGCCGCGGCCAAGTCCATAAAGGGCGGCGGTAGTCGAGAGCATTTCGCGCATGCCGGGGCCACCCTTTGGGCCTTCATAGCGGATCACAAGCACTTCGCCCGCTTTAAACTCCTCTTTGGTGACCGCTTCAAAACAAGCATCCTCGCCATCAAACACGCGCGCAGGGCCGCTGAAAGTCAGCTTTTCAAGGCCTGCAATTTTGAGCATCGCTCCTTCGGGTGCCATGCTGCCCCACAGGCCGACAACACCGCCATTTTCAGTGATTGGCGCTTTGACGGTGCGAATGACCTTTTGGTCTGGGTCCCACGTCACTTCTTCGATGTTTTCGCCCAAGGTCTTGCCAGTAACGGTCAGGCAATTGCCGTCAATGAGGCCGCCATCGAGAAGCGCGCGCAAGACCATAGGCATACCACCCGCTTCGCCCATATCCTTGGCAACATAAGCGCCACCAGGCTTTAGATCGGCAATCCATGGCGTCAGTTTGAAGGCATCGGCGACGTCGCGCAACGTGAATTCAATACCAGCCTCATGCGCCATAGCGGGAAGATGGAGGGCCGCATTGGTGGATCCACCCGTCGCTGCGACCACGATGGCGGCGTTGATAAAGGCCGCGCGCGTGCAGATGTCGCGTGGGCGCAAGCCCGCGATAATCAGATCAACAACCGCCTTACCCGATGCAACGCCATACTCATCCCGCTCCAAATAGGGGGCCGGCAAGGCCGATGATAAGGGCAGCGATAGGCCGATGGCCTCTGCAACACATGCCATCGTATTGGCTGTGAATTGCCCGCCGCACGCGCCGTCGGATGGGCAGGCATGACGCTCAATCTCGCATAATTCT
>JBEINE010000279.1:0-2380 GCA_040378245.1 Hyphomonadaceae bacterium | reverse complement strand
TTTTTTGAGTCAAAAGAGACGGGACAGACCCCAGCGGACAAAGGGTATTTCCTTTCCCGCGTGCAACGAAGGCTTTAGTCGGCGGGGCCACGACCTTCGCGGGCTCGCTGCACAATGACGGCTCGCTCACCGTCCCTCAGGAGCACTTTGATCATCGAATCCTCGTCAGCGCCTTCCTTCACGGCCCGAACAGCAACAATAGCGATGGTCGACAGCACTTCCGCATCCGCTTCAAAGTCTTTATCCGACCCATTGAGATAGCTGCACAGCAAATCTGCTGCTTTCCCTAAACTTATCTTCCCAGCGGTTCCAGCTAACCCCCTAATCTCATGGGCATTGTTCCAAATGACATCGCGTGCATTAGCGTCGCGCCTCAACACCGCCTGCTGAAGTTCACTCAAAAGGCGTTCAACCTCGTCATCAAGGGGCGGAATTGCGGCTAGGAGAGCCTTTTGTGCATTGTCAAAAACACTGGGCGACATGATTTGACCGGCGCTTCTGCCTAACCTCTTTTGCAGGTCAAAATTGGGCTCCATAATCTCAATCCTGCCATTCTCGAGGTCTATGTCTTCCGATGACATCCTAATTGCTCCTGGCTGAGCCCGTCTGGGCCAATCATGTGCACGCCCTTATTCATCACTCTGCCGCCGCCCCGGGCCACTAAAACCAGTCGTACGACCGCGTCGTCGACATGGGCCGCGATAGCTTGTGGCCTTCACAAAAGACCGCGGTCGATCAATGACCGCAATAATGCGTTGCAACAGGGTTTTGGATGATATGGGCTTGGCAACAAACTCATTGATACCAATGTCACGGGCTGCAACGACTTTGCTGCGCTCCGTATGACCGGTCATCATGATAATTGGCACATATGGATTTGGGCTGTCAGGCGACTTTCTCGTCATTTGAACGAATTCAAGGCCATCAATCGGCGACATGTTAAGGTCGACGATAACTATATCGACGCGGTTGGCGCCCATCACCTCAAACGCCCCAGCTCCATCATTGGCTTCTAGAACTTCAGCAAACCCCGCGCCGCGCAAAATCGCAACAACAATCGTCCTCATATGAGGGTTGTCATCAACCACCAAGACATGAAGACGTTCCAGACCCGCCAACGACGTTACCTGACTTAAGAAACTCGCAAACCTGCTGATTTCTGGACAAGTAGCATAACAGTCATTAATGCAACGTAAGTCATGTTGAGTAAAGCCAAAAGCCTCGGGGTAACGATCAAATAGTCGTTTCGCTGAGGCTACACCTCATCGTCAAATGTATCCCGGCTATGATCCAGCGAGGATTGTCCCCGAGCTTTCGCCTTGCAGCATGGGTTTAGGCAGGCTTGCGAAACAACAATGTCATTCGGTCGCTTTCACCAATGGCCTTATATTTGCTAGAGTCGAAACTAGGATCTGCTTTTTGGCCATTGGGAGCGGTCGTCAATGTCGGCGGCAAGGTCCAAACGCCAAAAGGATGGTCCTTAGTGTCCTTTGGATTGGCATTGATCTCAGATGCGGCCACAAACTCAAAGCCGCCCTTTCGCATTTCGCTGATGACCCAGTCTTGGCGCAAATAGCCGGTTGTGGCGTTTTGTGGGCGACGCGCATCGCCGCGATGCTGTTCTATGGCAACCAGGCCGCCGGGCTTAAGGGCGTCAAACATCGATTTGATCGCGTAATCCTTGATGTTCTGAAGCACAAAGCCATGAAAGTTCCGCGATGACAGGATCATATCAACGCTGCCAGCTGGCGCTAATGGCTTTGGTGAGTTAGCCGCAAACACGCCCGTCTGCAAAGTGCCATAAAGCCCTACATTATCCTGATAGCGCTTCAAAAACCGATCACGGCTCGCAAGCTGTGTCGGCGTCATCATATCAGGGTCGCCAGTGGTCACGATCAATTGACCTTTACCAGCCGCCAAGTAAGGGGCCAAAATATCGGTCCAATAGCCGCCACCGGGACGAATTTCGACAATCGTCATGTTAGGCTTAAGGCCCCAAAATGCCAGAGTGGCAGCGGGATGGCGGAACTCATCGCGCGCTTTGTCATTGTCGGTGCGCCAGGCGCCAGAAACCGCTTCGTTAAGCCTGCTATCGTGAGCCCCGACCGAGGGTGGCGGCTTAGCATAGACCTTGTTGTCCTTGGCTTGGCTGGAAGTGATCGCGGCTATAGACAAACTGCTCATAAGCACTGCGAAGAATATAACTGACCGCATGGGACTGGCTCCTCTATTCCTGCCGACCAATATGCGGTTTGATGACAAGTGTCTGATGATGGGTCAAGACAATTCGTGTGCACGTTTTTGTCAGACCACGCGCAGCGAGAGCGCGTCTGGTTCTTTTAGAACCAGGTTGCGCGTCGAGGTATTTTAGAGCGCGTCT
>JBEINE010000119.1:0-9438 GCA_040378245.1 Hyphomonadaceae bacterium | reverse complement strand
GGAGTTCCTGTCGTGAAGCGCACGTTTCAACCCTCAAGCCTCGTTCGCGCTCGTCGCCACGGTTTCCGTTCACGCATGGCGACCAAGGGGGGTCGCTTGGTCTTGGCGCGCCGTCGTGCTAAGGGTCGCAAGCGCCTGAGTGCATAATCCAAATCCGGCCCGCACCGTGTAAGGGCGAATGGGTCGACCCAGATGCCCCCCAGATGCCCCCCAGATGCCCAAAGATCATGACCCCATCATCGATCGACTGACACAGCGCCGCCAGTTTCTTCACGTCGCCCAAGGCCACAAGGCGACTGGGCGATTTGTCTTGTTGCAGGCGCGCCCCAGTGGCGATAGCGCGGCGCTTGAGCGTGGTCTCGTGCGATATGGGCTAACGGCCTCCAAGAAGGTCGGCAATGCTGTGGCGCGCAACCGGGCGCGACGCCGATTGCGCGCTGCCATGTTGACCCTCTTGCCCCTTCATGGCCAAAAGGGTCGGGATTATGTAGCTGTTGCGCGCACTGCAACCGTGAGCGTCGAATGGGCTGGCCTTCTTGACGATCTTACGCGTCTGTTCATAAGGCTTTCGGTAAAGACACCAACTGAACCAGCTTGACACCAGCGCGCCCCTGCCCTGACCCCAAGGACCCCCATGCCTCCGTCCCCTAACGCGCCCGATACCAAGAATTTAGCCCTTGCGATTGCTCTGTCGCTCGCGATTTTATTGGGGTTTCAATATTTCTATGAAATGCCGCGCGAAAAGGCCCGGCTGGCAGATGCAGCTGCACAACGCGCGGCAGCGGGCACTCAGACCAAAGACGCTGACCCTGCACGTGTAACAGCCACACCCGCTACCAATCCGTCCGCAAGCAGCGCGGCAGGCCAGGACCTGCCCAGACCACAAGCCTTGGCTTTAACCCAGCGGATCAGCCTCGATGGGCCCGGCGTTGACGGCACCTTATCGACTTTGGGCGCGCGCTTTGATGATTTGCGCCTTAAGCGCTATAAGGAAACCATTGACAAGAGTTCCAAGGAAATCACTTTATTGCATCCTCAAGGGATGGCAGATGGCTATTATGCTTTTTATGGCTACACCGCGCCTGATGGCGGCGTTGGCGCGCTGCCCGGCCCCAATACAGTGTGGACAGCACCGGCCGGCGCAAAACTGACACCCACAACGCCCGTGACTTTGACCTATGATAATGGTCAGGGGCTTAAGTTCACCCGCACCGTCGGCATGAGTAATGATTATCTCTTCACGATCAAAGACACGATCACCAATGCTAGCGGCAGCCCTGTGACCTTATCCCCCTATGGGGCTATTCGTCGTCATTCCAAGCCGAAGGATCTGGTCAACCCCGTCATTCATGAAGGCATGATCGGCGTTTTGGACGGAAAACTGAAACTTCTGAAATATCCAAAGCTGGAAAAAGGTGAAGCCCTGCAATCAGCCTCGACCGGGGGCTGGCTTGGCATGACCGATAAGTTCTGGTTCACGGCCCTAATACCCGATCAGAAAGCCAAACTCGACGCCGCTTATAAAATGACCAATCTGCCCGGCGAAGAGGTGTTTGAAACAAGCTTTGTCGCAGCCCCACAAGCCATTTTGGCCGGCGGTACTCTAACGACAACCCAGCATTTGTTTGCCGGCTCAAAGCGCGTCTCAGACCTTCAGGCCCTAGGGACGCAATTGGGCCTTGAACGGTTTGAGGATGCCGTCGATTGGGGCATGTTTTGGTTTTTGACCAAGCCGTTTTACGCGATGCTGATGTTTTTCAATGGCTTAATCGGCAATAATATTGGTGTGGCGATCCTGATCGTGACGGTTGTGGTCAAGCTCGTTACCTTTCCGCTGGTCTATTCCAGCTATAAGAGCTTTGCGCGGATGCGCGATCTGGCGCCCAAAATGATGGAGATCAAAGAGCGCTTTGCCGCCGATGTGCCCCGCCAGCAGCAAGAGACGATGAAGCTCTATAAGGATGAGAAGATCAATCCCGTGGCGGGCTGTATTCCCTCGCTTTTAACCATGCCGATCTTTTTTGCTTTGTTTAAAGTGCTCTCGGTGGCGTTGGAATTGCGACACACCCCGTTTTATGGCTGGATTCCAGATTTGTCGGCAAAAGACCCGACGACGGTTTTCAATCTATTTGGGCTTTTGCCTTATGATCCGACCGCTTTGCCGATCATCGGTTCGTTTTTGGCGATTGGCGCATGGCCAATTCTTTATGGCGTCTCCTTTTGGTTGCAGATGAAGATGCAGCCTCCGCCGACTGATGCCATGCAGGCGCAGATTTTTGGGCTGATGCCATGGATATTTGTGTTTGTATTCGCCAGTTTTGGCTCAGGTCTGGTCATTTATTATACGTGGTCAAACCTTTTGACGATCTTGCAGCAATATGTGATTGCGCGCCGTTCGGGTAATTCGACCCCAATTGATGAGTTTTTTGCAAAACTAGGCAAAAAGAAACCGGCCTAAAGTCATGAACGAGCCGATGCGCCCGTCGATTGAGGTATCTGAGGGCGAGCGACTGTTTCGTCTCGAGCCGCGCTTTATCTGGGCGGCCAAAACTATGGCAGATCTGCCCGCAAGTGGTGCGCCTGAGATCTGCTTTGCCGGACGTTCGAACGTTGGCAAGTCAAGCCTTGTCAATGCAATGGTGGGGCGCAAAGGCTTGGCGCGCGCCTCATCGGAACCTGGTCGCACGCGCGAGCTGATCTTTTTTGCGCTGGCGGGCAAGGATGAGGTTGAGCGCCTGCGCATCGTCGACCTTCCGGGCTATGGCCACGCCGTGGCCTCAAAAGCCGAAATCGCGCGCTGGAACATCGCTACCCGCGATTTTTTGCGGGGCCGTCCGACCCTAAAGCGCGCCTTTGTGCTGATTGATAGTCGCCATGGCCTTAAGCCTAATGATCTTGAGGTCATGAGCATGCTCGATGCCTCGGCTCTTTCCTATCAGATCATTCTCACCAAAGTCGACAAGCTCAAGAAAGGGGAGCTGGACGGGGTTTATGCCGCCACGACCGCCGCGCTCGCCAAACGCCCTGCCGCACACCCTCATGTCATCTGCGTATCCTCGCATGAAGGCGATGGCATTGGCGAGTTGCGCGACGAAATTGCGACCTTGGCTTTGCCGGCGCAGACGGTTTAGACCATTCCGCAATTTGATTGGACCCTGTGGCGTCTTCACTATGATCCGTCTGGGACGGCATTTGGTGACGGCTGTGCCTCACCAAATGCCTGTTTCGATTTTCTTTGGGCGATTTGACGCGCTAAATCGCCCGCCCATGATTGTCCACGGGTTTTGGTGAACCAGAATGGGCAGCAAAACCCTTCCCAAGCGGAAGCTCTAAAAGCAGACACAAATTATCAGGTTTGTGGTTACCAGCGGACGTGATTTCAGCTGAGTTTATCACGCGATTTTGTTTCTTCAAAAACAAAACGCCTCCTAAACCGCCAAATCCAACTCAGGAGCGGCATGATCAGGTGCCGCAAGGGCCGGAAGGTAGCAAGACACGGTTACCCCCGTCGTGCCAGGTGAGGATAGAGCGACCCAGCCGCCATGTAATTCGACAAAGCGCTTAACCAAGGCAAGGCTAACGCCCGCACGTCGATCGCCATCGCCAAAGCCTTCAAAGGCCGACGCCTGACGTTTGGTGTCAATACCAGGGCCGGTGTCAGACACCCAAATGCGGACTGTGTCTTCAAAGCGTTTGGCCCCAATGGTGATCATGTCGCCCTTGCCCGTAACCCGTAATGCGTTGGAGACGAGGTTGAACAATATCTGGCGAATACGGGCATTGTCGGCGCGAATGATACCAGCGCTCGGATCGCAATCCGCCACCACATTAACTTGTTTCTCACTTGAATTGGTGCGCGCGATTTCAGCGGTGACATTTATCGCATCGGCAAGGTTCACGTCGCCCAAATCAAGCGACATCTGGCCTGCATCAATCATCGCCAGATCGAGGATATTCTCGATCAATTTTTCCAATTGGCTGGAAGCCGAGCCAATGGCACTTAGATAATCTGACTGCGCGGCATTCAAGGGTCCACTGACGCCGGTGGCGAGCAACTCTGTATAGCCCCCGATTGTCGTGAGGGGCGTGCGCAGTTGATAGCTCACATTTCGTACAAACTCTGTCTTGAGCCGATCCGCGTCTTGGAAAGCCGCGGCTTTGTCGCGCAGGACGGTTTCAAAGCGGCGTGTCGCGGAGACATCAGCAAAGGCAGCCAGAGTGGCGCCGTCGGGCAAAGGCCGGGTAAGCCATGTCAAATTGGTCCCATTGGCGCAAATAAACTCACCTTGGTTTTCCTGACGCGCTTGGGGAGAGGGATCAGAAATCCGGGCCTTGAGGTCCTTCCAGAATTGGCTGTCCCCATAAATGTGGCGCGCCTGCTCGACCAACAAATCAAACTCTGGCCGGGCCTCCAAGAAACTATTGTCAATATCCCAGATGCGCGCAAAGGCGGCATTGGCCAGCGATAACTTCCCGTCAGCCGTGAAGACGGCAACCGCTTCACCCAATTTGTCCAAAGTCGCACGCTGGACTTCAATCATGGTCTTATAGCGCGCTTGAAGCGCCATTTTGTCAGATATATCCTCAAACAACATCAGCAAACCACCCGATGGTTGTCGCTGGCGCGCGACACGTAAGATACGGCCATCGGGCAAAGTCCAAGTTTCGTCGGGAATAAGGCCCGCTTCTTGGTAATAAGACAATTCCCTAGCCTTCCAGAGTTGGAAGTCACGTGTCGCGGCAATGCGGGCCGATTGGCGCATCCGGTCCAACCACTCACTATGGCTGGGACGATCATCAAGCCAGGCTTCATCAAGCCTCCATAGGGCCGTGAAAGCGCTATTATGGGTGATAAGACGCCGCGTAGAGTCAAAGACAACGACCGCGTCAGTTAAATGGTTGAGGGTCTCACCATGGGCTTTGGCCTCGCGCATGAGCGTGTCGCGGCTTTCGACCTCCTCGGTGACATCAAAACCGACCCCGGCGGCACCTTCGGGTGCTGGAAAGAGATTGATGCGTAAGGTTCGCCGTTTGCCATCAATCGTAATGACGCGGGTCTGCGTCGACCCACGGCCCATCGCCGCCGCGCGAGCATCGGCGCGCGCTTTGGGGTCCAAGGCCAGATCGCGGGCCCGTGCATCCTCTAAGTCTAAAGCCTCCACCGCCTGCAGATAGGCCCCATTTGCCCATAACAACGCCCCTTGGCTATCGGTACGCCAGGCTGGGAAATCGCCACTTGCGGCCCCAACAAAATCCCCCGCTGTGGTTCCAAGGCTCAACCAGACAATCGCCTTGGCCCCGAAAGGTTGACCCATGATGTCCAATCCGTGTACTGACAGTGAAAAGCTATCACCGCGTGTGCGTAGAGCCTTGAGCATCGGGATAAAGTCTGGCGATGCAGCCATGATGCCTGACAACAGTGCGATCGTGTCAGGTGGCGGGCTGTCTGACCCAGTCCTAAGGCCCAAGCGTGTCTCGAGCTTTGCCCTAACACGGCTATCGGCTTCTTCTTCGGGAACACCCCAGCCTTCGCCATCATCATCATCAGGCCACACGATGGCGACCGAGCCCGAGGCCGCAATGGCCGCACTGGCCCTCGTGATGGTTACCGGAATACGCTTCTGGCGACCCGTCTGATAGGCTATGGCGGCGACGACCAGCCCGATTAGGGCCGCTGCGAACAGCTCGGTACTGCTTATCACCCAGAAATGTGATCCGTTAAGTACCATAATCGGACGCCACCCACCCCAATTGAGTCTATCAGCTTAATTATACGGTAATAATCGTTAAAAAAGATTAACTACGCGACCTTGTTGGCAGCATACATTAGCTCCTCATGACATGTGTGAGTTTCTATGTCTTAGATGTCAATGCGGGTGCTTCAAGTCTGCCTTTGCCTTGGGGTCAAACAGGGTTAGGTTTAGGGATACAGCTTGGACGCGCTGAAGGAGTATCATGGCAACACGGCGCAAAACCCTAGGCTCGCTCCTAGCCGCTCTGGTCGGCTCATCCCTGCTCAAGGTCGAGAATGCTGCTGCCTCCACCATAGAAGCATCGGCGAAAATGGAGTTTAATGCTGGGAGGTGGCGTGAAGCCGCCGATCAGGCCAGTCGGTTGCGTGACAGCGATAATCTGGCCTTTGCAGCGCGAAGCCTGTTAGCGGGGGCGCTTCTGTCTCCACCGAGCCGCGCCCGGACAGCCGATATCGCGGCAGCCCGCCGCTTTGCTGAAGCCGCTTTGATGTTGGAGCCATTGCACATAGAAGGCCGTCTTCAATTGGCAACAGCGCTTGGCCTACAAGCCCGATCCGGATCGCCAACACTGGCATTCACCGCTGGCCTGCCGCAGCGCGTGCGCCGCGTCCTTGATAGCGTTATTCGCGACGCCCCGTCTGAACCATGGGCTTATGCCCTTTTGGGTGGCTGGCATCTTGAGGGTTTTCGGATAGGGGGCCGTGCAGCGCGCATGATGCTAGGCGTGGATGTGGCGACCGGGAAAGAGGCTTTTTCTAAAGCCATGCGGCTTGATCCCAGCATTGCCGCAACACCCTTTTATTGTGCCGCATCTCTCTTAGCACTTAATCCCGTCGCCCATGCCTCAGAAGCGCGGGGCCTGTTGCAAAAGGCGCAGGACACCCCTGACCGCGACGCATTTCAAGCCGAAATCAAATCCCGCGCGACCACCTTGACCAAAACACTCGACGCCAAAGGCGCAGCTAGCGCGGCGCGGCTGGCGCTGACATGGCTGTAAAGGCTTGTCGTCTTTGCCTCGACTTCGCCGTGAAAGCCAGTAAGTCGGACCTATGGCTAACATCATCTATAAAATCGAAGACGCCTCGGTCTGGCGTGCGGCTCAATCCCAGGGCCTCTATGAAGGTTCTGCGTTAGATAAGGCTGATGGCTTTATTCACCTGTCCGCTGCCGATCAAGTCCGCCAGACGGCTCTGACGTGGTTTGCTGGGCGCAAGGGTCTGATTTTGGCTCATATCGACGCCGACGCATTGGGTGACACGCTGAAGTGGGAAGCCTCCCGCGGTGGGGCCTTATTTCCGCATAATTTTGGCCCTCTGCCTATGCGTGTGGTCTTGAACGTGGAGACCTTGGAGCTTGATGGCGAGGGGAACCCGATTTTCGGACCCGATATTCCATGAGTTGGCTACACAAACTGGGCACAGATGCACTTCGGCAATTGCCGCCGGAAATGGCGCATGAGGCCACATTGCGGGCATTGGGCATGGGTCTTGGGCCACACGCACCGGAGGATCGACCCGAAGACGGCGTCGTGTTGGCGGGGCTTCATCTGCCCAACCGCATTGGCTTAGCCGCGGGTTTTGACAAGAATGCGCAGGTTCCCGACGCCATGCTGCGGGCCGGATTTGGGTTTGTGGAATGCGGGACTGTCACCCCGCGCCCACAGCCCGGCAACCCAAAGCCGCGCTTGTTTCGACTGCCGCAAGATCATGGGGTTATCAATCGAATGGGCTTCAATAATGACGGCCTGTCCCCCTTCATTGATCGGCTCAGGGCGCGGGCGGGGCCGCGCGGTGTCGTCGGCGCGAACGTCGGCGCGAATAAGGATAGCCAAGACCGCATCGGCGATTATGTCGAGGGATTGCGCCGCGTCTGGCTGCATTGTTCATTCGTAACGCTCAATGTTTCCTCGCCAAACACGCCGGGCCTACGCGGGCTGCAAACCAAGGCCGAGCTTGAGATATTGCTGGGTCGCGTGATGGAGATGGCCGAAACGCAGAGGCGCGCGCACGGCTTCAAGCCCGTCTTTTTGAAGGTCGCGCCAGACCTTGATGAGACTGAAGTGCGCGCCATTTGCGAATGCGTCCTTGCCCATAAGATTGATGCGCTCATTGTCTCGAACACCACCGTGGATCGCCCCGACACTCTGCGCGGCAGCCATAAAGGCGAGACAGGCGGCTTGTCAGGCCGCCCGCTATTTGAAAAATCGACCCGTTTGCTGCGGGAGTTTAGGGGCGCGCTTAGCGATGCCTTGCCCCTTATCGGTGTAGGCGGGATAGCGAGTGCTGCAGATGCGCAAGCCAAGTTTGATGCAGGTGCGACGGCGATCCAGCTTTACTCGGCTTTGATTTATGAAGGGCCAGGCCTCGTGCAAAAGATCAAAGCCGGCCTAAAGACAGGTTAGCCTGATGCGTATCCTGCCCATTGTTCACCACCGCGACTATACAGCCGATACCCCAGACAGCCATCGATTTCCGATGCAGAAATTTGCCCGCTTGGCGCATGTCTTGCTGCACGATGGTCTGGTGCCTCACGGGTTTCACACGCCTGAACCCGCTTCACGCGATCAGCTCTTGCTGGCCCATAGCGCTGCCTATGTTGATGGCGTGCTGAACAATACCCTCAGCAGCGGGGATATTCGGCGCATCGGCTTTCCTTTGTCGCCAAGCGTGGTCAGACGGGCGCAATTGGCAACAGGGGGTACGCTTTTGACGGCTCAACTGGCTTTGGAGTTTGGCATTGCGTGCAATAGCGCCGGAGGCAGTCATCATGCGATGGCAGGTTATGGGGCCGGGTTTTGCGTCTTTAATGACGTGGCCGTCGCCGCCACCAATCTCTTAGCCCAAGACCCAGCTCTAAAAATCATGGTGGTGGATTTGGACGTCCATCACGGTGATGGTACAGCCTCAATTTTTGCCGATGAACTGCGGGTCTTTACCTTTTCGATGCATTGCGCTGACAATTGGCCGCTCACCAAACCCGCCTCTGACCTTGATATCGCTTTGCCTGTCGGCACTGACGACAATGCCTATAGGGTCCATCTCACTGAGACGTTGCCCGGCCTTTTGGACGCCTTCCACCCTGATCTCGTCTTTTATATTGCTGGCGTTGACCCGCATAAAGAGGATCGCTTGGGCAAATTGAGCCTAACAGATAATGGCTTGTTGGCGCGTGACCGCTATGTGATTGAGGAAGTCAGAAGGAGGGGCATAAAGCTCGCGACTGTGTTAGGTGGTGGGTATTCTAGCGACCTTGATGCACTGGCAGCGAGGCATGCCTTGGTGTTTCACGCCTGCGCAGATTGGCTATCGTCTGGAGCCCGAACCTTCATGGCCGCACGCACCGTCGCGAAGGAATAAATCGCCAGCCCCGACCAGATCAGCGCAAATGTCACGCCATGAGCTGGGGTAAAATGCTCCCCCAACAAGAGGCCCGACGTAAACTGGAGGGTAGGCGCAAGATATTGCAAGAGGCCCAAAGTCGTGAACGGCAAGCCCCGGGCGCCGACAGCAAATAATATCAGGGGGATGGACGTGGCGGCGCCTAAGGAGACTAACAATATCGCCATCTGTGTTGAGCCGCCCATGATCGGCACCCCTGATTTCGTAAACCACCAGATGGCCACGACAGCAGGGCCCAGCAAAATCAGTGATTCCCAGAATAGCCCAGCCGCAGGCTCGACCTGAGC
>JBEINE010000168.1:0-6042 GCA_040378245.1 Hyphomonadaceae bacterium | reverse complement strand
GGCAAGTCCACAACGGCGCAAATCGTTGATTCTTGCGGTATCTTGGAAAACTATTCGGTGGTTGACGAGGTTCTCTATAACCTCAATGGTCAATCTGCTGAATGGCGCTTGTCGGAAGATGTAGCCTTCATCGAAGGTATCAACCAACAAATGGCGACGTCCATGTTCTATGGAAACTCTTCGACCAACCCTGAGCAACCACAAGGTTTCGCCCCTCGCTATTCGACCCGCATTCTCGCTAATGCTGAATCCGCGCAGAACGTATTGAGCGGCGGCGGCTCTGGTACTGACAACACTTCGATTTGGTTGATCGTATGGGGCAAGAACACTTGCCACGGCATCTATCCAAAGGGTTCACAAGCGGGCCTTAAAGTCAAAGACCTTGGGCAAAAGACTTTGACCGACGCTGCTGGTGGTCGCTACCAAGGCTATGAGACGCAATACCAATGGATGCCAGGTTATCACGTTCGCGATTGGCGCTATTTGGTTCGCATTGCAAACATTGACGTTTCTGACTTGGCAACGGTTTCGCCCGCCAACCTGATCCGCTTGATGATCCGCGCGATCAACTTGCTTCCAGCGGGCGCAATGACAATGGGCCGTCCCGTGTTCTACATGAACCGCACAGTCAAAAGCTGGTTGGAAATCCAAACCGTGGAAAACCCGCGCTTGGGCTTGCATGACCTTTCGACTGGCGACGGGCAAACCCGTACTGCTTTCCGTGGCATTCCCATCTCTGTTTGCGATGCTCTCCTAACAACTGAGGCAACGGTGGTTTAATCCACCGTCAGCTTTCCTACCCCTTAATGCCCACAGGAGGCCATTATGTTTCTAGACCGCGAGAACTCTTTCCAACCCCACACAGCCCCGCAAGTCTTGACTGCGACGGGTGTATCAACTGACACCATTGATCTTGGCGCAAACCCTCGTGACATTGGCGTCGATGGCGAAATGGAACTTATCGTTCAAGTCGTCGCAGCGTTTGCGGGCGGTACTTCGTTGCAGCCTGTTTTGCAGACGGCGACAGATGTTGCCATGACCTCGCCAATCTCTTTGGTAACTGGCCCAGTTATCCCGCTGGCTTCATTGACAGCCGGTGCGCAATTCAGTCTTGGCAAGGTTCCTGCTGGTGCATTGCGCGCTTTACGCATGAACTATGTAATCGCAGGCACAATGTCGGGTGGTGGTTCAATCCGCTCGTTCTTGGTTGTAAATCGCCAAGCTAACCGCGCCTATGCTGACCGCATGAACGTTGACGGCTTGTAGGACCAAGCCGCTTCCTTTTTCCTGAATATGGAGTTTCCAAATGTCTGAGACAGATAAGACCGCCCCCGCAAAAACGACCGCCCCAAAGACACAAGAGCCGCCACGCTATAAGGTGTTGCGCCCTTCTTACATCAATGATCGCTATGTCAGCCAAGAAGAATGTGACGATGGTTTTGAGGTCGTTTATACTGGCATTCCGGGCTCCGCGCTTGAGCCTGTTAACGATGCCGCCCTTGAAGCAAAAGCCAACGCGCCGGTGCCAAAAGAACCAGCGCTTTAGCTTTCATTGCTACCGACAAACGACAAGGCCCCATCTTCACGGTGGGGCTTTTTTGTGTGCGTTCAACCGGGCTGGCATAGGTGGCATTGATGAGGTCAAACTTGGAGACAATACCGTGGCCCTATTTCTTTTGAGACCTGTTGTTGGCGGCGGCAAAATGAGCGCTACGCCAATTCGTCCTTTGCGAACTTTGGCGGCGGTCGCAACTGCTGACGGTGTGGCGTGGGCCGAGGCAATTCCAAACGCTACGATTGCAACCTTGTTTGATCGAGCGCCAGACCATCAAATGGTCTTAACGGCCGTCAACACGTCCGCCACAACGGTCATGCAAATTATTTCAATGCCAACTACTTCCGCGCCTACCAGTGAAATTGGCGACTGGCTTCCAGCAAACAGCAAGGACGATTTTATTATTGATCGTTCGACTGGTAGCGTTTGGTTCCGTGTTGTGGCGATTGTATAAGCATGACTTATGCCGCGCCGATTGAACTTATCCAAGCCGCATTGACCCGTATTGGGGGGCAGATCATCACGTCTTTATCAGATGGATCAATGCCAGCGACCATTGCCAATGCCAATTATGAAGGCATGTCGCGCAAGTATCTTTCGATGCACACATGGTCGTTTGCCAGCTATCCCGTCTTGCTTGTTCCCCAAGGCGAGCGTGATGTGGGTACATTGCGATTTGCCTACATGGTTCCGCCCGAAGCCTTGCGCGTTCATTCGATCAATGTTGGCCTTTCCAGAGTGACCAATTACAAGATCAATGCTGGCAAGATTTTGTTTTATGAAGCCGCCGAATATGAAGCCATGATCTCGCACCGCGCGCCTGAATCAACATGGCCGGCCGATTTTTGCGAAGCGTTCATAACCGCGCTTGAAGGATTGTATCTGGCTTCATTGGTACGAAATCCACAAGAAGCTCGCATTCGTCAGCGCGATGCTGAGGTCATGTTTAGGACTGCATTAGCTGCTGACAAGCGACAATCGACAGGCCCACGCGTTCAAGTTGCTGGCCCGCTTGTGAACGCATGGTATCACAGATCGCCTGTGCGCGGATAGCATTTCCGATTAAAGGCAATTTGCGTTCATGCCTAGATATAGAACATGGACCACCGCGATTGATGCAGGCGAACTCGCCCCAGAGTATGCGCTTAGAACCGATCAAGTTGTGCGCAATAAAGGCTTGCTCAAAGCCCGCAACATTCGTTTGCTGTCAGGCGGTGGGTGGCAACGCCGATGGGGCACTCGCCGCAAAAATGGTCACACTGGCGACACTAGATATGAGACATTTGGTGTCGGGGAATCGCGTGCGGTTCTTTTGGCTTTTAGTGCTGGCCGCTTTGATGTTTACGATGAAAATTGGAGCCTACTGCAATCGATCACAAGTGGTTGCCCTTGGACTGCATTGAACATTCACACGATGCAAGTTGGCACTGAGGCCAACCGCGTCACTGTGACATCGCGCGACTTCTTCCCTAAAGAGCTTGTAAAAGTTGGCAGTGTTTGGTCTATATCCGACAAAACCTTTGCGGCTGGCCGTGGTGGCTCTACTCGCCAGCCTTACTATCGGTTTCAATTGCCAGGGGTAACTTTGACCCCAAGCGCCACAAGTGGCGTCGGCATTACTTGCACAACAAGCGTTGCTCATTGGCAGTCAGGACATGTCGGCACTCGGACAAGGTATCAAGGTCAAGAGATATTGATCACTGGTTTCACTAACAGCACAACTGTTACTGGCAATGTGATTGGTCAATTATTCCCCACAATCACGGTTCCCCTTGTGACAAGTGGGGGCTTTCAGGTTGGCGATATTGTCGAGGGCGAAGACACAAAAGTTCAAGGTGTTGTAACCGGCGTGCCAAGCGGGTCAAGCGTCACTGTGTTGCTGACGGGCGGTTATGAGTTCTTTCAGGGTGGCACCACAAATGAAAACTTAGTCGGCCCCAATATGCGATCTAAGCTGACGGGGGCTTGCTCAGCCACAACACCGGCTGCAAGTGTGGATTGGGATGAAGCTCTAATATCTAGTGTTCGCGGCTATCCGGCGGGTGTGGGCTATCATCGTGGCCGTCAAATCCTTCTCGACTTCCCCCAAGCTGGAAACCTTATTGCCGCTTCCACTTCTGGGGATCCCGATGACTTTGATGTTGGTGAGGCTGGCCCCAACGATGCGATTGTGGAAACCGTAGGGCGCGATGATACGTTGCGCGTTCGCTTCATGGGCTCGATGGAGCAATTGCTTTTGTTCACAGATAGCGGCGTGTTCTATGTGCCTGAAACCACCGGCGCGCCATTCAGTCCTACCAATGCTGAGTTTTTGGTGGTTGGCCCAGAGGCGATTGGCAACACGCCACCCGTGCGCGTAACGGAAGGCATGATGTTTTGCGAAGCTCGCTCTGGCAGGGCGCTGGTTGCGATCCCTACTGGGAACGTAAGGCGCTCTTGGGATTTGGTCGATCTATCTGAGTTATCGTTTCACCTTATGGGCGCGCCTAAAAAGATCGTTGTATTGCCCGCTGTCGATCAATCAGATCGCGAGATTGTGGTTCTGAAAGAAGATGGCACCATTGCATGGATGCGCTACCGGCGCGGGCAGGAAGTAACGGGCTGGACTTTATGGACCACGGCGGGTTCATGGCGCTCTATCACTGCGCTGGATGGCCGATTGTTATTGTCGTCCACTCGCATGCTTGGCGGGGTTGAGGGTTACTTTGGAGAGGAGCTTTCCAGTAATTGTGTTCTTGATGGCGTCGTCACTGGCCTGACCGGGACATTGCCAGCAATGCCAACGGTGTTCGACGGCACCCAAGTTACAATCACTCAAGGCAGGCAGACGATCTATCAGGGACTTTATGATGATTTTGTCCCTCAGGATTGGACTGGCGCGGTTGATATTGGTTTTCCATCGGTGGTTGATGTTGAATATCCCCCGCCTATTGATGGCGAGAATGGGCAAATGCGTCTTATGTCGATCATCCGCGCCATGATCACCGTTGACCAAAGTGGTAGTTTTCGCGCCGATGGTTACGAATTAGGCGCTTTTATGCCAGAGTCCGCGGAGGATGCCTTGCCCCCACTCTGGTCTGATACCCGCGAGACTTGGGTTTCGGGCTTTGAATGGGCTAGAACGTTCAAAATAATGCAAGAGATCCCAGCCCCCTTGACTGTGCGGGCTGTCACTTTGGAGGTTAAATCGTAATGGCCGATCCTGTAAGCATGGCCTTAGCGGGCGCGGGTGCTGCAAAAGCGGCTGGCTCAATCATGTCGGGTTACAGCCGTAGCTCTGAAATGAAGCAGGAGGCAGCCAATGCGGTTGCGCGTGGGCGGGCTGTCAAGCTGCAAGGCGTTCAAGACAGCGCTTCCCGATATGACGAATTGGATAGCGCCTTGCAGACAATTCAGCTTTTGCGAGGGGCACGGAACGTAGGCTTTGATTCACCAACTGCCATTGCTGTTGATCGCCAAGTCCAACGCCAAGCCACCGAGGGATTACTAAAATCTCAATTGGGCTTTAGCCAAGAAGCCGATAGCCAAAGACGTTCGGCGGTAGCCTTAAGGCGTGGCTCTAGGCTTGCGGTTCTTGGCGGCTATGTTGGTGCGGCTGGCAGTGGCTTCGATGCGTTTGGTGCATTGAGCGGACCAAAGAAGGCGGCATAACATGGCACTAGGTGACGGCTTCGGCCAACTCATTCGCCCCACTGGGGTTTCACCAATTGCAAGCGCACCCACTGTGGTGCGCGATGTGCTTGGGGACGTACTGACAGGCTTGGCCTCCGAGGTCGAGCGTCGGGTCAAGCCAATTGCTATTGATCAAGCCGCGCAACAAGGCCGTGTGGATGGTGATGCGGGCATTAACCAAAAAGTTGCCTCGTTTACAGACGTTGGGCAGGCTTACGTCTCTGCAAACAGGCAGGCATATTTAGCGCGTGTCAATACTGATCGTGACGAAACGCTAGAAGATTTGAGCCTTATTCACCAAGCAGACCCAAAAGGGTTTGAAGATGCTGCAAATGAGGCCCGTTCAAAAGCTATTCAAGGCGCGGGCCGCGAATACGCGGTTCAAATTGAGCAAGGATATGACAGGGGCATTAAAAGGCGCTTAACCCGTATTGCCCGCCAACGACAATCGCTAGACCTCACAGAATCAAAAGCGTCTATTGATGCCCGCATGACAACGTTAAAATCCCAAATTGAAGGCTTTGCTAGCAACGGTGAACTTGCATCCGAGGAATCGATTTACGCCATGATTGACTTGGCAAATCTTCGCAATGAGAAGGTTGACAATCCCTTGTTCACTTACAGCGCAGATCAAGCATTGCAAGAAAGCGCTAAATTTTCGCGGCGGGTTGCTTCGCTGGCAATTGGCCGTGAAGCCGAGATTTATTTTGAAGCGGCAATCACAGCCAAAAAATCCGCAACACTTGCCTTTGCAGAGACGCGGGCAAAGCTTGCTCGTGATTTAGACGTTCATCCTGTAATGCCCGCCTTGTGAG
>JBEINE010000106.1:0-10706 GCA_040378245.1 Hyphomonadaceae bacterium | reverse complement strand
CGAAAGCTGGCTAAAGCTATGATCCTTTACCCTGCCATTGACCTTAAAGACGGCCAAGCGGTGCGCCTCTATAAGGGTGATTTCGCCCAGATGACGGTGTTTGACACCGATCCTGGCGCGCGCGCCGCGCGATTTGAAGCTATGGGCTTTAGATATCTTCATGTTGTCGATCTTGACGGCGCGCTGAAGGGATCGGGCGCAAACGGGGCGGCCATCGCCGCGATCCGCGCCAAGACGAGCCTGCCGATGCAAGTGGGCGGTGGTATCCGCGATCTGTCTGCTATTGAGGCGATGTTAGAGATAGGTGTGACGCGGGTGATCCTCGGCACCATCGCGGCGCGCAATCCAGCTTTTGTCAAAGAAGCCGCGCGCGCTTTTTCCGGTCACATTGCCGTCGGTATTGATGCGATTGGCGGTATGGTGGCGGTGGAGGGCTGGGTGGAGACGACCGACCTGCCCGCCCTTGATCTGGCGAAACAATTTGAGGATGTGGGCGTCAGCGCCTTGATCGTGACTGACGTCAGCCGTGATGGCACCAAAACGGGCATTAATATTGACTTTACCGGCGAGATTGCCGACGCCATCACAATCCCAGTCATCGCCTCTGGTGGTCTGGCGGGCGTCGAGGACATCGCGGCATTAAAAGCCCGCAAGGGCACAGAAATAGCCGGTGCAATTCTTGGCCGCGCCCTTTATGACGGCCTGATAAATCCCACCGACGCCTTGAGGCTGGCGCAATGACCCTGAAAATCCGCATCATCCCCTGTCTCGATGTCAAAGACGGGCGCGTCGTTAAGGGGGTTCAGTTTGAAGGGTTTCGGGATGCGGGCGACCCTGTTGAGCAGGCACGATTTTACGATAGCCAAGGGGCCGACGAGATCTGCTTTCTCGATATTTCGGCCAGTATTGAAGGGCGAGGAACCTTGCTTGACGTCGTTGCGCGCACGGCTGAGGCCTGTTTTACCCCTCTAACAGTGGGCGGTGGCGTACGCACGACAGATGATTTTCGGGCACTTTTGCTGGCCGGTGCCGATAAGGTTGCGATCAATACCGCCGCCGTGACGGATCGCGATTTGGTCAATTCTGCAGCGCGTCGATTTGGCGCGCAGTGCGTTGTGGTCGCCATTGATGCCAAGCAAGTGGCCCCCCAAAAATGGGAAATCTTCACCCATGGTGGGCGCACGCCAACCGGGATTGACGCCCTTGAATTTGCCTGCGACGTTGTCAGCCGGGGGGCGGGCGAATTATTGGTCACTTCAATGGATAAGGACGGCACCAGATCGGGTTATGATCTGGCTTTGACTTCAACCATTGCCAAGGCCGTCCGTGTTCCCGTGATTGCTTCAGGTGGCGTGGGCGCATTGGAAGATTTGGTGGCAGGGGTTATGGAGGGCCAAGCGAACGCCGTCTTGGCGGCCTCTATCTTTCACTTTCGGACCCTGACTTTGGCGCAGGCGCGCTCGGCTCTGGCGGCTGCGGGTGCTCCCGTCCGCACGCCTTGGAGGCAAACCCTCTCATGACACAGACATTAGGGGCGGCACTTGATATGCTTCAAAGCGATGTGGCCGAAAAATCCGGCGGCGATCCGGCCAAGAGCTATACGGCCAAACTGCTGGCCGCTGGGCCAGCCCATTGCGCCAAAAAACTTGGCGAGGAAGGCGTTGAGCTGGCTTTGGCAGTCGCCAGCGGTGATAAAAAGGACATCACCAGTGAAGCAGCCGATCTGCTCTATCATTTGGCGGTAGCGCTTGAAGCCCGCGGCGTCAGCGGGGCCGATGTAGCAAAAGTTTTGACCGCGCGCCGGGGCCAGTCAGGCCTTGCTGAAAAGGCGTCGCGCCCATGAGCGTGTCAATCCGGGATGCGACACTCGGCGATGGCCAAGCTCTAGCCGATATTGGGCGTGAGACCTTCTTTGAGACATTCGGCCATCTCTATCCCAAAGAAGATGCCGATTATTTTGCGCAGGAGCGCTTTAGCCTTGCCCGAACACGTCAGGATATCGGGGAGGCTGGGCGGTTCATCAAGCTGGCGTTTGAGGGGCAAGCGCTTATGGGCTTTCTTGATTGCGGGCCAGTCAAACTGCCCATTGACTCACCAGTCGATAGCGGGCTTGAAGTCTATCGGCTTTATCTGCGCGCCCCTGCCCACGGACGTGGTCTAGCGCAAACCTTGATGGATATCGCCATCGCTTGGGCGCGCGAACAGGGGGCGAAATCGCTGTTTCTGGGTGTGTATTGTGATAATGCGCGCGCTCAAGCCTTTTACCGCAAATATGGCTTTGAGATCATCGGGGCCTATCAATTCAAAGTCGGCAATACTTTAGACGACGAACGCATCATGAAACTGAAATTAGGGTAGACAGGAATGCGAAGTCGCTATGATATCTTGTCCATGATGAAATCGCGCTTCCCCCTCGCAGGCTTTGCGACCTTGTTGGCTCTTATCGCCGTGGCACCCCCCATTGCCGTTCCAAGTCCGGCTAATGCTCAGTTTTACGGTCGTAATCAGCAGGCGGCGCGGCAAGCCGCACAAGAACAACGCATGGCAGAGGCCGCTCGGCTTGGTGTGGTCATTGCAAAAACCTATGGACCGAAAGAATCGCTGCGCCAAACCCGCCTGATCTCAGCCGCCTTGGCAAAATTAAAGCCTGAACGGCGCGGCGTGACGGACGCTTATGTTTTGGCGGCGGGCCTTGATAGTGACGGTGTATTTGGACGTGAAGCGGCTGAAACGGCTCGCGTCCTCAGCCGCCGATTTGACGCCGAAGGCCGCACTTTGGTCCTTGCCAATGGCAGCGGTTCGGGCGATGCGAACACGCCCGACAGCCATCCTGAAAACATTGGTGCGGCATTGGCCCAAATCAGCGAGCTAATGAATCCAAAGGAAGATGTGCTCATTCTCTATCTAACCACCCATGGTCATTGGGTGACAGGCCTGTCTTACCGCGATGGCGACCGCGCCACTGGCAATATTGCGCCAGCGCGACTGGCGGCTATGCTCAATGAAGTGGGGATCAAGAACCGGCTGGTGATTATCTCGGCCTGTTATTCGGGCGTCTTTATCCCGGCGCTGCAAAACGAAACGACAGTGACGATGACCGCCGCCTCTTCTGAAAAACCCAGCTTCGGATGTCGCGCCGAAAATGACTGGACGTTTTTTGGCGATGCCTTGATCAATACGGCCATGCGTCAACCCGTGCCATCGGCAGAGGCTTTCACCGCCGCGCGCGGGCTGATCACCAATTGGGAAGTGACCGATCGCCTTAGCCCGTCTAATCCGCAAATCGATATTGGGGCAGAAGCACTCGTCTGGCTCGATAAATTGGACGCTCGTGTTCCGCGTACGGCCAGCGCCAAAGTTGGTCGCCCAGCAAATGCAAAGGATGCGGCGGGTCCTAAAGCGCCCTGAGGCATAAAATTGCGTGAAAACGGTGGAACGCGGCAAACTTCGAACTAGCATTCGCCCCGCGTTTGTTTGCGAGACTTCATTATAGCGATAAATTTCCATCACATACTGCCTGTTCAGACTGATGGATGAGTTTTTATTTGGACCCGATCGGTTCGAAATTGATCACTAGTTTGGTGCCAATCGCCGCCGCATAGCGCCGCAAAGTCGTCAATGATGGATTTGACTTGCCACCTTCTAACCGCGCAACAGCCGACTGTGAGGTGCCCATAGCGTCGGCAATTTCCTTTTGCGACATGTCCGAAGAAGCCCGAGCACGAATAAGAGCGCCTGCAAGCGAAAACTCCTCCTCCAACGCGTCATACTCGGCCAAGAAACCTGGGTCTTGGCGCCATTTTTCAAACGACTCTTCAACGGGTATAAACTGGCGTGTCATTTTACTTCTTTTGCTCTCTTAAGCGCTAAATCAATTTCATTTTTGGGCATTTTTTGGGTCTTTTTGATAAACGTTCTGAGGACCACAACGCGGCGATTGTAAGCTGTCACATATAAGCTCCGCGCGATCCCGTCTCGACCGCTCATGCGAATTTCCCACAGCTTGCCTTGCACATGTTTGACATAGGGTTCGTGAACTTTTTCAAGGCCACCAAATTCGATCAATGACACCACTCTTTGAAAACGCGCCCTCATATCCAGAGGTAATGCCTCAACTTCTAGGCGCGCGACATCATCAAGATACTCGACTGACCAAACACTTCACCCCTTAAATATATCACATATGATATAGTTTCAAGCCCTCAATTCTGCAGCAAGACCGGACTATCGCCGTGCCAACGCAGCCAAACCTCATCATCCCATGTAAAGTCTTCTTGGTCCCAGCGCGATAAATTAGGGCGTGATACGCGGACGCGGCGCTCATTATCAAGATCGACTTCATAGACGCTTTCGCTGCCCAAATAAGAGATTTGGCGGATGGTTCCCGGCACGACATTACAGCCTGCTGGCGCGTCTTCCGGGGTTGGCGGCGTGCTGCCTTCGGCGCGTTTGATCATTTCGATCTTTTCGGGTCGCACCCCGACCCACATTTTTTCTCCCCCTGCCCCCGTGACGCCATGGTCAAAATAAAGCCGCCCACCCAGTTCTTCTGAATAGACAATGGCATGGTCAGGCTCATCAACTTCCAGCGTGCCTTCAAACAAGTTCACGCTGCCGATAAAGTCGGCAACAAACTTATTGGCCGGAAACTCATAGAGATTGGAGGGGGTGGCCGTTTGCATCAATTTGCCCCTGTCCATTACAGCGCAACGGCAGGCCATGGCCAGCGCTTCATCTTGATCATGGGTCACCATAACAAAAGTGATGCCGACTTTGTCTTGCAGCTCGGCCAGCTCAAAGCGCATGGCTTCGCGCAGTTTCGCGTCAAGCGCGCTCAACGGCTCATCGAGCAACAGCACCTTGGGCTTTTTGACGAGCGCTCGCGCCAAAGCCACGCGTTGGCGTTGCCCGCCCGACATTTGATCGGGCTTACGCTCCGCCAGATGATCGAGTTTCACGTCGGCAAGGGCTGCCATGACGCGACCATATTGATCAGCTTTGGGCACATTATCGAACTTCAGGCCATAAGCGACATTCTCAAACACACTCATATGCGGGAAAACCGCATAGCTTTGGAACACCATATTCACAGGGCGCTTATTGGGCGGCACGCGCGACACATCAATGCCATCAATGATGATGCGGCCTTCGCTGGGCACTTCAAAGCCTGCCAACATACGCAGCAAAGTCGTCTTACCGCATCCCGAGGGACCCAACAGGGCAAAGAACTCACCACGCGGGATTTCCAGAGTCACCCGGTCGACCGCTGTGACTTTACCGTAGCGCTTTGAGACGTCCTCAATTTTGATAATCGTATCATTGTCGTTCATGGCTTAGCTCTCTTTTCCAACGGGTTTTTGCGCGCGCAAAGCAAGGACCGTCGCTAAAATGGTGATGACAATAATGATGGTTGAGGCGGCATTGACTTCCGGGGTAACCGAAAAGCGCACCATGGAATAGACTTTGACGGGGAAGGTGACGGTGCCCGGACCTGAGGCAAAAAAGGTGATCACAAAATCATCGAGCGATAAAGTAAAAGCCAACAGACCCCCGGCAATCAGGCCAGGCCTCATATGCGGAATGATAACGTCTTTGAGGGCTTGAAACGGCGTCGCGCCCAAATCAAGGGCTGCAAACTCAAGCTCTGGATTAAAGCTCTCTAACCGCGCCCGCACCACGATAGCCACAAAGGGAAAGGCGAAAGCCACATGTGCGATGATGATTTGGCTTAAATTTAGGGGATAGGGCAAATCGGTTGGAAAGCCGATCTTGGCAAAAAACAACAAAACCGCCACGCCAAAACAGATTTCAGGGACGACAATCGGCAAATTCATGCCACTTTCCAGTGCGCCCTTAAAGGGAAACCGAAAGCGCCAGAACATGAAAGCCATCAGGGCGCCGACCACGAGAGAAATGGCTGTTACAACCACCGCAATTAACAATGAATTGAATAAAGCCTCACGTAACTGATCATTCTCAAAGGCCTTAACATACCATTTGAACGTAAAGCCTTTCCAGACAATATTGGCTTTACTATCATTGAAACTGAACAAAATCAATATTATAAGGGGTGTGTAAAGGAACAAGAACACCCCTGCGAGCCAGCCCTTGATGGCGGGGCTGCCCAAATAATCAAGCGGGGCTCTGGCTGCACGCTTTGCCATTAATGCGCCCCCACCTTTCCGCCCTTGCGTTCAACAAAGGCGCGAAGAGCAAAGAATATCAAAGTGATATACATCAGGATAAACGACAAGGCCGCGCCAAACGGCCAGTCATTGGCGCGCTTGAACTGGCGTTCGATCAGACTTGCAATCATCAAATCATCGGGACCTCCCAACAGATCAGGCGTCAGATAAGCACCCAAAGCCGGAATGAAGGTGATCACCAGCCCTGCCGCAATGCCGGGCGCGGCCAAAGGGACCACAACGCGCAATAAAGTCTGAATGTGGCCTGCGCCCAGATCGAGACTGGCTTCAATCAAGCTTTTGTCTAGCCGGTCTAAAGCCGCATAAAGAGGCAAAACCATGAAAGGCAAATGCACATAGACAAGACCAACAATCACGGCGAACTTATTGTATAACAGAGGCAACGGCTCAAAGCTGCCCATGGGCAGACCGACCAGCGTCAAAAGACCATGAACGCCTTCCAGCCCATTATTGATCACACCGGATGTTCGCATCACGGCAATCAGGGCATAGGTGCGGATCAACAGATTGGTCCAAAACGGCAGCATGATCAAAAGCAGCAACCACGCCTTTTGTTTTTCATCAGCAAAAGTCATGGCAAGGGCGACAGGAAAGCCAACAATGAGGCAAATCAGAGTCGTTAGGGCCGAAATCCAGATGGAATCCCACATAACTTTAAGGACTTCGGGTGAAAATGCTTTGGCGTAATTCTTGAAAGTCCCCGTAATCGCAACATCAACCGGGCCTTGGTTTTCACCCACTGAATAAGCCCAAACCATGGCCATGGGCACAACAAAGAAGGCGATGAACCACAGTGTCGGCAGCAACATGATCGCCCAAAAGAAGCGTTTATCTTCCCGCCAATCGCGCACAACGACCACCTCACTTAACTTCAAACATTATATGAAACCCAAGCAGGTGTCGCTGTCGAGGGGCTAAATCACAAAATTGTCACAGCACCCGCCTAATTCGGTTTCCAAATTAGGAATTGTCTTGGCTATTCCTTTACGGCGCACAAATCGGGAATGCCGCGTCCGCGTCCACCGCCATCTAGGCCATAACCGATTAAAAACCGGTCAGGAAGGTCAAATCCCAGATAATCAGGGGGCGGCAAATCAGCTGCCAAGGGCTTACGTGCCAATAAGCACGTCAAAACTTCCTTGGCGCCCTTAGCGGCGAGATAATTCTTGGCAAACTGGATTGTATTGCCGGTATCATAAACATCATCGACAATTAGAACTTGATGGCCACCAATCGGCTTTTGCAAGTCGGCCAACACATTGATCCGTCCAGCGCTTTGATGGGCGTCACCATAGCTTGAGAGCCACAGAAAATCGGTCTGCGGCGTCGCACCCGCCCGAGCTAGACCCCTGACAATGTCAGCCATAAACACAAAAGCGCCCTGTAACAGGCCCACAATAATGGCGTCCTCTTCTAGCCGATCAGCAATCTCTTGGCTCATAATGGTGATCCGGTCGTGGATCTGATCGGCGCTGACCAAAATATCGAGCTGGTGCTTCATAGGGGGGTCTCTCGAAAAAGGCGGCCTCTCAAGGTGCCGCCATCTGATTGGGTGTAGAGCGCGTCTGGTTCTAAAAGAACCAGGTTGCGCGTCTAGGTATATAATTTAGGGTCTGTTTATCCCGCTTTTTTGCTTCAAAAAAGACGGGACAGACCCTAGCGCCCTGTGACGGTTGGGCTGGAATGGCTGTCTTTAGCCGATCGCAGCGCATTGGAAGGTGCTTTAGCTCCCATAAGGCCGGTCGCACCGGCGGGCGGTTCTGGAGGCGGCGGCGGGGGACGTATCGTGCGTGGCGGGGGCTCAGCGAACACTATCACGGCTTTGAGTTCACCGCGAACTGGAGTGGACTGGCTGGTTTCAAAAGCGTGAAATGTCCCCGGTTGCAAGACATTGATACCAGGATCGACCATCCAAGACACCTTTTCCATGCCCTTGGCATCAACCAAACTGACTTTGAGATAAGCGACAGGTTCAGGCTTACGAGACACCGACGCCAACACCCCGCCTATCATCACACGCGGACCCTTAGCGTCGATAACGCGGCGCGCCTGCACGCGGCGAATATCGATACCATAGAGATTGGCAGGCTGGCCGATGGCTGCAAAGGCTGTAGCAGATTTGGGCCATGCGCGAACAATTTCAGTTCGATAGGACAGCGCACCCCAACCAATCCCCAGCGCAATAAAAAGCGTAACGCCCCAAGGCACGCTCGCTGCTAGTCTGTTACTGAGCTGAATTTTATCATGAACCTTTTTGCGCATCTGTGCGTGAGGCTCTGGGGGTGGCGCAGCGGGCTTGGAGCGCATCCGCAAGCCATTGTTTAATTGATCTTTTGGGGACATTTCACCCAATCTCAGCGGCGTTTCTTGACCGAAATCAGGCATTTGCTTCCACGAATGACCGCACGCTGCGCAACGCACATTCCTGCCATGCGACGGAATAGCGGTGTCGGCGACATTGTATTGCACAGAGCATTCAGGGCATGTCAGTAGCATGATAGAGGCGAATCACTTGGCTGGCGCAACTACCAAAAGGCGCTTATTCGGCGTAAGAGTCTACTCATGAATCAACAAACCAGCACATTGAGTTACCGTCAAGGCGGCCCCATCGTCCATTTTGATCGGGTCGGCGTCACTTATGGCTCCGGCACACAGGCGCTGCGCGACGTTAGTTTTAAACTGGATTCGGGTGGTTTTTATTTTTTGACGGGGCCATCGGGGGCTGGGAAATCGACTTTGTTGAAACTCATGTATCTGGCGCTGCGCCCGACACAAGGTTCGGCCAAAATGTTTGGCGTCAATGTCGGGGAAACCAATCGCTACAATTTGCCCCTGCTCCGGCGGAAAATCGGCGTGGTATTTCAGGATTTCAGGCTTCTGCCTCATCTAACGGTTGCGCAAAATGTGGCCATGCCATTTCGCGTGCGCGGTGTGCCGGCTATTGATTATGCTGAGGATGTTGATGATCTGCTGCGCTGGGTAGGCCTAGGCGCACGTATTGATGCTTTGCCTGAAACCCTGTCGGGCGGTGAGCAACAGCGGGTGGCGATTGCACGCGCTGTAGTGGGAAAGCCCTCCCTCTTGATTGCTGACGAGCCCACTGGCAATGTCGACCCTGAAATGGGTGCCCGCATCATTCGCCTGTTCATCGAGCTGCATAAACTGGGTGCCACCGTCTTGATCGCGACACATGATCTTGACCTTGTCCACCGATCCGGTGCGCCCGTTCTGCGTCTGGAGGCGGGGCAATTGACCCAAGCGCCCGGCCTAAAGACGGCTTCGACTGGACGTCGATGATGGCGGCACTTGGTCGATCTTGGCGTTTGTTGTTGAGCGCTCTGAGTGGTTCGGGTGAAGCCGCCTTGCTGCCCGCTGACTCGCGCCAAGTCAGGCCTTTGACAATTGTGGTGTCGATCATGTGCGCATTGGGTTGCTTGGCCGCTTTTGGTGCCGCCGCGGGCTTTCGCGCCGCTGACACTTGGACCCGTGACCTCAAGAGTGCCATGACCATTGTGGTTCAAAGCCCGCGCGACGATGCCTCCCTGACCCGCGCTGCGCAAATTGTGAGTGGCATTGAAGGCGTCACGCGCGCTGACGCCATGAGCCGAGATCGGGCTAAGGACCTTCTCAAAAACTACGGCATAGATATGGATGCTACACTGGACGCCCTGCCCGCGCCGCGCCTGATTGAAGTGGGCGTAGCGACAGGTCAAAATGGCGTCGCTGAACGCTTGGATAGCGCCCTGAAACGCGCCGGCTATGTGAGTTTCGTTAATGACCACAGCCGATTTACCGGTGAAATTCTGAGGACTTCGACCGTGGTGCGTGTCTTGGCCTTGTCGACGCTCAGTGCTCTCATCATTGCAGCGATTGCTTCCATTGCCTTTGCAGCCCGCGCCGCTCTTGAGACCCGACGGGAGGCGGTTGAAATCCTGCATCTTGTCGGCGCTCAAGATGAGTTTGTCGCTCGCGAAGTGCAAAAACGCTTTTTGCGACTTGGTTTAGGGGCAGGGGCGATTGGCGCGCTGGGTGCGGGCCTGATCATTGCGGCGGGGCTGGCTATTTTTTCCTTTGGCGCGACTGACCTCACCCGTGGCGCACCATTATTGAAATGGATTGACATCTGGATTTTGTTGATTGCCCCACTCATTACCGGTGGTGCCAGTGCCTGGGCTGCCCATGTTGCGGCGCGGGCCACTTTACGAGACCTGATTTAAAATGGGGCAGAGATCTAAGCGCGCCAAAGCGACCTATCGTGCCAAGCCGTCAGGCACCGTGCGGTCGTCGACTTTCATTAGTCGGCTATTTTTCATTGCGGGTTTGGCCGGTGCGATTGCTGTTATTTCGGGGTTTATTTGGTTTGGTGATCATGTCACGGGACTTAAGACACCTACCAGTTTGCCGCGAGCGGATGGCGCCGCCTCTCTAACTGGTGGGTCAGATGCGCGTCTCAAAAAAGGGGTGCAATTAGTTGAGAATGGCACCGTACCGCTGTTATTG
>JBEINE010000304.1:0-1663 GCA_040378245.1 Hyphomonadaceae bacterium | reverse complement strand
ACGCGCCGCCTGATTGGGGCGGTCAAGAGAGGAAGCGAAGCGGCTCTTGACGGTCACAAGCGGGCGACATCACAATTGAACAGCGCTTTGCGTGCAGCGTAGCTGTCACCAAAGCGCGTCCCAGACCCGTTTCCCCAAACGCATCAACCACGCGCTAACCCCGCTTCCAACAAATCGCGAATATAGCGTTGATAGGGCACTTGCTGCTCCTTGGCGCGTGCTTTTAATGTGTCGAGCAAGCCTTGGGGCAGGCGCATATTGATACGCGCGTCTTTGTTACGTAATTCGAAACGAATGGGCTTGAAGGCTGAAAAGTCGAGGTCGGACAAGTCTTGGTCAAGGAATTCCTCGGCCTGACGGTCGCTCTTCATGTGGGGGACATTAGCTTTCATAGCGCGCAATCTCCTTTTGGTGCATCGGCCTCGCACTGATCGGGCGGATGAGGGTTAGTCCACTTATCACGCGAAACGTAAAGGCAACGAAGACAGGTTTGTTGGTAACAATTGATTGCGATTGGCCCTGCCAGAAAAACAGCCTCGATCTCCTCACGCGTAAGCCTATGCTTCTCGCATTTGGCAAGATTGCCCGTGTCCCAATCAAAGCCATCAAATTCCATGGTGGAAGGAGATTATGATTTGTGTGTACAAATGTCAATAATTTTTAGAAGACCAGTGGGCCTGATTTGCCACCGCCAAGACACTTTGGATCGTTTTGCCTTGCACACTAATGGCCTCCCAATCCCATTTCCCCCCACTCATGATTTCATGAACTTCACACAGTGATTAGGCCGCATTGGACACCCACCCCGTCGGCTTTTACAACGCTTGCGCGACTGATGATCTGCGATGACATCTCATAAATGCTGCATATGAATTGGGGGTCTTTGGCCGCCAAAGGATCAGTGAGCGCGTGGATAGCGTTATGCATGACCACTTCGAACTTTTCTCTCATCAAACCATCAGGAAGGCTCCGGTGGGATTCAAACGCTTCCTCGACCGTGCGGGGCATATATCGCTTGGCTAAGCCACAGCCCGAGGGCTCGGACGAAAGCATATCCAAGGTATGGGGGACATCGGTCAGTAACAGGACATTTACGTCTGTTCCAACCGCTCCGCCAAGGCATCGAGACGATCGGCGGCATCGCCCAACGCCCGCGCAGAACCACTATTCATGGCGGCAGCACCTGTCATGGGATCCGTCAGGCGGGCGATTTCAGCTTCGGCTTTATCAAGTCGGATTTTAAGGTCGTTCATTTCGTCCGCGACGATCAAAGCGCCCATCAGGAACAGCCGTTGGTCGCCGATTTGGCCGACACTGGCCGCCAAACGTTTGACATGGTCGTCAAAATAACGGGCCAAACGCATCACATGCTCTTCCTGGCCTTCGTCGCATCCGATGGCGTAACGTCTATCGTTGATTTCAATCTGTACTTTGGCCACATGCCTGCTCCAGCTCAAGATCGACACTTAAGGCGCTTTTTCAACAAAATGCCAGCGCTTCGTTATTACCGCCGGTTATTCTCGACAGTGGTGCTAGAGCGCCGCGCTTCCCATAGGAAGAGCGGCGCACTAGCCGCCTGTCGCAAGTTCTAGCTAAGTTGAAAAGTCACCTTTGCAGCAAAGTAGAAACGGCACTGCGAGGGGGGCCGACGGGCGCGGAGCTT
>JBEINE010000043.1:0-17271 GCA_040378245.1 Hyphomonadaceae bacterium | reverse complement strand
TCTCGGAAAACTCCAAAAAGAGTCAGCCCAAGAATCCATTTCGACCAAAAAATCTACTGCTATTTCTCAAATGCGATTCCCGTGCCCTGATGACAGAAAGGGTTAAAAAGCGAATGATCGGACTGCGTCCAATTCGCTTAATCTCGGCACAATTGCATCAAAAACAACCCTTGCGGCAATCGTCTCTCCGCTCTTAGTCAATATCTTGGCCGATCCCATCGGGCCGGAAACAACCACCACACAAAGACGACCTCCATCGGCCAATATCTCGGTCCATGCAGCAGGGATGGTTTCTACACCCCCGTCAACAAATACGATGTCATAAGGTCCAGGCGGCGGCTTTGTTAAATCTCCGGTGGTGCGCGCTATATCAGTGGGCCAGCTGCCCTCCCCCTCAAACGCGGTGTCGAAAATTGTGACTTTACACCCCATTGCCGCCAGCACAGCCCCGCTATAACCAGCGCCACCGGCAATCACTAGAACGCGGTCCCCAGACAAGATTTTCGCAGCTTGGGCCAATTTTGCGAAATCGCGGGGCTTCCATAAAGGCCGCCCGGAGGGGGTTTCACATGTGAGTTCAGCATAGGCAAAGGCACGCTTTGCGGGGACGACAAAATCTTCGCGCGGGACTGTGGCCATGGCCGTCTGAAGGGTCAGATCACTGACATCATTGGTACGCACTTGGCTTTCGATCATAGTGGCGCGCGCGGCTGCAAAGTCCATGTCCGTCCTCTGGGAATTGATTTCGACCGCTCCAGCCGTCCTACAGGTGCTTACAGTCAATTGGGGCGTGCGGGCAAGATTGGTGGACAGATTGCAGGGCTTTGAAATCAGATTATCAAGCTCATGGGCGCTGTTTCCAAGTTTCAGGCGAATTGTTTAGATTTTTTGTCTGGGATCAGTTTTGGTGCAGGCTCTGCCTGACACCAAAACTTGGTTGCAATTGTGAGGTGCCTGTCTGTCGCCCTCAAGGACGCAGTTGCACTGCGCCGCTACGCGGTTGCTGCGCAATCCTTGACCGCGCCAAACAGGCGGCCATTACATGAGACCGAGTGCGTCAGTTTAAGTGGGGCAAGGCCGCGCAGCGCCCCGAAGGGGTCGCCTTGACGCGCTTAAACTGACAATTCAGAATTGAGACAAGCCTTTGCGTGCAGGGAAGCCTGCACCAAAGGCGTTCCAGACTTTCTCTTCTCAGTAGTTCGGGCCCACTAAGTCATGCATCGCCTAACTAGCTAGTTTGACATTAACCTCAGTTCGTAACGCTAGTACAGATTGAGCCTTAAGGGCGTCCATTTCTGCGCACATTGGTTGCCGCTCTGAGACGGCTCTGCTAGATGCCATCTCCACCTCGCGATATTTGCGTAACGAAGGCCTCGTGGCGGAGTGGTGACGCAGCGGACTGCAAATCCGCGTACCCCGGTTCAATTCCGGGCGAGGCCTCCATTTTAGTAATTAACCTTTCATTAAACCTAACAGCTTATTAACGCAGAGTGTCAACTGCACGAAGACACCCCACCATACCCGATCTTCACGGGGAGCTACCAAGCTCCCCGCTTTTTTGTATGGTAAAAGCATCAAATGGGTTGCTGCAGTCCACGTGTGGGAGAGGGCTTGCACGTCGCCCACACGGCGCTATAACCCGCCCTCCAAGTGTTCCCCGATAGCTCAGTCGGTAGAGCAAGCGACTGTTAATCGCTTTGTCGCAGGTTCGAGCCCTGCTCGGGGAGCCACTTGGCTATTTAGCGCCATAAATCAACGGATGGGAGCGCGCAGCACGAGCTGCGCATCTTAGTTTTAAGCTTTTGTATTGATAGAAAAATTGCGCAGCTAGTGCTGCGCGCTCCCTTACTTAGCGCTCATTCATGCGCGCCTGCATCTCCCAAAGCTCGCTATAGACGCCTCCCTGCGACAGGAGCTCCCCGTGCGTGCCTCGCTCGGCGACTAGGCCTTCATTGAGCACGACAATCTCATCTGCATCGGCCACAGTCGACAACCGGTGGGCCACCACTAACGTGGTTCTTCCACGCGCCGCATCCTCCAAGGCTTCGCGCACTTCAGCCTCAGTGACCGAATCAAGGCTCGATGTGGCCTCGTCCAAGACCAATATCGGCGGGTCCTTCAAAATCGCGCGGGCAATACCGACGCGTTGACGCTCACCACCTGATAGTTTGAGACCCCGCTCACCAACCTTGGTTTGCAGCCCCAGTGGTGCCGCTGCGATCAAAGCATCGAGACGGGCCAAGGATGCCGCTTTCCCGATTTCCTCCAAGCTCGCATCGGGGCGACCATAGGCGATGTTATAGGCCAAAGTGTCGTTGAACAACACGACATCTTGAGGCACCAAACCAATGGCGCCGCGCACACTGACTTGGGTCACATCGCGCAAGTCCTGCCCGTCAATCCTCACGCTGCCGCTTTGGGGGTCATAAAACCGGAACAACAGGCGCACGATTGTGGATTTGCCGGACCCAGACGGCCCAACAATCGCGAGGGTTTTGCCACTGGGGATTGTGAAAGACACATCCGATAGCCCAGCGTGACGTCCATCATGAATAAAGGCGACCTGATCAAACGTCACTTCGCCCGCCTTGACACTCAGCGCTGTCGCGCCCTCTTTGTCAGCTATGTCGGGCACCTGATCGAGGAGCGCATACATGGCCTCCATATCTATGGAGCTCTGCTTGATCTCGCGCCAGGCAAATCCCAGAATATTCAGCGGCCCATAGAGATTGAGCATGACAAGGGTGACGGCCGCGACATCGCCCGGCCCCATCTGCCCCTGAGTGATGGCGTAACCAGCACCTGCCACCATCACGGCCAGACCCAGATTCTGAATGAAGCCCTGAGCGGCGTTGAGGCCCTGCAGTGTTGCATTGGATTGGGCTGAGGCTCTCGCATAGGTGCGGACAGCCTGATTATAGCGCTCGGTTTCGCGGCCCTCAGCGGCAAAGGCTTTCACGGTTTCAAAGTTCATCAGCGAATCAACGGCTCGCCCCGTCGCTTCAGTATCGGCATCGTTCATTTCGCGGCGATAGCGTAAACGCCATTCGGTGATAGCCAAAGTCATGGCCGCATAAATAACTACGGTACTGGCCGCTATCAAAGCAAACGGCCATCCATAGCGTAGACCCAATACGCCGGCCGCGAGCGCAAGCTCAATGAGTGTCGGGCCGATATTGAAAGCCACAAAGCGGGTCAAAAAATCAATGGCGCGCACGCCGCGCTCAATCGTACGCCACACGGCACCTGTGCGTTTTGACTGATGAAACTTGATGCCCAGCGCGTGGACATGACCAAAGACCGCGACCCCGACGCGGCGCTGGGCCTCTTCGCTAACAGGTTGAAAGATCGCGTCTCGCACTTGGGGTGCGGCGGAGCCCAAAAATCTCAAGCCGGTCCAAACGCCGATAGCCGCTAAAAAAGCCGTGCCCCAGAGCGCTTGCCCGCCGGGCTTTAGCCCATTGACGCCATCAGCCAGGACTAAAGGCGCAAATACGATGAACACCTTGGACACTAAGGTCAGCGCCAAAGCCAAAAACACCCGAACCTTGAGGTCAAGTGTATCAAGTCCACCGATCAAACGCATCAATCGCATGATAGAGCGCCCTATGGGCGCACTATCCGTCACCGTCTCAGTCTTCACCCGTTCACCTCTTCCCTTCGTCCTCACTTAGGGGAGATTCTGATGGGCGAAACCAGTGGGCGTGCGATTAGGTCGACTTTGGCGGGACATAATGCAGGTGGGGAATGGGGAGATTTATGTATCTCCTAAGCAGATATGACCTTTATCTGCAGCGCGTCCTATAAAAGCGCTATCAATCATGACAATAGGAAGTCTGAAAAGAGATTTGAGCATAGGCGGGCGGCGCTAGGCATTACCGCTGGTTGGGAGAGATGAATATGAGCAAGTTTAGGTCAGCGTGCGTTTATTGCGGGTCGTCCAATCGTGCCGATGTGCGCCACTTTGAGTTGGCTGCCGATATGGGCAGAGCGTTGGCTCATCGAGGCATACGTCTGGTCTATGGCGGCGGTAATGTCGGCCTGATGGGGGCCTCAGCGCGGGCCGCTCATGAGGCGGGCGGCGAAGTTTTGGGCGTTATGCCGCATTTTCTAACCAAATGGGAAAAGCCCAATCCTGCTATCGAAACCCGGATGGTCGACACGATGCATGAGCGGAAATGGGGCCTGTTTGCTGAAGCCGACGCCTTCATCGTTTTGCCAGGCGGCATCGGGACTTTAGAAGAAGTCGTGGAAACTTTATCCTGGCGACGCCTTGAGCTTCATACAAAGCCACTTGTCTTTGTTGACCGCCTCTTCTGGCAACCCTTTGTTGACTTGGTGAACGCCACAATCGAGACCAATTTCACGCCCGAAAACTTCCGTGAGAGCTTTTTTTGTGTTGACACGCCAGAGGAAGCGCTTGACGGGCTGTCGGCCTATTTTGACCCTGCCTTAGCGGATTGATCACTTAGCGCGTCGGGGCTTTAGCGCGTTGGAACGGGGTTCTCGCCGCGATAATCGTAAAAGCCGCGCTGGGTCTTTCGGCCCAGCCACCCGGCCTCAACATATTTGACCAGCAAAGGACAGGGCCTGTATTTAGTGTCAGCCAAACCTTCGTTCAGCACCTGCATGATCGACAAAATCGTATCCAGCCCGATGAAATCAGCGAGCTCTAGCGGCCCCATCGGGTGATTGGCCCCAAGGCGCATCGCTTTATCAATACCCTCGACCGTGCCGACACCCTCATATAATGTATAAACGGCCTCATTGATCATCGGGATCAAGACACGATTGACGATAAAGGCCGGAAAATCCTCAGCATTGGTAATGGTTTTGCCCATTTTCAGGGCGACATCAGTGGCGGCTTGATACGTCTCCTCGTTGGTCGCAAGGCCCCGAATGACTTCAACAAGCTTCATCATCGGCACAGGGTTCATGAAATGAAGCCCGATGAAGCGCTCTGGCCGATCTGTGGATGAGCCCAAACGGGTAATGGACAGCGACGAGGTGTTGGAGGCTAAAATGGTGTCGGGGCGAATAACCTCACATAAGGACTTAAAGATAGCCCGCTTGATCTCTTCTTTTTCGCTGGCAGCTTCAATGGCCAAATCGACATTAGCCAAGTCCGAAAGATCAGATGTGGTCGTAATTCGGGCGAGCGCAGGTTCAATCTCATCATGCCGGATTAAACCCCGGCCAGCTTGGCGGGTCAGATTCTTCTCAATCGCTTGCCGTGCTCGCTCTAATTGGTCAGCCGACACATCGCTTAATAGCACATCATAGCCAGCTAATGCAGCAACATGGGCAATACCATTGCCCATTTGTCCCGCACCAATAACGCCAATCATCTTGATTTCAGCCATAAGCCCAATTCACCCGCTGCAAAACTTGGCTGCATTCTTCGCAAGTGCAGCACGCGCGCGCAAGTTATTCCCGCACGGCCCTAACAGCAAGCCTTCCCTACTGTATCCTGCACGATAGCTTCGGCATGCGACTTGCGAGAGACGATTTTAGGGAAAGACCGCGTCCCGTTTCGACGCGGTTTGGTTGGTAATTCAGGGATCTGGTAATTCAGCGAACTGGGAGGGTGATTTGGCTAATTCTATAGACTTACACGTAGGGCGTCGCCTGCGTCATCGTCGTCGGCTTGTGGGCATGACGCAACAACAATTAGCGGATGTGATCGGAATTCGCTTCCAGCAGATCCAGAAATATGAATGTGGAGCCAATCGGATCACCGCCAGCCGCCTATTTGAATTGGCTGGGGCGCTCTCTATTGGGGTGCAGTATTTTTATGATGGCTTGGCGGCAATCGTCGCTGCCAATGAGCCCGCTGCAAAGAATGCCCCTGCCAATGATCATAAGGAGATTGGGCCTGAGGTTTTGCGCCAAAAGGAAACCATGGACCTGATTACGGCCTATTATCGCTTAGGCGAGCGTCCAAGACGGCGCCTACTCGACTTGGCAAAATCGCTGAAAGATGAGGCCTCAGACGCGGCATAAGGGGTCGAGGCTGGCCGATTTGAGCGGGCTGCGGCCGCTATTTTTTATAACGACGGGCCAGTTTCTATGACCTGCCACGATCAAGTTAGCGCGATCAGCTCCCCATTCGGCCTGAACCGAGGCGTTGTAATTGAGATAGAGCTTGCCAAACACCATCACCCAAGCCTTTGGATCGATACCGTCTGTATAGCCTTGCCTGACGGCCCAAGGGCAATAGTCACCAAATCGCGGATCTTAGCGGGTTGGATTGGCGATGAAGGCGGCGCGATTGGTCGCTAAGCGTAACGGACTCAAGAGCCAAAAACCGCCTACCATAAGGGCTGCGCCCATATAGCAATAAGGGCAATGCTGCGTCGCGAGCCACGCATAATGGCTTAATTGGCTGGACAAAGGCCCTGACGCCTCTCCACACCAAGCCCCGTGCAAAGCGCCCCAGCCGGACACGATCGGGCCCAACCAGATCGCGGCGCTGCCAACCAGCACCATAATCGCGCCGAGAATTGTCTCTTGGAACCTTTCGGGCGAACCCGCGTTGTCGGGTGGTGACGTCAAGCCGGTTTGGTGCTTGGATTGGGTCATAGTGCGTCTGATCCTCATTGGAAGCCGATCCGCGTGAAATTGTGTACGCCTAATTCGTTGCAAATGCCAGCGCGAATTTTGAACGGTACGGAACAATCTAAGGGCCTTTCGCCCATCAAATCTCCTGTCTACTTCTACGGCTAACATTACTGACATGTAATGCGACACATTGCCACTTTTAAATTGTGGGAATTTGGGCTATCACACAAACGTGAGGGCGTAATAATTAGATCGAAACAACAAAAAGCAGGTGAAGAAGAGATGGAAACCTCCCGAAATTACCAAAGGGTACAAGTTCGCTTCGACATTGCCTTTGTTGCCCTTGTCGTTATAGCCATTGCTTTGTTGGCTGTCTTTGCCGCGTCGCGTGCCGAAGATATCGGCATGGCTTTTCACAGCTGGACATTTTTGGGCGCCGCGGCTCTGGCGGCCTTGGCTTTGATGTTCAATGGCGCCAATAATGGTTTGGAGTATGATCCGAAAGTCTATAGCGACGCCATCATCCGCTATGGGGTGATCGTCTCAACCTTTTGGGGCATCGTGGGCATGTTAGCGGGCGTCATTATCGCCTTGCAATTGGCATTTCCCGAATGGCTATATTTCAAAGAATTTGGCTTTTTGAACTTCGGGCGGTTGCGGCCACTTCATACTTCAGCGGTGATTTTTGCCTTTGGCGGCAATGTTCTGATGGCGACAAGTTTTTACGTGGTCCAGCGCACCTGCCGCGCACGCTTGTTTGGTGGCATTTTGCCTTGGTTTGTTTTTTGGGGCTACCAGCTTTTTATCGTACTCGCCGCGTCAGGCTATTTGCTTGGCGTTACATCAGGCCAAGAATATGCGGAGCCAACTTGGCATGTTGATTTGTGGCTGACGGTGGTTTGGGTCGCCTATCTTCTGGTGTTTCTAGGCACGCTTTGGAAGCGCAAAGAGCCTCATATTTATGTTGCGAACTGGTTTTATCTGGCCTTTATCGTCACCATTGCCATGTTGCATGTGGTCAATAATGCAGCGGTGCCCACCTCGATCTTTGCCTCGTCGTCCTATCCCCTGTTTGGCGGGGTACAAAACGCCCTGACGCAATGGTGGTATGGCCATAATGCAGTCGGGTTCTTTTTGACGGCGGGTTTCCTCGCCATCATGTATTATTTCATTCCAAAGCAAGTTAATCGTCCGATTTATTCTTATCAATTGTCGATCGTCCACTTCTGGGCGCTTATCTTCATCTATATTTGGGCAGGCCCCCATCATCTCCATTATACCGCGCTGCCCCAGTGGGCCCAGACTTTGGGCATGGCGTTCTCAATTGTTCTTTGGATGCCCAGTTGGGGCGGGATGATTAACGGCCTGATGACTTTATCAGGCGCGTGGGACAAATTACGGACTGATCCGGTGCTGCGGATGTTTGTCGCATCGCTGGCTTTTTATGGCATGAGTACATTTGAAGGCCCCGTCATGTCGGTGCGGGCAGTCAATTCGCTGTCCCACTATACCGACTGGACCATAGGCCACGTCCATTCAGGCGCTCTTGGCTGGGTGGGTCTAGTCTCCTTTGGCGCGCTTTATGCCCTGACGCCTTGGCTATGGAAGCGTGAGCGTTTGTATTCGCTGAAACTGGTCGAAGTCCATTTCTGGCTCTCCACCATCGGGATCCTCTTTTACATCTCGTCCATGTGGGTATCGGGCATCCAGCAAGGGCTGATGTGGCGCGACTATAATGAGTTTGGCTTTTTGACTTATTCCTTCGTGGAAACCGTTAAGGCCATGCACCTGCCCTATGTCGTGCGCGCGCTTGGCGGCCTCATGTATCTGATCGGCGCCTGCATCATGGCCTATAATTTGTGGATGACGATGCGCGGCGCTGTTGCACGTCAAGAGCCTTTAGCCGCCCTCCAAGCCAATCCCAACCTCGTCGCGGCGCAATAGGAGGTGGCGACATGATTTTCAAACATCACGGCATCATCGAACGCAACTCCCTCATCATGCTGGTGTGCATTTTGATTGTCGTCTCGATTGGCGGCATTGTTCAAATCGCGCCTCTGTTTCGCATTGAGCAGACCATAGAAAAGGTTGAAGGTGTGCGGCCCTACACACCGCTAGAGCTGGCAGGGCGTGGCATTTATGTGCGCGAGGGCTGTTATGTCTGCCACAGCCAAATGATCCGGCCTTTGCGTGACGAGATAGAACGCTATGGCCACTATAGTTTGGCGGCAGAAAGCATGTATGACCACCCATTCCAATGGGGCTCAAAGCGCACGGGGCCGGATCTGGCCAGGGTTGGAGGAAAATATTCCGACGCTTGGCATGTCCAGCATTTGATCAATCCACGTGCCGTTGTGCCTGAATCCATCATGCCGCCTTATGCGTTTTTAGAAGGCCGCGAGATTGGCATCAAGGACGACATCGACAAGCATATTCTCGCCAATGTCCGCGTCGGGGTGCCCTATAGCCAAGCCGACATTGATTTTGCCAAGGCCGATTTGATGGCCCAAGCCGATCCCAATGAAGATAGCACCGGCCTGCTGGCCCGCTATGGCAACAAAGTGACTGTCCGCGATTTTGATGGTGACCCTACTAAAGTGACCGAAATGGACGCTTTGGTCGCCTATCTGCAAGTGTTGGGCACCATGGTCGATTTCAAAACCTATGAGCCTGAAAAAGCTCAGAACCTGCGCTGAGGAGTGAGCCCATGAGCTATGAACAACTCTCCGCCTTCGCCCAGACATCGGGGATGATTTACTTCATCGTCATGTTTGCCGCTGTCTGCCTTTACGTCTTCTGGCCGAAAAATCGCGGTAAATTCGACAAGGCAGCTCGGATACCCCTTGAAAACGAGGACATCAACAATGACTGACCTCAAGAACGCAACCAAACCTAATACCAAGCCCGATGAGATTGAAACGACGGGACATAGCTGGGACGGTATCACCGAACTGAATAATCCCCTGCCCCGCTGGTGGGTCTATACGTTTTACGGCACCATCATCTGGGCCATCGGCTATTGTATCCTCATGCCATCGATACCCACGCCTTGGGGCCACACAAAAGGCTTGCTGGGGGCGTCTGATCGCCGTGATGTGGATAAAGCCGTAGCCGAGCTCTCAGCATCGCGCGCGCCGATGTTCACTAAGCTTGTAAACACCCCATTGGACAAAGTCGCGCGCAATCCCGAATTGTCGCAATTTACCCAAGAATCTGGGCGGGTCGCTTTTGCGCAAAATTGCTCAACCTGTCACGGCGCAGGCGGGCAAGGGGCCAAGGGCTTTCCAAGCCTTGTCGATGATGTCTGGCTATGGGACGGATCGCTGCAAGGCATTCGCACGACCTTGCAATATGGGATCCGTACCGATCACCCCGACACGCGCTTCACCCAAATGCCGGCCTTCGGGCGCGACAAATTGCTGGAGCCAACCCAGATTACTGACGTTACCCATTATGTGATGAGCTTGGCGTCCCTGCCAGCCGATAAAGCCAGCGCAGCGCGCGGAGCCGCGGTTTATGCAACCAATTGCACCGCCTGTCATGGGCCACAAGGCAAGGGCGATATGGCCCAAGGCGCGCCTAATCTAACCGACAAGGAATGGCTGTATGGCGGTACGCAGGGCGAAATCGAGCAACAGATTTATCTGGGGCGGGGGGGGCGTTATGCCTACAATGTCGCAACGCTTGGACCCCGCCACTTTAAACGCGCTCACGATTTATGTTCACTCTCTTGGTGGTGGCACATAGCGCCTCGCTTTTTTGGCTGAAAGCTCCTAAATGTCCGCATCACCCGCACTAGCCTTAAAGCCAAACTTACTCGCCAGTGAGGCCGAGGCCGCGCATGGCGTCGCGCGCTCTGATGCAATTGCGGTCAATGCGGCCAGTAACCGCGCGCTCTATGAAAAGCGCCAGCAAATCTATCCCAAGGCGGTATCGGGCTTTTGGCGCAAGAGTAAATGGGCCTTTATGGCCATCTTGCTGGGCCTTTATTATCTTGTTCCGTTTCTGCGTTGGGATCGCCCAGGGGCAGCGCCCGATCAATTCCTCTTGTTCGATTTTGCGGGCCGGCGCTTTTACATGGGGGCCATCGAGATTTGGCCCCAAGAGCTTTACTATGTGACGGGCCTGATGATCCTTGCTGCCATCGGATTGTTTCTGGCTTCGGCTTTATTTGGCAGAGTCTGGTGCGGCTTTGCCTGTCCGCAAACGGTGTGGACTGATCTTTTCATTGCGGTTGAGCAGTTTTTTGAAGGCGACCGTAATCAACGCATGCGCCTTGATAAGCAAAAGTGGGACTTCAACAAGGCTTGGCGCAAGCTCGCCAAGCATATCGTCTGGCTCGTCATTGCCTTGGCGACCGGGGGGTGGTTTGTTGCCTATTTCCACGATGCGCCCACCTTGTTTCGTGACTTTTTTCGCCTTCAAGCGCCCCTGTCAGCTTATGTCTTCGCAGCAATGCTGACAGCCACCACTTATGTTTTTGCCGGCACCCTGCGGGAGCAAGTGTGCACCTATATGTGCCCGTGGCCAAGGATACAGGCCGCAATGCTCGATCAAGACGCATTGTCAGTGACCTATCGCTATGACCGCGGCGAACCCCGTGGTGCACATAAGAAGAATGACACATGGAATGATCGTGGCGATTGCATCGATTGCCGCCAATGCATTGCCGCTTGCCCCGCCGGGATTGATATTCGCGATGGCCTTCAAATTGAGTACATCAATTGCGCGCTGTGCATTGATGCCTGCGATGAGATTATGGTCAAAGTCGATCGACCCAAAGGCCTTATCGCCTATGATACCGTTCAAAATATTGAGCGAAGGCGGGCCGGCGAGACGCCGCATTATCGCTTTATCCGAGCGCGAACTTTGTTTTATGGCCTCTTATTCGTTGCAATTGCCGGTTTAATGGTCTCCAGCTTGATGATGCGGCCAAGCCTTGAGGTCAATGTGCTACGCGACCGCGCGCCTTTATTTGTGCCTTTATCGGACGGTCACGTGCGCAATGCTTATACGATCAAGGTCCTCAATAAAGCGCCCATTACCCGCGAATTTGAGGTCCATATTGAAGGCATTAAGGGTGGCCATCTGGTGGCTAATGACTTGCCGGTCAAACATGATCGCTTTGTGCTCAGGGCTGGCCCGGACCGCGTCGCCCAAGCGCGCGTCTTTGTCACTGCCAATCCCCACGACCAGCATCATGGAACGACCAAAGTGATGGTCGAGGTCCGCGCTCTCAACAATAACGAAGAAGCGCGATCAAAGTCTGTCTTTATCAGCGCTAGACACGAGGACCGCGACGATGACTAATATGTCTAACAGGGCCCCCTTCCGCCTAACGGGCTGGCACGTCCTTGCGATGTTTGGAGCCTTGTTCGGCGTCATGTTGGCGGTCAATATCCTCTTTATCGTGCTGGCGATTAAGACCTTTTCGGGCGAAACCGACCATGCCTATATTAATGGCCTAAAGTTCAACGAAACCCTCGCCGCCAATGCCCGCCAAGCCGAACTGGGCTGGAAGATGGCCTTGGGCCTGCAACGTCCCACAGATGGCGGCGCTGTGCTCGAAGCGCGGTTGAGTGATCGAACGGGCCAGCCCCTAGCTGGGGCGGTTCTGACGGGTTCAATTGGGCGCGCTACCGATAGCCGCGAGGATCGCAATCTGATTTTCGTCGAAACCGCGCCGGGCATCCACCGCGCAGCCATTGATCAATTACGGCCCGGTCGTTGGCGTTTTGTCGCCTCAGCGCAGCTTGCCGGGGCACCCAAGTTTGAAACGGAGACCATGATATCGCTACGCTAGCTTCCATATCAGACACCCGCCCGGGATGTCCTTCAAGTTCTGAGCCACCGGTGCCCAGCGTCGGGGCAGGCCTTGGGGTAGCCGACGCGCGTGTTTTTGTCCGACACGGCGCACAGGGCGATCACAATCTTGAGCTTTTGGTGCGCGGGGCCCGTTGTGCTGGCTGCTTGCGCAAGATTGAGACGGGAGTAGCCGCGCTTACAGGCGTGACGCAAGCGCGGCTCAACCTATCGACTGGGCGACTGTCGATTGCTTGGAACACTGACAAGATCGATCCGCGCGCCTTTGTGCAGAAAGTCATTGATTTGGGCTATCAGGCTCAGCCCTTTGACCCTAGCGAGGCGCAAATCCAGAATGACCAAGAGGGTCGGCACCTTCTGATTTGCATGGCGGTGGCCGCGTTTGCCGCCATGAACGTCATGATGTTTTCAGTGCCCATCTGGTCGGCGAACTTTAACGGCGAAATGGAAACGGGCACGCGCACCATGTTTCATTGGATATCCGCCGCCATCGCTTTGCCCGCTGCTGCCTATGCTGGGATGCCATTCTTCAAGAGTGCTTTTCGCGCCTTATCTAAGGGTCGCGCCAATATGGATGTGCCGATCTCTTTGGGCGTGCTTTTGGCGGCTGGTCTATCGGTTTATGAGACCGCTCTGGGCGGCGATCATGCTTATTTCGACGCCGTTGTTATGTTATTGTTTTTTTTGCTGATCGGGCGCTATCTCGATCACATGCTGCGTCAAAAGGCGCGCCAAGCTGCCCGCGATTTGCTGGCGTTACAGGCTGTCACCGCTTCCCGCCTCAATCCTGACGGAACGACGTCCAGCGTGCGCATCGCCGCAATACGGCCGGGCGACACCCTCGCCATCCTACCAGGTGACCGTATCCCCGTGGACGGCACCATTATTGAGGGCCTATCGGAAGCTGATTTCTCACTCCTCACGGGCGAGACCGCGCCCGTGGCTTTGGGGATTGGTCAGGCGGTGCGCGCGGGTGCGCTCAATCTGTCAGGCAGGCTTCTCTTACACGTCACAGCCCGCAGTGATGACAGCTTTCTGGCAGAGATCGCGCGCTTGGTGGACGTGGGTGAGCAATCCAAAAGCCTTTATGTGCGTTGGGCCGATAAGGCTGCCCATTATTATGTGCCTTTGGTTCATTCCGCCGCCTTTCTGACAGGGCTGGTTTGGCTGTTGCTCGGGGCTGAACCGCGCGTGGCGATCATGAATGCTTGCGCCGTCTTGATCATCACTTGCCCCTGCGCATTGGGTCTGGCCGTGCCGGCGGTGCAGATTGTCGCCTCTGGGCGCTTGTTCCAGAACAATATCTTGCTCAAATCGGGCGACGCGCTGGAGCGTTTGGCCGAGGTCGATTATGTCGCTTTTGATAAAACCGGCGTCCTCACATTGGGCCAGCCGCGCCTATTAGATCAAGATGGCTTGCCGAAAGATGCGCTTAAGCAAGCGGCCCTTTTGGCGCGCGCCTCTCGCCATCCATTAGCGCGTGCGATGGCCCGCGCCGCAGGGCCCGGACCCGCCGCCCCCGATGCGAAAGAAGTTGCAGGCTGTGGGGTTGAAGCCTTTATCGACGGGGATCTCGCGCGACTGGGTCGGGCGTCTTGGGTCGGGGCTGAAGTCGCCAGTTCCCAAGAGACCGAGCTATTCTTTCGTCTCGGCCAAAGCCAGCCGATACGGTTCAACTTCGAAGACATTCTCCGTGGCGATGCGGGGTCAACAGTAGCCCGCCTAACCGAAATGGGCATGGACCAAATTGTACTATCGGGGGACCGCAAAGGGGCCGTCAAGCAGGCCGCCAATGCGGCTGGCCTAAATGATTATCACGCTGAACTCACGCCCTTTGACAAAGCCGCCCATTTAGACCGCCTTGCTGCACAGGGCCATCGCGTTTTGATGGTAGGCGATGGCCTTAATGACGCACCGGCCCTTGCCAAAGCGTTTGTTTCTATGGCGCCTGGAACCGCAGCTGACGCCAGCCAATCGGCCGCCGATCTGGTGTTTCAAGGCGATAGGCTTGGTGGGGTGAGTGACGCGATTTGGGTGGCCCGTCAGGCCAAAGCGCGCGTGATGGAAAACTTTTGGTTTGCTGCACTCTATAATCTCATTGCGGCCCCCATCGCTATGATGGGTCTGGTCACCCCCTTTATCGCCGCCATTGCTATGTCCTCATCATCAATTCTGGTGACGCTCAATGCGTTGCGGCTCGCGGCCAACAAAGCGGGGGAGAACTGATATGGATGGGATGTTTTTCCTGATCCCGATTACTTTGTTCATGGGCCTTATCGGGCTTTTGGCCTTCCTGTGGAGCTTGAAGGATAAACAATATGACGACCCCAAAGGGGCCGCCATGCGCATACTCAATGACGACGATTTTCCGTTGCCTTAAACGTTAAAGGGAGAGCTTCGACCATGACATCTTATCAAGTGGCCCTCGCAGACGACCAAACCTTAGGCGTGAGACATGTCCCGCCAGACGCGCATTGGCGCTGGCTGGCTCTTGGCTGGGTCGATTTCAAAGCGTCATGGCGATATGGCGTTCTAATTGGCTTGGTGCCGGTGCTGGCAGCTTGGATCATGGTGATCGGCTTATGGCGGCTTGGCATGTTGGGCTTTATTCCAGCCGTCTGTGGAGCTTTTGCCTTGGTCGGTCCCATTCTCGCCATTGGATGCTATGACATCTCGCGCAGGCTGGCGGCGGGTGAAACCATAAATCTAAAGGCCATTTTAAGGCCAAGGATTGCATCGCCGGGCCAAGCTGCCGTGATTGGCTTTGTGTTGATGTTTATCCTCATCGTCTGGGCGCGCCTTGCCAGCATGATTTTCGCGCTCGCCTCCAGTGCCCGCCAACCCGCCGCCAGCTTGGACTTTATGACCTTTACGCTGCAAACACCTGAAGGCCTGACGATGATCGCCGTGGGCACTGTCGTCGGCGCAGGTCTGGCGGCGATTGGCTATGTGGTTTCGGTTGTCTCAATTCCCTTGGCCGCAGACCGGAAAATAGACGCCATGACCGCCATGATGGTTTCTGTTATGGCGGTGTCGCGCAGCAAAGGCGCGATGATTTCTTTTGCCTTTTCTATCGCCATTCTAGTTGGCATTTCCTTGGCAACAGGCTTTCTGGCGCTGATTATTGTGTTCCCATGGCTGGGTCATGCCACCTGGCACGGCTATAAGGCCGTCACAGAGGACATCGCTTAAAGCCGACGCAAAACAATCGCGCGCGTCAGCAACGTCATAGGCGACCAAGCCAATTGTCGCAATAAGGGCAAAAGGCCCACACGCCGTCGCTGTTGAATGATGCGCCTTTGACGCCAGACTCGCGCAAGGTCCACACAGCCGTCCCTCAAGCCCCGTCCATAAGCCGCCCCCGCACCGCGCCACGTTGTATGCCCCCATAGGAGTAATGTGGCGGCGATATGAGGCAGCAGCAGCAGCCAGAAAAGTGGTGCGGGCATGCAGCGGACAAAGGTCCAAAGTCGATTTCGGGTGCCGTGATAGACGCCAAAGTCTGACAAGCGAGACGAACTGGCCGCACCAATATGGCGGACCTGCGCCCTGGCGACTTGCACCACACGCCCGCCCGAAAGGCGGTGGCGAAAGCCCAAATCAACGTCTTCACAATAGCAAAAATAGCTCTCCTCAAAACCACCCAGCCTAGCAAACACATCGGCGCGCCAAAGCGCTGCCGCAGCACATGGCGCAAAGGCTTCCCCGTCTGCGAGGTCGTCTGGCAGCGGCCGCAGATAGCCACCACGAAAGGGAATGCCCGCGCCATGATACACATCGCCAGCCCCATCCAAAATCAATGGGTTCTCATCCAGCAATTGGGTTGAGCCAAAAGCTGTGACATCGCGATAGCGCTCAGTGGCCTCCAACAAGCGGGCGAGCCAATGCGGTTCTGGAAATGCGTCGGGATTGAGGAAGGCTAGCCAATCACCGGTAGCCTGCTGGGCCGCTTCATTATTGGCGATCGCAAAACCAATATTGGTCTGGTTCTGGATGAATCTGCTGGCGCGGGCCACCGTCGGCGCGTCTGGCCGTAAGCCCTCCGGCGAGGCATTATCAACAAGGATTGTTTCAAAGTCCTGACATGTTTGTGCGTCCAGACAGTCAAACAAGCGAGGCAAATGTGCGCCGCTTTTATAGGCAATGATCAGGATCGAAACGCGAGCCACGAAGTCTTTAGGCCACTTCCGTAACGGCATCGACTACGGCTTGTGCTGTTATGCCAAAATGCGCGTAAAGCTCCTTGTAGGGAGCAGATGCCCCAAAGCTGCTCATCCCGATAAAGCGCCCATTATTGCCAATCCAGCGATCCCAGCCGAACCGCACCGCAGCTTCAATCGCAACTTTGGGCAAATCCCCGCCCAAGACCTCTGACTGATAGGCCCTGCCTTGAGCTTCGAAAAGCTCAAGGCAGGGTGCTGAGACAACGCGCACACCGATGCCCGCTTGCGCCAAAGTGGCTTGCGCTTCAAGCGCGATTTCAACTTCAGAGCCTGTCGCGATCAGGACCGCTTTTTCAGGCAAAGACGCGGGGGACAGCACATAGGCCCCCATAGCACTGCGGTTTTCGGGCGAACCGTCGCGACGGCAAAAGGCGAGCTTTTGACGTGTGAGTGACAAAGCCGCCGGTTTTTGAGATGACAAAAGCGCCAATTCCCAACATTCCGCGACTTCGACGGGGTCACAGGGCCGAAACACTTGCACATTGGGGATGGCTCGGAGGCTCGCCAAGGTTTCCACAGGTTGATGGGTAGGGCCATCTTCACCAAGGCCGATGCTATCATGGGTCAGAACATGAATGGTGCGCACACCCATCAGAGCCCCCAGTCGCAATGCCGGGCGCAGATAATCTGCAAAGACCAGGAAAGTGCCTGAATAGGGGATGAC
>JBEINE010000092.1:0-12035 GCA_040378245.1 Hyphomonadaceae bacterium | reverse complement strand
GCTGATCATATCAGGTTCCCGCAACGTCCTGACCTCGCCATAATGGGTTGGCGAAGGGTCACGGTGAACAATCAGGGCCTTATCAGCAACGTCCAGCACCCAATAGTCCGCAATGCCGGTCCCAGCATAGCGCCGCGCCTTATCGCCAAGGTCAGTCGTCAAGCTCGACCATGCGATCTCAATCATGATGACCACGTCTTCAGCGGTCCATTCTTTGGGTTCGTTGGGTTCGCGAACAACCATGAGGTCAGGTCCTAACAGTGTCCTATCGCCAATGGCCATCCCTCCACCGGTTTGCACACGCAAAGTGTCGATCAATCCGGCAGCAGTGAGAGCTTTGAAAAGCGCTTTCACCGCGCGTGCCTCGCTGGTTTGATGATGTGTTCCCGGCGGCGGAACCATAATGAGGACCCCATCGATAAGCTCATGGCGATAATTATCGTTTGCAAAAAACCCTTGATCATCGAGCAGGCGCAAGGCCTCAACCGTCATCGGAACGACTTCAGGCACGATTTCTTCTGGGCGGATGATCGCATTCATGATCGCGATGGTAACACAAAATAGGTTGTTGGAAAGCGCAACTGTGGCTTACTCCCCGCCCGTCACCTTACCCCAAAAGCCCTTGGCCTTGTCGAAGAAGCCCGTATGCTCTGGATGGCTTTTATCGCCGCACTCACCGGCAAACTCTTTGAGCAAGTCTTTTTGGCGCGGCGTCAGATTGCGCGGGGTTTCCACAAATAGCTCAACATGCATATCGCCACGCAAAGTCGATTTGAGGGCTGTCATGCCATGATGGCGCAGGCGGATGCGCTTGCCGGTTTGGCTGCCTTCGGGGATTTCAAGATCAGCTTTTCCCCCATCAATTGTGGGCACTTCAATCTTGGCGCCCAGAGCCGCATTGGTCATCGTCACGGGGATTCGACAGAATAGATTGGGTCCCTCGCGCTCAAACAAGTCATGCTTTTTGACCGACAAAAACACATAGAGATCGCCGCGCGGCCCCCCGCGTGCGCCGAGTTCCCCCTCGCCCGTCAAGCGCACACGCGTGCCGTCTTCCACCCCAGCAGGGATACCCACTGAAAGCGTCCGATCAACTTGCTTGGTGCCTTTACCATAGCACGATTTGCAAGGCTTTTTGATCACTGTGCCCCGGCCATGACAGGTGGGGCAGGTGCGTTGCATCACAAAAAAGCCCTGTTGCGCGCGAACTTGGCCCGTGCCCCCGCACGTACCACAGACTTCAGGGCGGGTGCCGGGTTCTGCACCTGACCCGTCGCAGACGTCGCATGAGACGTCGGTGGGAATGGTCAGCTCAGCATCCTTACCGCGATAGGCTTCTTCCAGCGTGATGGTGTAATCAAAGCGCAAGTCCGCGCCACGCGCTGGGCCATTGCGCTGTTGTTGGCGACGGCCCCCGCCAAACACTTCGCCGAAAATATCGCCAAAGACATCGCCAAAAATATCGGCCGGATCGCCGGAGAAGCCGCCGCCTGCCCCGCCATTCAGCCCCGCTTTGCCATAGCGATCATAGGCCGCCCGCTTTTGCGCATCCGACAGGACGCCGTAAGCTTCGTTTATATCTTTAAACTTCGCCTCTGCATTCGCATCGCCTGGGTTCTTATCAGGGTGCCATTGCACGGCCTTTTTGCGAAACGCACTCTTTAGCGTCGCATCATCAGCATCACGGGCTACGCCCAGAAGATCATAGTAATTGTCGCTCATCTGTGCCCAGAGCCTCTTGGTCTGCTGTGCAGACAGCTTACCTCTTAAGGCAAGCGTTTAACCCCCTCTCCCACGAGTTGGGAGAGGGGGCTCACATCATTTCTTGTCGTCAGTGACATCTTCGAAGTCGGCATCGACGACGTCATCATCACCAGCATCACGCTTAGCATCAGCCTCAGCAGCCTCAGTTTCCTTGGCCTGTTGATCCGCATACATCACTTCGCCGATTTTCATGGCCGCCTGCATAAGGGTTTGGGTCTTGGCTTGGATATCCTCAATATCATCGCCTGTGAGTGCCTCCTTCGCCGCAGCGACTGCGGCTTCGATGTTTTGACGATCTGCCACTTCCAGTTTGCTGCCATGCTCGGCCAATTGTTTTTCAACCATATGGATGGAGCTTTCAGCACCGTTTTTGGCTTCCACAAAGTCGCGTTTCTTCTTATCCGCCTCGGCATTGGCCTCAGCATCCTTGATCATTTGCGCAATGTCCTCATCGGAGAGGCCACCATTGGCTTGGATGCGAATGCTTTGCTCTTTGCCTGTAGCCTTGTCTTTGGCCTGAACCGCGACGATGCCGTTGGCGTCAATATCAAAGGTGACTTCAACCTGGGGCACGCCGCGCGGCGCTGGTGGAATACCCAAAAGGTCAAACTGGCCCAAAATCTTGTTATCGGCCGCCATGTCGCGTTCGCCTTGGAAGACGCGGATGGTCACAGCAGACTGATTATCGTCAGCGGTTGAGAACACCTGGCTCTTTTTGGTTGGAATTGTTGTGTTGCGCTCAATCAGGCGCGTGAATACGCCGCCCAAGGTCTCAATGCCCAAGGACAAAGGCGTGACGTCTAGCAACAACACATCCTTGACGTCGCCTTGAAGGACACCAGCCTGGATCGCGGCACCCAGCGCCACGACTTCGTCAGGATTGACGCCTTTATGAGGCTCTTTGCCGAAGAATTGTTTCACGGCTTCTTGTACCTTTGGCATGCGCGTCATACCGCCGACGAGCACAACTTCGTCAATATCCGAAGCCGTCAGGCCCGCGTCTTTCAAAGCCGCTTTGCAAGGCTCAATAGTGCGCGCAACCAGGTCGTCCACCAAGGCTTCAAGCTTTGAGCGGGTCAGCTTCAGGTTCAAGTGCAGCGGGCCTGTCGCATCCATGGTGATGAACGGCAAGTTGACTTCAAATTGCGCTGTGGTGGACAGCTCTTTTTTAGCCTTTTCAGCCTCTTCTTTCAGACGTTGCAGCGCCAATTTGTCTTTGCGCAGATCAACGCCTTTTTCCCTCTTAAACTCATCGGCCAGATAATCGACGATACGCATGTCGAAATCTTCACCACCCAAGAAGGTGTCACCATTGGTCGAGCGGACTTCAAAGACGCCATCGCCAATTTCAAGGATGGAGACGTCAAATGTACCACCGCCCAAATCGTAAACCGCGATCGTTCGGTTACCCGCCTTGTCCATGCCATAAGCAAGCGCAGCGGCGGTCGGCTCATTGATGATACGCAAAACTTCAAGGCCTGCGATTTTACCGGCATCTTTAGTGGCTTGGCGCTGAGCGTCGTTGAAATAAGCGGGAACCGTAATAACGGCTTGGGTAACGGTTTCGCCCAAATAGGCTTCGGCGGTTTCCTTCATCTTGGTCAGGATCATGGCCGACACTTCCGACGGGCTATAATCGCGATCACGACCGGCTACATAAGCGTCCCCCGATGGGCCTTTGGTGATTTTGTAGGGCACCAGCTCCATGTCCTTTTTGACCATGGGGTCGTCAAAGGTGCGCCCGACGAGGCGCTTGATCGCAAAAAACGTATGCTCTGGATTGGTTACGGCTTGACGACGCGCCGGTTGGCCGGTCAAGCGCTCTCCATCAGAAGCGAAAGCCACAACTGAGGGCGTGGTGCGCGCGCCTTCTGAGTTTTCAATCACTTTGGCATTTTTGCCATCCATGATGGCGACACATGAATTGGTCGTTCCAAGATCGATACCGATTACTTTTGCCATTTTACTTTAGTCCCTTAACACTGGACACCGCAACATCGCCCGAGTTTCGGGCACGCGCTCTCATGTGAAAACGCTCCGTGCGGCTATGTTGATTAGCCTGAAATCAGCCCTTAGAGGGCCCTGAGCTGCATATGGGGCCTAGCTGTTGGACCGCAAGGTGTCGTGATGAATTGTCTGCGCAATCACCGCAGAAATCAGTCTTCGAGCTTCACTGCCCCGATGGACAGAAATATTCAGCCTTCTTTCCCAAGGCTTTAGCATAGTTTGATAAGGCCTCGTCGGCGCTCAAAAATAGAGTATCGTCGCTTAGATATTCCAGCCACGCTGCGTCGGCCAAACCAAAAGCGGCAAAATCATCTCTCAGACAGACGGTCTTCGTTATCACACCGATTTCATGGATGTTTTCTACGATATTTATAAGACTTTGAACCACGCGTCGATCAATTGCTCTGCATTGGGAGATGTTGAGTAGATTAGAAACTTGCCCGCGTGAATTTGGATGAGATATCTAGGTCTCAAAGCTGCTTGAAAAATCAACCAAATCTCTAAAGTTTCCCAGCATATAATATGTCATTGCGCCCAAAACGGGCTCATGCTATTGAAGTCAGATGAGAGTAATTGCGCGGCGAACTTTGCGTGACTTTGTGGATCGGCAGGCGGGAACGAAAAGCCAGCCGGCACTGAAAGCGGCACTCGATGCGTGGTTTGGCGAAGTCAGTCGTTCTAATTGGTCGAACACAGCGGACATCAAGCTGCTGTATGCCACTGCGAGCATTGTCAGCGCTGATCGTGTTGTTTTCAACATCAAAGGGACTGAATATCGTTTGGTCGTTGCCGTCAATTTCGACAAAGCCATCGTCTGGATCAAGTGGCTGGGTACGCACAAAGATTATGATCGCATCAATGTAACAGAGGTGGAACATGGAAATTGATCTGAGACCTATTCGAACGCCAAGTGACTATGAAGCCGCACTGGAACTCATGGCTAGGCTTTGGGGGGCTGATAGCAACTCGACAGAAGGGGACAAGTTGGACCTACTCGCGACGCTGATTGATGCCTATGAAGCCAAGCACCACCCAATCGATCCGCCAGACCCCATTGAAGCCATCAAGTTTCGCATGGAGCAGCAAGGCTTAACCCGTAAGGATTTGGAAGGCATTATCGGGACCCGCACGCGCATTGCCGAAGTCATGAACCGCAGGCGCAATCTGTCGATTGAGATGATCCGCCGCTTGCATGATACGCTCGGAATTTCGGCTGACATTTTAATCCGGCCAACACGGATTGCGGCTTGATCCTGCTTAGGACGCTGGTTTTCATTGCGGATCGCGCAAAAGCTGCATGCGCATTCCACTGGTGAATACGAAAGAACCATGAACGGCTTTTCCCTCCACCCAAACCTGCTTGATCGCGCTGCACAGCTAGACTTGCTCGCCGCTGTCCAAGAAGCACTACCAGCCGCGCCCTTTTACCGCCCCACTATGCCACGCAATGGCACCCCATTCAGTGTGCGCATGACCAATTTGGGTCCGCTCGGATGGGTCAGTGATCGCGATGGCGGCTATCGCTATCAGGCGCACCACCCGGTCACCAACAGGCCGTGGCCAGCCATGCCGCGCCAGCTGTTAGAGATTTGGGAGGCCGTGTCGCACTACGCCGCTCCGCCCCAAGCCTGTCTGGTCAATTTCTATGACAAGGACGCCAAAATGGGCCTCCATGTTGATGCCAGTGAGGCGGCAATGGATGCGCCCGTCGTATCCATCAGTCTTGGCGACACCGCATTGTTTCGGCTTGGTGGTCCCAGCAGAGGTGGCAAGACGGCCTCTTTTCGGCTGGCGTCGGGCGATGTGATGGTTTTAGGCGGCGCGTCGCGTCATTTCTATCATGGCATTGACCGCATATTGGCTAGCAGCTCAACTTTGATAGCCGGCGGCGGTCGCATCAATCTGACCTTAAGGGTTGTGAACCTACTGCACGCGCCCCGGTGACAGAGTGTGGCAGATAGTTATAGCCTGAGGCATGCTTGATAAATTGAACAGGTTTGGAGAGGGCGCGGCTGAGGTCCATTATGGCACCCCGGAGCTAACGATCCTGCGTCCGGGTCGGTTTGTGCGCTGTTCTGTTACGGGCGACCCCATTGCCCTTGAAGATTTGCGCTATTGGTCTGTTGAGCTGCAGGAAGCCTATGTGGACGCCGCGACAGCCAGTGCGCGCTGGCAGCAGGTCCATAAGCGAGCCTAATAGTTTGCGACTCCCTGACGCTATCTCGCACTATCGCGCGCTACCTCTTGAATGCGCAGCGCCATGGCCTTGAGACCATTGGAGCGTTGTGGACTGAGCGCTTCGGCCAGTCCTAGGCTTCTAAAGGCGGATTGGGCGTCCAGCTCCAAAATGTCACTGGCTGGTCGCCCTGAATAAAGCCGCAGCAGGATGGCCAAAAGGCCTTGTACAATCGCGGCATCGGACTGGCCGCGAAAATGGATCAGGCCGTCTTTGCTCTCACTCAAGAGCCAAACCTGACTGGCGCAGCCGCGCACTTTGGCGGCGTCAATGCGTTCAGCTTCGGGCAGAGGCGGAATCGCCCGCCCAAGGTCTATCACATGACGATATCGCTCTTCCCAATCATCGAGAAAAGAGAATTCGTCTTCGAGTTCGGCAAGGCGTTCATCAGTCATGAATGGCTAAATACGCCAAACCACTTAGCGAACAACCTTAGCCATGCAGGCGGCGATCTCCCCTAACGGATGTTGCGCCAAGCAGAATGAGCGCTCATAGGGCTGGCGCGTCGCGGCATTGCACATCTGCATGTTTAAACGCGCTGAGTTCACGCAACTGACCAAGCGCGGATCGCGCATCAGAGCCTCCGTATCGGCCTGCTTGTCGATGGGCGCGCCAATCGCCATCAAGGCCGCCAGAGATACCATCCGGTCGACCGGAGACCACGCCCTGATGGGTTCAGCCAGAATGATTTCGGTCCGATTGAGATCAGTTGCCAAGCGCGACGCACGGCTAATGCTGACCAATCGCGCCTTGGTTGCTTCTCGGTTGATCGTCGCTTCTGGTAAAGGCGACAATGTCAGGGTCAAGTCAGGGGCAGGTGGGGGCGCGACCAAAGCGCGCAAAGCCGCATTGCGCGCCTTGGAATCGAGTGTGGAGCGCTTGGCCCATGTTAGGGCCTGCCAATCATAGGCGGCCTGCTTGAAATCATCACCTTGGATTTGGATTTTGGCACTATCGGCCAGCACGGCGCGGGCCGCCAGTTGAGCGGCTTCTTCGCCGCCCGGCAAAAGCCGCGCGTAAGAATATTCACGGCGTAACTTTGCGATAAACGCATCGCGACCGAAATAATCCGACGCCTTGCGAACTTCGGCGACAAATTGATCTTGGGTTGCAGCATAGCTTGCGCCATAAGCAACGATACCCAGCGCTAAGCGGTCTGAATTCAAATGCCTTGCAATCTTTTCAGTGCTCAAAGTTAAGGCAGGCCCAGACGTCACGCTGCGCACCGCCAAACTACCGACATCATTGGCATAGGCCGCATAAAGCGCGGCATGCGCGCCGATCAAGTTGCCTCCTGGCGCAATCTCAACCCCTATCGCTGGAGCCTTGGGCAAGAGGATGACGCCTTTTGCTGAGGCACCACGTCTGGCTTTGCTCTTTTTAGCAGGGGTAGGCGTGGCAGATCTTTTGCCCACCGATGCCATGGCGCTGCTGGCTTTCGACGGTCCAGTCTTGGCTTTAGCCACCTTAGCTGAAAAGCTTTGTTGAGCCGAAGCATCGACCGCTACGGCAATCCCTGAAATAGAGATGATGGCCGTCATTCCCCAAGCAAGCCAGTGTTTGTTCATGTCGATCTCCTTTAACTTGAGGACCACCAACACGCCATCGTGCTGGGTAGCCGCGAGTCTGCCAAAAGCGCCACTTCACCTGACACGCGAACATGCGCGACTTTTGTTAAAGGTTTCGTTACAGCTAAGATGTGCCTAAAGTTGGGCATATGAGCAATTGTAAGGCTGTGACGAAAAAAACGTTTTGGCAACGATATGGCTATGCATTTACGCCAGCGACTGGGGCGCTTATATTCGCGTGCGTACTCAATGGCATAACCATCTGGCGCACTGCTGGTGCGCTTGGACCGTGGTTGGCCTTCATAGGCCTTAGCCTTGCGTTGATTGCCATGGCGGCCAAATCAAAACCCTTACGGGAATTACTGGTACCGACTTTGTTGGGCCTAGCGGCTTTGGGCTTAGGTCTGTTTTCGGGTGGGCTAACGCAGGCGGCTGCAAGTGTTGTTCTGTGGCCGATCTTAGGAAACGCAGCGCTGGGCGGGCGATTGGCAACAGGCGTGAGTGCAAGCCTATGCACCTTGGTTATGCTTCTTATTCTAAACTGGCTTATAAGTCCGGCCCTTACGGACGCCCTCATTGTTCAGAGCGGGATATCAGCTTTAGGCGTTAGTGGCGCTTTCGCGGTTGCGGCATGTGTTACGATCGCGACGCAAGCAAAGGACCTCGTTTCGCCCCTTATCGCGAAAATCGACACCGCCACCGCCAAGCGCGACGAGGCCCTAGCCCAAGCCCAGGAGGCCCGAAATCAAACGCAGGGCCGGGCGCAATTTCTCGCTGAGATGAGCCACGAGATCCGCACACCCCTCAATGCAATTCTGGGCTTTGCTGATACGATGCGCGAGGGTGTGTTTGGCCCCCTGCCCCAGGCTTATGGCGATTATCCCGGTTTGATCCATACCAGCGGCACCCATCTGCTCGATCTGGTCAGCGACCTTCTCGACCTCTCCAAGATAGAAGCCGGACGTTATGAAACTCATCTTAGGGCCGTGAACTTGGACGATATCGCCTATGAAGGCGTCCGCCTCTCAAGTGGAGCGGCACAAGCCGCGGGCGTTCAAATACGCCATGAAGCCAAAGGTGGAGTTGAGGTGATCGGCGATCCACGCGCGCTCCGTCAAATCATCTTTAACCTGATGTCCAACGCCATCAAATTCACCCCACGCGGCGGCCGCGTCAGTTTGAGGGTTTTATTGGATAAGGCTGCCAATCTAGCCAGCCTAGAAGTCGAAGATGATGGTGTGGGCATTAATTCCTCCGATCTCGCTAAGATTGGGGAGCCTTGGAACCAGGGCAGCAAACAATCCGATGGCGATATGAAAAAATCACGCGGCAGCGGCTTGGGCTTGGCTCTTGTGAAACGACTGACTGATCTTCAAGGTGGGACATTTGAGATTACCAGCGCCGTGGGAATAGGCACCCGCGCCCGCGTGAGCTTTAAGTTGGCGCCGGTACTAAGCCCTATCCCTAAGCCGCAAGTTGCAGCCTAGCGGGTGCCGGTGCCGCCCGCAGTGACGCCTCAAGTTGGTCCAGCAAATTGTCAAACTCTGCATCGTCGCGGCGATCCTCGATTAAATGGCAGGCGTGTGCAACGGTTGAGCGGTCGCGCGCAAAAGCAAAGCCAACGCGTTGAAGGCTCATGCCAAAGGCAACATGGGTCAGATACATAGCAACTTGGCGCGCAAAGGCGGCTTTGGCGTCACCTCTGCCCTCACTCATCAAAGGACCTGAACATCCTAAAGCAAAGGCCGCCGCCTCGCAGGCAAAGCGCGCGCGGGCAGCATCAATCGTGTGGCGGTCTATCGGGTTCATGAATTTCCATCCTCGGTTTATGCCGCCAATGTGGGCCGGTCGGGGATGGGTGAGGATTGCATAAGATCTATCCACGCGTCTGCCTGTCAAGTTGGACAGGGCCGAGTTGTCGCTAAAGCACTCGGTTTCACAAATGATGCGAACCATGGCAGAGACTCAGAGGAAGAAGTCTAGAGCGGGAATGAAACTATGGTGCATCGCAGATTCAAAGGGGCCGATGCGCTTGTTATGACTATGTTTTTATTAGCGCCCGTTAATGTTGTGGCTCAAACGCCATCGTCTGGGCCTGATCGTGGTGTCAGTTTACCTGTTCCCATCATCGCGGCCCCCACTCCGTCCCCCCGAACATTGTCAGACAGCGCCTTGGACGCGATCACACCACCCGCCATACCGCTTGATCCCCTGCGACTTGAGATGCTGACAAAGGATTTGGCCGACCTCGCCACGATGTTAAGTGGGCGCTGGGACAATGAGCTGCAGACGTTTTTTGAGCCAGAACTCGGCGTTGCGCCTGCCAGTCGCCATGATCGCCTGCACACGTTTGTGCGACCGCTGGAGGCCAGCGCCTTTGGCCCCAATGCCTTTTATGTTGAATATCGCAGTGGCGGCGAAGCTGGTAAGATTGTGCGCCAACGCGTGTGGAGCTTAACCCTCGATAGCCAATTAGCGGGGGTGCGCCTGACAGCTTTAGCACCCAATAACGGGAAGGCTCTCGAAGGCGCGTGGGGCAATCTGGCACCCTTTTCCACGCTAAAGCCTTCAGACTTTACCCCCGTCACGGGCTGCGACATCATCTGGCGTCGAAGAGGCGATGGTTTTTATGGCGAAACCCGACCTGGCACCTGCAAAGTTGTGACAACGGGCACGCCAGAACGCATTTTGACGGTGAGCGAGTATCATGACCTGTCCCCGACGATCTGGGAGGTTCGAGATAGGGGCGTTGATGAACGTGGCGTTCGTGTTTTTGGTTCGCCTGATAATTCAGCGACGCGGTTTCGACGCATCACGCCCTTTGTGTGCTGGGTAGGCGCACGACGGGGCAATGAGACGGTCACAGCGACGGACTTAATCGTCCATGATCAGGGCGGTGTGGTAAGCGCAGTCCTTGCTGGGGCTAGTCCGAACGCAATCACAGTCCGCTTGCGCAATGTGGAATGGCCGATTGGGCAGAACCGTCCGTCCTTGACGCTCTATCTGATGGCGGGAAATGACACCAATGCCAAGGCTTATGCGTGGAGCGAACCCGACGCAGGCCGCATTGCGCTAGACGTTGGGGGTACTCAAGCTAGCTGCACCCGCGATGACCGCGCGCTCTGGCGCTAGATAAGAGTTGCTCTAAAGATCATTTCAAAAGAAGGTCATTTCAAAAGCTGAGTTAAACCGCTTTTTCCTCTTTCGGTTCGCCCAATTTCACCATCCAAGCTCCCAAATAATAGAGGATGATGAGTGGAATGGCTAAGGCCAATTGGCTGATGACGTCTGGGGGTGTAACGATTGCGGCCACCACAAAGATACCAAAAATCGCATAGCGGCCATTACTAAGCCACGTCTCGCCGTCAATAATACCAGCGCGTCCCAGCAATAATTGTACGACTGGCAATTGAAAACAGCTACCAAAGCCCAAAATAAGAGTCGTGATCATGCCCACATATTCAGAAATCTTACCCTGATAGGAAACACTGACCGCGCCAACGCCCGCGCTCAATTCCTGGCGCAGCGAAAACTGCATGACCATCGGCATCACGATAAAATAGGCCATCGCTGCACCCATCGTGAACAAGATAGGTGCCATCAAGATAAAGGGCGTAAACGCCTTTTTCTCATGGCTATAGAGACCCGGCGCGATAAACCGATAGAGCTGAAACGAGATCATTGGGAATGCTAAAAATATCCCACCGAATAAAGCAACTTTAATCTGGGTCAGAAAGGCTTCCAAAGGGGCCGTATAGATCAGCCCCATACCGGTCTTGAGTGCTGCGGCCCCTTTAACTGCGATCACAGCATTTTCATAGGGCAGCAAGAGGCCGCGAAGAATGAAGTGCCAAAAGGCAAAGCAAACCCCAAATCCCACAGCAATTGACAACACGCTCCAGAGTAGACGGTCGCGCAATTCGCTGAGGTGATCGAGCAGCGGGGCCCGCGTCGCCTCTATCGCCTCCTCATCTGCATCAAAAGGGGCGGACTTGATCTCTTCGGAATTGGAATGGGGAATGAGTTCGCTCATGCGGCGGCATCTTCAATAACTTTTTTAGCTTTTGGCTTACGCACGCGCTTTGGCTTTTCGACACCCTCTACAGCGGCAGAGGGAACAGTCGATGCTGGGGTCTGCACCACCGGTGCTGGCGGCTGTACCGGCGGTTCAAGGCTCGGAACACTCGTCATTTCCGGCGTCGCATAGGCATTGGCGGTATCAAACGGCTTGGAGAGTTCATCTTTAATCTCCCGCAACGGATTAGAATCGCGCAGGGCTTCAACTTCTTTGCGCAATTCATCAAGTTCAGCCTGACGGGCCATTTCATCGAACGTGGCGCGGAAATCCGCTGCCATGCCACGCATCTTATTCATCCATTGACCGGCCTTGCGCATCAGAAGCGGCAATTGCTTAGGGCCAACAACCAGTAACCCCACTAAACCAATAAGGATTAGCTCTT
>JBEINE010000093.1:0-11971 GCA_040378245.1 Hyphomonadaceae bacterium | reverse complement strand
CTTTTTTGAATCAAAAAAGCGGGATAAACAGACCCTAAATCAAATACCTAGACGCGCAACCTGGTTCTAAAAGAACCAGACGCGCTCTAAATCAAATACCTAGACGCGCAACCTGGTTCTAAAAGAACCAGACGCGCTCCAAAAGAACCAGACGCGCTCTAGTCGGGCATGACATAGGGGAGGGAGCCTATCAAGAATGGATCAGGCTTTTAGCACAATATTTGGTGGATTGCGGCAGCCCTCTGCCGCATTTTGGCATTTTTAGCGGCACAGGAGTGCCGCGGTCCGCTCCTAAGGATAACTGGCCCGAGCGCTAGGCGCGGCCTCGCCGGACGTCAATTTGGCGGGCAAAGGAGCATCCCGCCATTGGCCTGATTTCTTTAAAGAATCAGCCACTTCTTTCGGCATATAATTTTCATCATGGCGGGCCAAAATGGTGCGGGCTTCAAACTGTTCGCCAGATTTAAACTTGCCCTCCGCAATGACGCCTTGGCCTTCACGGAACAAGTCGGGCAGCACGCCGCGATAACTGACGCGCAAATCGGCTGCGCCATCAGTCACGACAAAGTTCACCATACCATTCTCACCGCGCACAACTGTGCCTTTGGCGACGAGGCCGCCAACGCGGGCTTGGGTTCCCGACTCTGGCTTTTTTGCTGCGACGTCGGAGGGCGCATAGAAAAACGAAGCCGTATCCTTCAGCGCAAGACTCGCAACCACCGTAGCGCCCAATAAGAGCACAGCAGCTGATCCTATCAATATAAGACGGCGGTCGCGACGGCGCATGGTCAGTCCTTCTTCATTCTTAGTGCTAGGCTCATAATGGTCAAAAGGAAAGACGAAGAAACCTCACAAGGTCTCACCTTTTTGTTAGCGGTCAGGATTGGCTGAGGGGGGGCGTTGGCTCGTTGCGCTGCCCGCCAGCGCCCGCGCCGTCACCCCATAAAGCGCTAAAGTAAAGCTCTTGTCTTCCGCCCGTTCAACCCCTTCCAAAAGGGTCTTGCGAGCCGCCTCATTCTGCCCAGTCATCATCAAAACGCGCACAACTGATAGCCGCAAAGCGACATCTTCTGGTGCCGCTTTTAGGCGCGCTACGCGGCTCTCAACCATAGATGCAATGAAACCCGCTTGATCCGCCGCACTCATGCCTTGAGCCATCGGCCCACCAGGCTGACCGCTATCAGGGCCACGGTCCAGTTGCGAGATCGCCCCGGCAACGCGCACGGTGAGCCTGTCTTGTGACTGGGGTTGATCTGCAAGGATTTTATGGGCGCGCGCCCAAGCCGACATGGCGGCATCTTTGCGGCCTGCCTGCCAATCAACCAGTCCTAAGTAGAATTGAGCGGCGACCGACTTTGGATTGATCTTCAAAGCGGCGTCAAAGGCCGCCTGCGCATCCGCGCCAACTTTACCACCATTGAGACGGGTTAGAATCGCTCCAGCCTCGGCAATCGCTTCAGCGTCATTGGGTGCGCGGCGTAAAGCTGCTTGATAGGCACGCAGAGCATCCGCGTCGCGGCCTGCGGCTGCCAATACTTGGCCCATAAGCGCGTGAGGCTGGGGGTCGTCTGGGCTTTGGCGCGCCCGCTCTTGCAAAAGCAACAGGATTTCATCTTGGGTCAAAGTAGCAGGATCGCGCGACAAAAGTTCACGCTCACGGGCTTTAAAGGGTAGATCGGCGCGTCCGGGAGAGCCTGAAACCGCGTAAAGTCCCGCAGCCAAAACGACCACTCCTGTCGCGATGACACCCAAAACCAGGCGGTTGGCACGTGGACCGGGGGTCAAGATTCGGTTGCGCGCCTTTACAAGCCGACGCCCGATTTCAAGGCGTCCTGCCTCCGCCGCCATGCCCGAAATACGACCCTGAGCCAAGTCACGATCAATCTCAGTGACCTGATCGGCATAAACGTCTAAATCGGCCCTATCATCCTCATCGCGCTCGCCCCGCGCGCTCCCCCGCATGAGCCACCAAGCACTCGCCATAAGCGACAGCAAAATAACCAGCCAGAACAATGCATTCAGATGGAGGGGAAGAGTCTGGGCCATAATGAGAAGACATGCACGCTCAACCCTTTGGCTTCAAGGCTAGGTGCTGACTTTGTCGCAGGCTAATGACTAAAATGGTCATTGGCTAGGTGAATTAAGAAGTGGTGTAAAGCAGAAATAAAAATTCGGTCGGTTAGCCAAAGATTAGTCGGCAGCCACAGCGCAATTGATGCGTCTTTCAAACTGGTGAGCCGCGGCAATGCCTTCAAAGGCCTCAATCACACTGGCGGTTGCGTTAACCCAAAGGTGAAGATTGGTAGGCTTTTCGGGTAAACGCGCGTGACGTAACAACACATCGCAAATCGTATCGAGATAGGCGGTTGCGTGTTTTGCCGCATGTTCACGTGGCGCGCCAAATCCGGCTAAAGCTGCAAAAAGCCGGGCAGAGGCTACAAAAGCGATACCCTCTGCCGCTGCCTGCACCCGCACGGGATCTGGCGAAACCTTCATGCGGGGCTCTTCAACCCAATTCAGGGTGCTTCTTTGATTACGATCAACAGGCAAAGCGGTTTCAAGATCATGTGTGGCTTTTTTGCACAAAGTTTCAAGCTGATCGCCAACGCGGCTGCGAATAACCATCATCGCCTGACGCCATGGGCCATCGGGTGCTAGGTGCGCTTCACGCTCTAGACCGTGGAGGCTTTGATTGTATTGATCCACATGCACGGCCAGAGCGACACCGTCAATTATTCCAGACTCGCTGGCTTGGTTGATCACATCGGCCGCGCGCGACGCCGTCGCAATCAACCGCCGACCAATGACGGAGAATTCAGTGATATCAAGACGGCGATCATCAACCCCATAAGAAGCCTTGTTGAGAACGCGAAGCGCTTCGCTGGGGTGAGGTAAATTGGCCATAGTCAATAACATAAGTTCACGTGCGGCATGTGGATTTTCTTCTTCCAGCACGCGCACGGTTTCGCTGAGCGCGGTTACGGCTTGATCGCTCAATTGCCGCTTTTGGCCAAAGGCCGTCGCCCAGATATCCCGCCCGTGCGCCTCTGCCACAAGAAGGGGTAAAAAGCGCAATAGGAAAGCTTGCGCTTCAGGCGTTGCAGCCTTCTTGGCGAGGGATTGATTGGAAAAGCCACTGAGATTGCTAACTAAAATCTGTCGCAATTGGGCTGCAAAAACGCGGGCTTGGTCAATATCGCCGACCAAAATCGCCTTGGTGCCTTGTGCCTTCAACCCACTCACATCATCAGGGGCAAACTCACTGGCCACCAAATCCCAAACTTGGCTGAGCCCAGCGCGCGGTAAAGAACCCGGCAACATCGAAGCCATGGCGCCACTCTCAAACAACTTTTCAAACGGCGCAAAAAACAGACGCTCAAAGCTCGGCATCCGCAGAAGTCCGCCGCCGGCTCCCGCATATTGGGTCAATCCGGCGTCGCGCATGGCAACAATCAAGTCGTTAGTGGGAATAATCTCACTTCCCTTGATCTTCATACGCTCAAACATGACCAATAGGCGGCCTGCGGTCGCAGGGGGCGCGGCCGCCAGCAAAGTTGAGAGTTCTTTGATCTTTTCAGGTGTGAGTTCGGACATTTAACCACAGTCTAGATTGTGACGGTTACACGGAAAGACCACCACACCCCTTTCCGAGACTGCTTTTAGGGGCAATTCCTTAATTTCCGGTGTGGTAAACGTGATGTGGCTTCGCGCGTGAAACGTCAGACTGTTTCCGTGTGAGGCAAGGAAAGCCGCGCCCTCAGCCCGCCCAAAGGTGAGCGTTCAAGCCGCAGCGTGCCGCCGTAGGCACGTGCCAATTCATCACAAATTGACAGCCCCAGCCCTGATCCCGGCAAAGTTTCATCCAACCGCGCACCCCGCTTCAGCGCGGAGATGGCTTCGGCGTCATCCAGCCCCTCGCCATCATCATCAATAATGATCTCAAGCTGCCCTTGTTTGCCAAAGCTCGCCTCAATCTCCACCAAGCCGCCACCATATTTGCAAGCATTTTCGGCGAGATTGCCGATCAATTCTTCAAGGTCGGCCCGTTCGCCTCGAAAAATCAGGCCCGTGTCAGAGATTGCACTTATCTTGACCCCATCGGCTTTGAAGAGGCGCGATAGTGTCCGCACGACATCATCTATTACCGGCACGACTGGCGTGCGCGCGCCAAGGCTTTCGGCGCGGGCAGCAGCCGAAGCGCGCTTGAGATAATGCTCAACTTGACGCGCCATGGTTTCGGTTTGACGAATAATCAGTTCCGAATAGGGACCCGTCTGTGTGCGCGATTCAGTCAGCACAACCGAAATAGGGGTCTTAAGCGCATGCGCCAAATTGCCGACTTGGGTTCTGGCCCGTTCTACCACGGCCTGATTATGGGACAACAGGGCATTGAGCTCGCCCGCCAAAGGGGCCAATTCGAGAGGGGCATCATCGTCCAATCGATCTCGCAGCCCTTTCCGTATCTCGCTGAGGTGACGACCCATGCGGCGCACGGGCTCTAAGCCCAATCGGACCTGCAGGAAAATCGCCGCAATAAGGCCGAGTGCAAGGGTCACAAGGCCGGTACTCAAAGCCAAATCAAAGCGCCGCGCCGCCTCAAACACGTCCGCCCGGTCGCCAGCCACCAAAAGGAGGATTGGTGGCTCATGTCCAGGAAGGCGTACGATGCGCCCCGCCAGCCGCAAATCCTCTTGGCCCCGCTTCGCGATGGCGGTACGCGTTTCTCCAGGCGCAGACAGGGCATCAGCCAAAAGCGCACCCGACGGCGTAAGAGGCTGATCCCAGAGTGACCGCGATCTGATGCCGACACCCATTAATTCATTGGGACCCGCAACATCAACCACCCGCCAATAACGACCCGACAAGGGCTTCGTAAATCGCGGATCGGGCGGGGGTCGCGGGACCATCAAGCCTCTCCCTGCATCGACATCTATGGTCGACGCTAAAGCATCGAGCGAAATTGATAGCTCACGGTCAAAAGCCGCCTCCGTTGAGGCGCGAAACAAAGCCGAGAGGCCAAGACCGGTGACAATCAAAACAAGGGCCGACCAAATGGCCGCTACGCCAATCAGGCGCCCTGCTAGTGAGGACCGCGATCCTCTCTTGAGGCTCATGCGCCATTAGTCTCCGGGTCAATCAATTGATAGCCAAGGCCGCGCACCGTCGATATCCGATCTTGCCCGATTTTCTTGCGCAAACGGCCTACGAACACCTCAATCGTATTGGAGTCGCGGTCAAAGTCCTGATCATAAATGTGCTCGATCAATTCGCTGCGCGGAACGACCCGACCGACATGATGCATCAAATAAGTCAAAAGCCGCAATTCATGGCTCGTCAATTTGACGGGATCGCCCCCAACTGTAGCGCGCTGGGCGCGTGGATCGAGTCGTAAATCACCGCATTCCAAGGCAGGCGTCGCATGCCCTGCCGCACGACGGACTAAAGCCCGTAATCGCGCCAGCAATTCTTCCATATGAAACGGCTTGGTCAAATAATCGTCAGCGCCGGCATCAAAGCCTGACACTTTCTCGCTCCAGCGGTCACGCGCGGTGAGGATGAGGACGGGCACAGTTTTCCCAGCACTGCGCCACCGCTCCAAAATGGTGACCCCATCGATGAGCGGCAGGCCGAGGTCCAGGACAACGACATCATAGGGCTCGGTATCGCCGAGAAAATGCCCTTCTTCGCCATCCGCAGCAACATCGACGGCATAGCCCGCATCGCCAAGAGCACGCGCCAATTGTCGCCGCAGATCTGGATCATCCTCAACAATTAGACAGCGCATCATCCAACTCCCATCACCCTTGCCGTCCGACAATTTGGCCGGTTTCGGCATTGACACGGAAGATCAAGATACGGCCACGCGCGGCTTGCCACCGCACGATGTAATATAGGGTTCCATTGTCATAAATGGTGTTGGTATCGAGGTGGCTTCCGGGGACCAGCGCATTGATAGCCTCCAGCACTTCGCCCAAAGGCACCAGGTTGCGTGCCAATTGAAACACTGGGCGCGGCCCAAGGTCGCGCTCAAATCGCGAGCCGCTATCGCTTCCAGGCCATGCCTGAGCCGGCGCATTCGCGGTAACGACCAAAGCCGCGGCGAGAGTCAACAAAATGGCGCGTGGCGATTTCATAATTCAGCTATGCACTCGCGGGTGTGAACGTGGATTGAACAAGCTTACCAAGATAAGTTCATCAAAAACTCTCAGAAGGCAAATGGAGCTTATACGCCCTCATGGCCTGTGTTTCCTGCATGCCACCACAAAAGCGCTGAACAGGGCCGTTGCGTCAGCGGTTTCCTCGATCAAACGCTCTGGATGCCACTGGACTCCGAGCGCAAAGGCTTTATCTGGCCGCTCTATGCCTTCAATCAAGCCGTCAGGCGAACGCGCGCTAACAATCACTTGATCACTTACCTTCACAATGGCCTCGCGGTGAAAGCTATTGACGGACAGTCGGGTTGCACCCGTAATGGCGCGCAGGCGGGAGTCTGATGCTACGTCAACATGATGGCGGGTTTCGCGGTCATCATGGGCGATTGTGCCATCGGTATATGAGGCCGCATTCCCGCTCATCAAACAACCTGACAAACAGCCCAGCATTTGCATGCCGTTACATATGCCAAGATAGGGGCGATCAAGTGCCAGAAAATCAGTGATCAAATTGCGTTCAATCTCAAAGCGCTCCGACTGCGGCGCCGGACTATGTTCGCCCGCCACATACCAATCCGCTGGAAAACCAATTCTGGCACCCGTCGACATCAGACCCGCGCAAGCGGTATGCGCAAAAGCGATCGAGTCTCCGCAATATGGCAGGCCAATCGCGACGCCACCGGCCTGTTCAATGGCGCGAAAATAGCCCTTGCCTGTATCATAGGCAGTCCCGCCTTGACTGGTATTCTCGTCCAAAATGATACCGATAACGGGCTTATCATTGATCAACATGGCGACTTACCGCTTTGGGGCTTCTTGCGCGCGGCTCCAGCCGGCCAAAAGGCTCTTGAGTTCACGATTGTCGCCTTCAGGAAGAGCGAGCACCACACGGACATAAAGATCGCCCGGCGCATTGGGCCTCGCGACCCCCCGCCCCTTGAGCCGTAGGATGGTTCCAGAGTTTGAGCCTGCGGGAATATTGAGCGCTACAATACCACCCGGGGTCGCGGCTTCCACACGCCCCCCTTCAAGCGCCTCAAGAAGCGATACCGGCAAGTCCATACGCACATCATCGCCATCACGCTCAAAGACCGGATGAGGCTTGACAACAATGGTCACCATCAAATCGCCAGCTGGTAGGCCCCCTTGCCCCGGCCCACCTTGACCGCGCAACCGCAAAGTCCGCCCGGTTTCAACCCCAGCTGGAATGGCAACATCAATGGTGCGGCCACCGACTTTGACGCGTTGTTTGCCCCCGGCAATCGCATCCACGAAACTGATCTCGATTTTGGCTTGCAAATCGTCGCCTTTGCTTCCCGCTTGGAAGCCCGCACCTCCGCGCGCGGCCGTGCCAAATAAATCGCCAAACATGGCTTCAAAGTCTGCAGTACCGGGACCAGATTGGCGGCGCGGACCGCCGCTCGAACCAAACGGCCCTCCCGCCCCGAACGGATCGCCGCCGCCAAATGGGTCGCCGCCGCGACTGGCGCGCGGACCACCCCCGCCCATACCACCAAAACGTGGGTTGCCTTCGGCATCAATTTCGCCGCTATCATATTTAGCTTTACGGTCAGGATCGTCGAGAAATCCGAAGGCCGAGGATATTTTTTTAAACCGCTCTTCGGCGGCTTTATTGCCGGGATTAGCGTCGGGATGGAGTTGTTTTGCCAGTTTTCGGTAAGCCTTGCGCACATCTGCAAAAGCACTTCCACGCGCTACGCCTAACAGTGCATAAGGATCGTCCGCCAAATTCCGCTCTCCACTTGTCGTAGGTTTTGACTTAAGCTGTCAGGCGTCAAAGCGAAAGGGCCGAAAACCGAAACTAAAAGCCCTTATACTGTGATCGTCCTCGTTAAAGGCTCTCCTTCACGGTCATCATCGCCTATTTGTCGGATGGTCAGGACCAATTGGGCTTGAACGCTGCCAAAATCCGCCAGCTCTTGTGCATTTGTATAGGTATAAGTGGGCGCGCTCAGCGAAACCCTGCGTACGACTGCGTTAGCCACAGTCTTGATGTCCAGCACATAACGCTCTGTGACGGCACCCAAAGGTACATTGGCCGCGGCCCATGCATCCCCATTGCCGCGGGCACGGCGCGTCCAGCTGAGCACAATCCCCGCTGCCGTCCTTTTGGCGCGCGCGGCACACGGTGGCCAAGGGATGGTTGCACGCGCCCTGAAGCGGGCTGACTGAGTTGTCGTGAGACTCACATCAGCTGTGGGCCTCGCCTCCCAGTTCAAGCTGACGCCGACTAAGCTCGGGTCGATGGGCATTTCGACGAGCGCATCATTGAGCACAAGGAAAGTCGTATCCGCGGCAAGGGCCGACCCCGCCGACAACCCATTTAGCCCCCGCACCCAGCCTTCAATCTGCCACAGACCTTGGCCCACCAGTGTCGCCTTGCGCCAGGATATGATGTCAGCCACATCGCCATTTTGCACAAGGGCCGCCTCACCAGTTGCTGGCACAACGGCACCAAATGTCATGGCAATTGTCAGCGGGCTTCTCATCAATCGCCCGACGGGGCCTGGGCCGACAGGACCCGCCAGAGTCCCCATTGTCATCGCTTTGGTTAAGGTCCCCAGCACTTTACCTTCCACCATGATATCAATGTCCCCCGGCCAAGTCGCACTCGCGCATCCCACTAAAGGCTGAGGCGCGGTTGGCGAGGTAAAGGGCGCGGTCAGGTCCAAAACAGCAATGACTGGCGGACTAAATAATTCGAGCACTTTTGGCCTTTGCGGGGGCAAATAAGTGGTGGTTTGGGTTAAGCTGTCGGTCGCACGACTTGCGGTGATCGCCACGCCCAGCTGACCATCCGTGCGCTCAGCCCGCCAGACTGCGCCGTCCGACAAGGCAATACGGTCGCCCGCCTCCAGACGCGCCGCAATCGCAGGGGCGACAGAGACGCTCAAGCCATCACGCGATGCACTGCGCGCCAAACGATCTGCAACAACTTGGCGGGCTGGCGGATCGAGAACGACGCTGGAGGCCAAAGCCGTGACAGGCCGTGACGCCCCATCCTGATCACTCGCCGGTATCGTCGTAAAAGTAGCGGGCAGATAGTCGCGCTCAGCCGCATAGCATGAAAACCGCCCAGTGCTGGCCCTTGAAAACGCGTCAGCGGCACGGCTGACACTTAATGACCCGTCGCTGACGATGATATCAGCAGCTGACAAGGTGACATTGGCGAGTGGCGGGGGCGCGTCTTTGACGACCAGGCCCTCAGTGCGCGATTGCGCCTCCAGACCAAAGGCTGTGAAGATATTCTCTAAAATGGACCGAGCGCTGGTGGGTGTTTCAATCGCAAATCCGTCAATATAGCTCGATACCCCATCGACCTGGACGCGCTCCAAGCCACCGCGCAAGGCAATGTCGCGCACTACACCCGCCAAACTGAGGGGGCCCGTCCGCCCAGCCAACCAATGCCCCAGCATGGCGTAAGCACCATCGGCCCAGACCTCGGTCAGCGCCGGGAAATGGGGATAGGGTCTGGCATCCCATGCCCAAATGAAGCAGCGCGACATATCGAACATGTTGCCAGCATAGACATTGGAGGCCGGATTATTGTCGCGCCAATAAGACAGCGTCGCTTCAAGGGCCAAGCGTTGCTCTTGATCATCGCGGACACCGTTTGAAAAAGGCGGCAGTCCCGCTTCAACCGATTTGGGGTCAGGGAAGACGCTGGGCCGGTTCGCGCCCTTATCAACGGCGGGAAATCCCAATTCCAATAAAGCCAAGGGCTTTGACTTCGCCGTCCAAGCCGTTGGCGTGGCTGACCTTACACCCGCATTGCGTTCATAATGGGCGTTTGACCAAAAGCCACGCACATCCTTTTGTCGCCAGACCCACGGCTCAAGATAGGTGCTGTCTGTGATCGGGGTCTGGGCGCGAGTCAGTCGGTCCGCATCATTGGCATAAAAAAAGTCAAAGCCCTCCCCGCTTTCAATGCCCGCCTTCAGCGCGGCGAGATCGGCGCGGGGGTCGCCGTCGCGGCGGTCAGTTAAAGGCGCGTACCAATCCAGACCGATGAAATCGACGTTGGCGTTGGCCCACAAGGGATCGAGGGGGAAGCGCAAATCATTGGTGCCGGGGGGCTGATAGCCGCCATATTCGGTCCAATCCGCCCCATAGCTGATCTTAACCCCCGGACCCAACAGGGTGCGGACTTCGCCCGCCAACGCGATCAAAGCTGTCACCGCCGGGAAACTGGTCGCGGACGCCCGCACCCGTGTGAGGCCAATCAGCTCTGAGCCAATCAGAAAGGCGTCAACCCCCCCCGCTGCTGCGCACAGTGCCGCTTGGTGCAGTATAAAGCGGCGATACGACCATTCCTGCGGTCCGCTATAGGTTACTGCCCCTCCGACTATCGAGAACTGACTGGCAGTGGCTGTGCCAAAAAAAGCCGCGATCTGCGTGGCAGCGGCGGCACTGGCGTCCACGCTGCCTGGTCGGCCAATACCCGGGAAACAGGTAATGCGCCCCCGCCATGGATAAGGGGCCTGCGTGGCTCCGCCCAAGGGATTGGGCAGATTGTTACCACTGGCAATGTCCATCATGACAAAGGGATTGTGAGTGACTTTATAGCCGCGTGCTTTGAGGGCGATGATGGCTTCAATGACGCTCTGGTCATCGGGACTGCCACCATAAGCGGGTTTTCCTTCTGACTGGCTGACAATCTGCGCTGTCGCCCGCGTTAGCCCTGCTACAGACCAAGCCCGTGGGCTGGTTTGTTTGGTCGGCCCTTCAACTTTGGGCACAATCTGGCACTGCCCAGCCCGTAAATCCGTGCCAAACCACGCGACAACAAAGGAGACACCCTTCACATTTGGCAAGTCGCGCGCCAGATTATCAAGCGACACCTCAAAGTCGCTGCGCTGGGATGATGCATGCAAGTTTTCACCAATTTCATTGCCGGGTGCGAGAATTCTGCGAAAAGGTGTGGTGGCATAAGCAAACTCACCAGCACCCGGTATCAGACAGACGCCCTGCGCCAAGTCTCGCAAACTTGACCCGTCTGCGACCGACGCCCTTGGGCTGGCCATAATCTCAAAGGAGAATTGCGGGATACGGTCGCCATAAGGGCTGACAGCGAAATCCTCAAAAACCACGTAAGCGAGGCCAGCAAACGCTGGCGCATCATCAAGGCCTTCGAGGGCTTCTATCAGCGGATCCGGCATTTGGCTTTCGCTGCCCAGATACAGGCGGTGCGAAAGCGTCGATAGATCGAGCAGATCGCCATTCACCCAAACCCGACCAAGGCCATCAATAGGTCCTTCAGCCAGCCCAATTGCAAAGCTGATTGTATAGGATCGCTCAATGACGCGACGACCGCCTTTACCGCCGACGGTCCGTTTCGTGGTAATCTCGTTAAACCTTGACGCCCAAATCACTTGTCCAGAGACCCGAAATCGCCCGTAAACGATTGGGACTGGCGCACCCTCTTGCGAGGCTTGCACCTTCAAGCCCGCGAGCCTTGATGGCTGCACGCGGGCGGGCGTCAAGGCATTGACCGCCGCGCTATCAATTGCCCGCCCGGCCAATGCGCCGACGAAGCCCCCGACAGTCCCGAAAAGCGAGGAGCCAGCGGTGGAGAGAATGAGAGAAGCCATATTTATCTCCTTCAGTCGATCAAGAGCGCGTCTGGTTCTAAAAGAACCAGGTTGCGCGTCTAGCTATTTGAGAGCGCGTCTGGTTCAAAAAGAACCAGGTTGCGCGTCTAGCAAGGTAAGAGCGCGGCTGTTTCAACAAGACACAGCTGCGGCGTCGAGCGATTTGATTTAGGGTCTGTTTATCCCGACTTTTTGGATTGAAAAAGG
>JBEINE010000174.1:0-5868 GCA_040378245.1 Hyphomonadaceae bacterium | reverse complement strand
TGACTTCGTGTTTCCTGACCCAACTGGCAAAAAGGCTATGTCAAATGGCGCACTTCTCGCAGTTATCAAAGGCATGCCCGACTTCGCCGCGTATGTACCGCACGGCTTCCGTTCGACTTTTCGCGACTGGGCGGCAGAAACCACTAGCTTTGCAAATGAGACCCTTGAGTTGGCGTTGGCTCACACCATCAAAGACAAGGCGGAAGCTGCATATCGGCGTCAGGACCAGCTAGAGAAACGCTTTAAGCTGATGGAACTATGGGCTGGATACATAGCGCGCCAACCGCAAGCGGGCAAGGTTACGGCAATAGGAAGGGTTGGTTCATAATGGCTAGCGGCAAACGTGGCCGGCCCCACTCTCCGTTTTTTGCTGATCCAGAAAGTGAACGGTTACGTGTAGACCAATGCATTAAGGAAGGGCGTGACCCATACCCGCCCTACAAACACGAGCCGTGTGCCGCCGAGCTTGATTTAAGGAAGGACGTTATGCCAGGGGTGCCGTTTGAGTTGGTCCTGACATTGAACGACAGTGATTGCGAGGGCTTCCCGCTATTCAATGCTCAAGCGGAGGCTCTTTGGGATAAGGCCCAGGCCAAGCGGAAACACGACGCTAGAAGTGGTGGCGAAATGAAACCAAAGGCCAACCTTGCCGCCTCAGTAATTGCTGACCACGCGCATTTCATACAAACCAAAAGGGCCGAAGGCGTCCGGAAAAGCGATGTAATCAACTGGATCAATACATTTAGGCTAAAGGCAAGTTTAGAAATTGCTGGGCGTAGTGAAATGTATCGGCAGCTTACTGCGTCTGGTCTCTGGGATTAAAAACCGTCCGGTCTGCTATCGGGGACAAAAATGAGTTCGCGTAAATAACTGGTCTCTTTAACCCCATAAAGGACCAAAAGGATTATGGAACAGAGTGTTAACAGTGGGTCGGTTCGTATTGCCCGCCCCGACGAGGTGCGTACTCGCATCGGAGTAAGCCGCGCGAAATTCGCGGATATGGTGGCCAAGGGCCAATTCCCCAAACCATTTACGATTATCCCCGGTGGCCGCGCTGTAGGCTGGCTGGGGGAAGATGTTGATACTTGGATTATGCAACGTGCAAAGGGCGACGAAGCACAGTGACCTGCCCTCCAAATGACGCTGAGCAGAGATCTGATATTGCTAAGACGTTGGATATCTCAGTATTGGGTGGGATAAGGGAAAGCAGGGGTGGGGAACTATCTTGTTTAAGCGCAAACTGGCGCCCGCTTTGGACACTGTCAAGGTTTTGTTCATGAAAGGTACGCCCCATCATGAACGGATTATACACTGTCAAGGCTTTGTTAATGTTACCTAGGCTCCATCATGAACGAAACCGCCTATTGTAGTAAAAAAAGGCTAATGTTGTAAAAAAGGGGCTAATGTTGTAACTAATGTTTTAATTATTATTGTTTGTTTTCAACAATATGGCCCTATTGTAGCATTTGTTGTAAAAATATAGGCATACATGGGGAAAATGAAACTGATCGAGCAGTCAGGCAGGCGCTCCCCTACGGGCGTATAAAAATTGCTCGCTCCATATATATTATTAAAACAATACTACTTTACTACAAAGCATAAAATCAAACAAAAACACTAGGTGCTAGGCCGATTCCTTTTGTAATATTTTCAAAATCACTTTTACAACAAAGCAGCCGTTTTTATTACAAAGCACCCAGGCGGGCCCGGGCCAATGCTCCGCTAGTTTATGAATCCCGCAGCGCCAAGCTATGCATTCTCCATACCTTGAAGATGGCCCCAGACGCTGCCGGTGAAGGTTTCAAACTCGGTTGGCTCGTCATTGGATAGCAGGCGCGCGATATGCTCAGGAAGCTGGTAGGCCGCCACGGTGCGCATAAGCCTGAAACTATCATTTGCATTGGGCTTGGCCGAAGGAGCAAGGTGGCGCGAGCGAAAGCCGCGAATAAAGGATCGCAGGGCCGAAACAGATCCGCTAATAACATCTGATATTGAGTAAGATTAATAGCCCTAACATTGAATGACCAAGGGCCGATGGTGGCGCTCAGTTCTGGGCTGGGCTTAGTTACATGTCTTATGACCGATTTGCGCCCAAATCTAGTTGAATTCAGTCATTCTTGGCACCAAATGTTATATCCATAACAAGACGTTGGATTGGCCGGGTTGATGGGGCTAACTTGTCGACGATCCGGAAGGTCCGCTTTTGAGAGCGTAGCCTCGGTAAGCTTACAAGGCTAGCTCGTTCGTTTATGTGCGAAGCTCGGAAGCCTGCCGATGGCCTGCACTAGCCGGTCGCAGTCGGCTTCTTGCAGTCCAGCCAGATTGATGCGACCCGACCCGGCCATGAAAATACCATTTTCATTGCGGAGCCGAACCACTTCATCGGGTGTTGCAGGTAGTAGTGCAAACATGCCTTTTTCGTTGCGCAGCCGCCCGAAGGCAAATTTGCCAATATCCCCGAATTCAGCGAGCCGGTCGCGAATGGATTGGATACGTTTTGTCATCTGGTTCAGTTCCTGCCGCCATGATGCAGTGAGCGTCGGTTCGGTCATGATCAGCCTTGCGACAGCGGCACCATGGTCGGGTGGCATTGACCAGCAACTCCGGGCGATTTCGGAAAGATGACCTTGTGCGACTTCGAGGAGCCCAAGCTGCCTGCTAACGACATACGCCGCGCCCACCCGATCCCTGTAAAGTCCAAAATTCTTATCGCAGGAATAGGCCAGCAATAGCTCCGGCAAATGATCGAGCAATATACGCAGTCCGGTTGCGTCTTCATCGAGCCCGTTGCCCAAGCCCTGATAAGCAAGGTCGACTAGTGGGATTGCACCCACGTTCAAAAGGGCTTCTGCAATCAGCAGCCATAAGGACGCATCCGGGTCAGCACCGCTCGGATTATGGCAGCAGCCATGCAAGAGGAATAAATCACCTGATTTTGCCGACCGGATCGCCGCGAGCAAATTGTCCGGACATGCGCTCTGTGCGGTAGTGTCATAATGGACATAAGTCTGAATTTTCGCTCCAACGCTGCGGATCATCGTTTCATGAACCGGCCAGCTGGGTGTGCCGAGCCAGACTTTACCGTCAGGGTTCGCGCGCTGCCACAGTTCAAGCAAGAGCCTAAGCGCACCGGTGCCACCCGGTGTCTGCAATCCGGTATAGCTTTTTCCCACCGAGATGTTGCCAAAGGCCAGTTTTGCCATGGCATTGACGAAACTGACGTCACCTTCCGGCCCCAAATAGGATTTGCTGCCCTGCAATTCAACAAGCATGGTTTCAGCGGCTTTGACGGCGGCCATCACAGGGGTTTGCCCGGTGGCATCCCTATAAACGCCGACGCCGAGATCAATTTTATCGGTCCGCGGGTCAGCCTCGAACAATGAGATGAGCGAAAGCAATGGGTCCGCAGGACGAGCTTCAAGTGAGGCGAGCATAGGAGTTCCTAAAGATTGGCAACCGTGCCAAGACATTTTTGCTCGGCCGAATGAAAAATGTGGCGCGCGGTGACAATGCCTTGTGCAGCGACGCCCAGTGATTTGTAAAGCGTGATCTCGTCGGCGCTGGTGCGGCCGACAGAATCTCCGGCCAACACCTCTCCGATCTCGCCGACGATATGATCCTCGGCCACGCGCCCAGTAGCGATCGCATCTTCGACGCAGGCATGCAGGCGCGCGCCAGTCCGTTCGCCTAGACGGATGGCGCGAGGCGTCGTAACATCCCGGTCCCACAGCTGGATGTCGTCAAAAGGTCTGATGTGACGCAGCGCGGACCTCTTCAAGCGTTGACTTATCAATATACCTCTCCAATTCTCCTTCGGCCTTAGCCAAAACAATCAAAACATTATGATTCCAGCAAACCGATTTCTTCTGCGATAGTCACGTATCTTCGTACAGGGATTGCAATTCAGTTTTTATTGTGATCCCTGTGAGAGATGACCAAGAACTTGATCGCGGCCGCCGTGCAATGGGCGCCCGAAGTGCTCGATTTGGAGCGCGGACTTCTGCGTGCGCGTGATGCGATGGCGGAAGCTGCAAGCAATGGCGCACAGATCGCCGTCTTTCCCGAAACATGGTTGCTCGGATACCCCTATTGGGCGAGCATTTCAGTGCGCGACCCGCGTTTCACCGAGGCCCGGCGCCGTTTGCAGCAACTGGCGCTGACCCGCGACGGGGAAGCCATGCGCTCCTTGCAGAAAGCCGCTGCCGATGCCGGAATCGCGGTTGTCATGGGACTACATGAGCGCGCCGGCGGCTCAATTTACAATGTCGCCGCCTATATCTCCGCAGACGGACAGCTACTCAACCTGCATCGCAAATTGATGCCGACCAATACGGAGCGCCTGGTTTGGGGACAGGGGGATGGCTCCGACATGCAGTCAGTCGAAATGTCGGGCGCAAAAGTGAATGGGCTGATTTGCTTTGAGCACCAAATGACGCTGGCGCGACACGCGCTGGCGATCAAGGGCGTGCAAGTTCATGCTGCGCTTTGGCCCGGCCATGCTTTCATCAACGGCGTCATCGACGCATCGACCCGGCATATCGCTCACGAAAATGGGTGTTTTGTGGTTTCCGCACGCGAAGTAATGTCAATTGATCGGCTGGGTAAACATCTTCCCGATTTCAGCGACGAACCGGAACGCTGGTACGGCAACGGCGGCAGCGCGATCATCGCGCCGAACGGATCCTATCTGGTCGAACCCGTTTTTGATGAAGAGACGATCCTTTACCATGAGCTCGATTTTGCCCGCATCGATGATGCCAATTGGCTGTTCGACGGCGTGGGGCATTACTCGCGCCCCGATGTTTTTCAGTTACGTTGGGATGAGTCACCCAAGACGCCGCGCGCCTGAACGCAGCGTCAGCGACCGCGCTTGCGAACATCCTTGGGCAGAACGCCGAAGTGGCGGCGGAATGCGGCGGTAAAATTGCCGGGAAAATTGAAACCGCAGGCATAGGCGACCTGGGTAACATTTTCGCCTTCTTCCTCGAGCAAACGCCGCGCCTCTTCCATTCGAAAGCGGTTCAACAATTCCCCGCCTGTGCCGCCGTGCAGCATTTTGAGACCGAAATTCAGCTTATTCGGGTTTAGACCAACACGCCGCGCAAGCTCCTTAAGGTTAGGCGGGTCGGCCAGTTCGGCATGCAAAATATGATAGGCTTCCTCCAGACAGTGACGGTCGCGCGGCGAGAAAGCAAAGGGTCGATTCCAGTCGTTATCGGACAATTGGTTTAAGTTGAGCAGCGTTTCGCACAGAAGATCGACGACGCGTGCCTCGGTCTGGGCTTTGCCGAGTATATTGGCTTCATCGGCGCTGATGATATCCGTCGCGCTGCGCGCCATAGCGGTGTTGAGCGCTAATTGCGCTCCGAAGGTGGATTGCAGCCGCCTCTCTATAAACTCGCGCACCGGAACCGGAAGGCTGCCAAGGTCATTGCCGAAAACCGTGCCGAGGCTGTCACGCGAACAGAATACGGTTATCCAACATTCTTCATGGCCTTCGAACCGGGATTCAAATTTTGGCTGCCCTTCAGGCTGCAGCAGGATGCCGGCGAACTGCCCGGTCATGGGCACAGCATCTTCATTCCCAAGCGTGTAGCAACCCTCGCCCTTCAGGCGAAAATGCAGCTTCATGACGTCTTCGCTGGTAAAGCATACGTCCAGTTGCCGCTGCAATACACCGGCGGCTGTTAGGACTTCAAAACCAAGGCCGGTCTTGATGAAACTATAGGCGCCATTGCCGTCGTTGAAGCCGTCGTGGAGTCGCATCTTTGTCGGAGCGGATTTTTCGTGTTCCCGCCTCAGATTGTGCGCGATCTGCTTGGGAGCACCAACATTTTCATATAGATCCGATATCGCACCCATGTCTGT
>JBEINE010000302.1:0-1735 GCA_040378245.1 Hyphomonadaceae bacterium | reverse complement strand
GACATGGGAGACCTTGGAAGGCACCGTCAAGCATAATGGCCCGATGTTGCGCGGTACTGAAGACATCACGGGGCTTGCGCCCGTTTGGCAGAAGCTCAATGCCGAGTTTGATATGGATTTAAGGAGCTTCCCATCAACGGAAGCCCAAGTTGCGGCGGTTGCAGATGACATCGCCTATAACAATCACGATATTGACGATGCGCTGACGGCCGGGATTTTTAGCGAAGCTGAACTCTGCGGCGAAGTCCCACTCGTGGCTAATGTGTTTGAAGGTGTGGCCCGCGATTACCCAGGATTAGAGCTTGCGCGCGCGCGTGGCGAAGCGGTTCGGCGGCTGATTGGTATCTGGGTTGGTGATCTGGTTGACGAGAGCCAAAGGCGGATCAATCGCTTCCAGCCAGCCAGCGTCGATGAAGTGCGACTTTTGCCACAAAGTCTTGTCGGTTTTTCCGATGACATGCTCGCACAGGCGGCGCAATTGCGCAGATTTCTGCATGCGCGCATGTATCGACACTGGAAAGTGAACCGCGCCCGCAGCCAGGCGCGGCGAATCGTTGGTGAGCTATTTGACGTTTTTTTGGCAGAACCAGACACTTTGCCACCCGAATGGCATGCCAGAAACAGTGATGATCCGGCAAAAGCTGCACGGCTAGTTTGCGACTATATTGCTGGAATGACTGACGATTTTGCGATCGATGAGCATCGCAGGCTTTTCAATCTGGATCGGACTTTGTGACAAAGGGCTGACGGCGTCAGATTTGAGCGCTACAATAAATTAACCTTTATCTGGAGCTTTTTGGCATGGCCAAACGAAATGCGTTCGACGACTTTGAGAATGACGATCAAGACGACGGATTTTTGACATTTGATGCCCGCGAGGAAGATGAAGATCGCAGCCGCGGGCCCTTGGTCATTGCAGCCATCGTCGCCGTCTTGCTGATTTGCGGGATTATTCTATGGCAACTTTATCAAAGTAATAGCGGTGGGGAGCAAACGCCGCAAGTTGCCGCCGAGACAGGTGCTTTCAAAACCAATGCGGTTGATGCCGGTGGAACACCCGCCTTGGATTTAGACAAAGGCGTCTTTGGTGCCGCTGAGGGCGTTGCAGCGCCCCCGCTGGACGTGCAACCGACACAAGGGGTTGAAAGTCCAGTTGTCGCAGATACTGGCAGTGTCCCAGCGCCTGCGCCACCCATGGCGACTGACACAGCTGGCGCCTCTCTTGTTCCTGTCCCAAGTCCACTGCCCGAGCCGAGACCCATTGTCGCGTCGCCTCCACCTAAGCCCGCACCCGTGCCGGCTAAAGCACCAGCACCTGTCAAAGTGGCAGCAACCACCCCGCCCAAGATCGCAACGGCACCGGTAGCCAAAGCGCCCGCAGCCAAAGCACCTGTACCCGTGCAGATCGCTGGGGCTCCTGCGCCGGTGGCAGCCGCGGCGGGACTTGGCGCGCAACTGGGCTCATTTCAAAGCCGCGCCGCCGCAGAAACAGCCCTAGCGCGATACCGAACATCGGGCCTCACCGGTCCGGTATCTGTTGTGGCCGCTGATCTCGGTTCTAAGGGTACTTGGTATCGCATACGAGCGACGGGCTTTGAGACGCGATCTGAAGTGATAAGCTTTTGTGCAAAGGCCCGCAGTGCTGGCGCTCAGTGCATTCCTTCCAACTCGTGATCTAAATCAGATGAGCGCGTTCCCGGCTAGGGTCTGTCCCGTCTTTTTTGAATCAAAAAAG
>JBEINE010000035.1:0-19608 GCA_040378245.1 Hyphomonadaceae bacterium | reverse complement strand
TTTGGTCAGGCGGCCATCGCCATCGACCGTGAACGGAATATCGCCTTGTGGGCGGCCCGATTTCATCCAAACCAGATAGTCGTCAACGCCGTGGCTGGGTGCCGTGTGGACAAAGCCGGTGCCCGCGTCGTCTGTGACGTGGTCGCCGGGGAGCAGGGGGATGGGGAAATGATAGCTGTCGGCGAGGCCATTGAGGGGGTGAACGCACTGTGTGAAACGCGGGTTGAACGCCCCTAAGCGCTTGGCAGCCTTAATTTTCGCTGCCTGAAATACTTGGTGCGCCAGAGCGTCTGCAAGGATTAGCTTATCACCTACTGCTGCCCATGGCGCAAAAGCCAAGTCTTCTTCGATCGCTTCAACTTTGTACAGGCCGTAACTGATTTCGGGTGAATAACTAATCGCTCGGTTGCCTGGGATGGTCCAAGGTGTCGTTGTCCAGATAACGATGCTCGCGCCCGCGAGCTCGGCGATTGGATAATCGGGATTTGGGTCATTTTCCGGCAACCCAACCCAACCGCTTGGAGCCGACGGCGACACCACAGGAAACTTAACCCAAATCATCGGGCTGATTTTCTCCTGATACTCAACCTCCGCTTCGGCCAAAGAGGTGCGCTCAACCGGGCTCCACATCACGGGCTTGGAGCCACGAAACACGAGGCCGGTTTTGACGACTTTCAAAAACTCTTCCGCAATAATGGCTTCAGATTCAAAGTTCATGGTCAGATAAGGATTGGCGAAATTGGCCATTAGGCCCATGCGTTGCCGTTCACTGCTTTGGATATCGATCCATTTTTGCGCATAGACGCGACAGGCGGCGCGAAACTCGGCGGCGGGGACTTCGTCTTTCTTGCGGCCTTTCGCACGAAACTCCTCTTCAACTTTCCATTCAATCGGCAGGCCATGACAATCCCAGCCCGGCACAAAATCAGCGTCAAAGCCCATCATCTGATGAGTGCGGACGCAAAAGTCCTTGAGGCTATTATTCATGGAATGGCCCAAATGGCTGTGGCCATTGGCATAGGGGGGGCCATCGTGAAAGATGAATCGAGGCCGTCCAGCGCTGGCTTTGCGTTGCGCGCCATAAAGGTCTTGCGCCTGCCATTTCGCGACAAAGGCCGGCTCTTTTTGTGGCAAGCCTGCCCGCATCGGAAAGTCAGTGTCGGGCAAAAAGATCGTCGGGCGATAATCGCGAGAATTGGCTGTCATGGGTCCGGTCTTATCAAATTGGCGTAGGTTGAGCTCTGCGCTTGGCTGGGCTCATCATTCATCGAAAGGCTGTTAAGGGAGTGACGACCAAAGACTAGTAACAAAGTGGGTCCGTGATGTTAAGGGCTCAGTGCATGGTAGCCAGAGAGCGGCAAATCGTCGTGTAAGCTTCACATCAGATCCGTCGCATTTGCCAAGATTAAGGTTACCGCCGCACGGTCCGCCATCTGCGCATCGTTCAAGAAAGCCGCCCAAGGCCCGACATGGCCCTCCTTGGGCGTATAGCGGCCCGCCACCACAAGGCAGCCTTCGGAGGAATAGCGATCATAGGGTTCCAGCAAGGGCGTTTCGGCGCAATGGAGGTTGTCGTCGCGCGTCGTGTCAGACCGCGCCCCTGTCATGCCGGTGGGCGACACGGCCCGAAGTGCCGGAAGGCTGCCTGCACCGCCACCATCGCTATTTTGCCGCAAAGCGCCCTGAATTGAGAATGGGAAGCCATAATCTTCATAATTTGAATGACTGCCCGGAATGTAATCATAAATCCCCGGCAACAACATATTGGCGTCTTGAACGCCAAGCGCTGAGCTTACAATTGCGGTCCGATTGGGCACGGTCGATGCGGCATAAGCGCTGACCAATCCGGTTTCAGGGTCCCACACGCCAATCGTACAGCAGAAATTGAGAAAATCAGGGGCAGCAATCGTCAGAGCATGCTGATCGGCGAAACGATTATAAGCGCGGCCCGCGCGTGCCCCGCGTATCGCCACGACAATAGGGCCACTGGCGGGCAGATAGTCGCCCAAATGGGCCCGCAAAATCGCGTCAGAAACAGTGATACGGGTTCCAGCCGCCGCGCCAAATCCAAATTCGGTCAAAGGCCTAACACCCAGCCACGCGTCGGGGGTGACAACCGCTTCAAGATTTGATTTCCGCCATGGGAGGCCCGTTCCCCGAGCGATCGCCGCCTCTGGGCTTTCCATCAGGAGAGCGTCTTTGGGGAGACCCTCACGGATCGAGGATTTTTCGATGGCTTTGGGGGCGACGGTGCTGCCATCGCCTGGTCCATCACTGGGCTTGACACTTTCAGCTTTGGGTGCGGGTGCCTCTGGCGTGGGTTCAGGGGTCGACGGTGTGGGCGGGGCAGAGCGATCAGGCTTGCGAAAACTCAGCCACCATCCTGTTATGCCCGCCACAATGGCCACACCCGCACCCGCTTTGAGCCATCGACGACGGTTCATGGCGCACCTGTGGCCAAAAGCCCTTTAGACGTCCACTTCGGCTTCAAGGGCAAACTCCTGAATGAATTCGCGCCGCGGCTCGACGATGTCGCCCATCAGGCGCGTGAACATGCCGTCGGCGGTATCGGCATGGTCGACAAACACCCGCAAAAGCGAGCGCGCTTCTTTATCGAGCGTGGTCTCCCATAATTGTTCAGCATTCATTTCGCCTAGGCCCTTGTAGCGCTGAATGGTAATGCCTTTGCGCCCCGCTGCCCGAACCGCCTCCAGCAAGGCCAAGGGTCCATGAATTTCAGTCTCAACATCGCGGCGCTTGATGCGCGCTAGGCCGTCATAGGCTCCAGCCATCGCCGCCGCCCGCTCTGCCAGACGCCGTGCGTCAGAGGAGGCCAAAACATTGCGGTCAAAGTGGATGCGCTCTGAAACCCCGCGCACTTCGCGGACAAGTTCAATGCCCGCCTCGTTGATAGCAACTGTCCAATTGGCTTCTCCCTCATCGGCCAATTCATTGAGCCGGATCGCGAGCTTAGCGGCTTCAGCCTCTCCCGCGCCGACCCCAAAGGCACCGGAAAGGGCCGCCTGCTCTAAAGCAAAGGCCGGGAACCGCGTCGCGAGGCGGCGCACACCGCCTTCAAAGCCCTCTGCTTCTTTGACGGTCGCCACTAGATCGCCGCTGGCGCGCATTTCCCCATTGTGTAGGGTTAGCACGGCATCACTGGTGCCTTCCTCAATCAGATAGGCCTCAAGCGCGCCATCATCTTTCAAATAACGCTCTGACCGCCCTTTGGAGGCCTTGTATAAAGGCGGCTGGGCAATAAACAAATGCCCACGCTCAATGAGTTCGGGCATCTGGCGATAGAAGAAGGTCAACAAAAGTGTGCGAATATGGGCGCCATCGACGTCCGCATCGGTCATGATCACGATCTTATGATAGCGCAATTTGTCGGCGTTAAAGTCATCCCGCCCAATGCCGGTGCCCAGAGCGGTTATGAGCGTGCCGATTTCCTGACTTGATAGCATTTTGTCAAATCTGGCGCGCTCCACATTCAAAATCTTACCCCGCAGCGGCAGCACGGCTTGAAAACCCCGGTCGCGGCCTTGCTTGGCAGAGCCACCCGCACTGTCACCCTCGACAATGAAGATTTCTGATTTGGCGGGGTCGCGCTCTTGGCAATCGGCTAGTTTGCCGGGAAGCGAGGCAATATCGAGCGCGCCTTTGCGCCTGGTCAGCTCGCGGGCTTTTTTAGCGGCTTCGCGGGCGGCCGCGGCCTCCACAATTTTGGCCATCACTTGCTTGGCGAGATTTGGATTTTCCTCAAACCATTGCGACAGCGTTTCACCCACCGTATTTTCCACCGCAGGGCGCACTTCTGAAGAGACCAATTTGTCTTTGGTTTGGCTGGAAAACTTCGGATCGGGCACTTTGATCGACAGCACGCATGTGAGGCCTTCACGCGCATCATCGCCGGTTATGTCGACTTTCTCACGTTTTGAGATGCCCGATTTTTCGCCATAGGCATTGATGACGCGGGTCAAGGCACCCCTAAAGCCTGCCAGATGCGTGCCGCCATCGCGCTGGGGAATATTATTGGTGAAACACAGCATATTCTCGTGATAGCTATCATTCCATTGCAGCGCCGCTTCCACCGTGATGCCATCGCGTTGCCCGCGCACAAAAATCGGGCTTTGGGTGACACTGACGCGGTTACGGTCCAGATGCTGGACAAAGGCCTGCACACCCCCATCATAGCGCATGATCTCTTCATAAGGCTCTGGCCCGCGCAAATCCCTAAAGCGCACCGTGACCCCAGAGTTCAAGAACGCCAGTTCGCGCAGGCGATGCTCTAAGGTTTTGCGGTCAAACTCAACCATTGTGAAAATTGTGGCCGATGGCCAAAAGCGCACGCGCGTGCCTTTCCTGCCCGCTTCAACTGGGCCAACGACACGCAAAGGGGCGGTGGCATCGCCGAGCTTAAAGCTCATGGCATGCTCTATGCCATTGCGGAAAATGGTCAGTTCTAAGAGGTCCGACAGCGCATTGACAACCGAAACGCCAACGCCGTGAAGGCCACCTGATACCTTATAGGAGTTTTGGTCAAACTTTCCCCCCGCATGCAATTGCGTCATGATGACTTCGGCGGCCGAGACACCTTCTTCGCTATGGATATCTGTCGGAATGCCCCGCCCATCATCTTCGACCTCTGCCGATCCGTCCGGATAAAGGGTTACGTTGCAAATGGTCGCATGCCCCGCGAGTGCTTCATCAATGGCATTGTCGACGACTTCATAGACCATATGGTGGAGGCCCGACCCATCGTCTGTATCGCCAATATACATGCCAGGGCGCTTGCGGACGGCATCTAGGCCTTTGAGAACCTTGATGGAGTCCGCGCCATATGAGGCCTGCCCATTGATATCGCGCCCATGCTCATCAAAGCCTTCTGCGTCAAAAACACGCGTGTCGATTTCCGGTTCAGCTTCAGGCGTGGGCTTGGGAAAAGGTGTCATTTTGGCGTCATCAGAGTTGGGAAGATCACTCATTTTCTAGGGTTTCTCTTACTTTATTGGCTGCGCGTGGCCAGCACTAACATCAAACTTCATGGCATGGGACCCAAACCCCTCAAACAGGCTTTGATCGGTCCCCGTTAGCCAAGATTGCCCCGGTAGCGCCAACAATTCGGCGCACAAGGCAGCGCGACGTGTTGGATCAAAATGGGCAGCGGCTTCATCTAACAAGACTAGCGGATTTTGTGGGTAAAAGCCCGAACTTTTTGCCGTTGGAAGCCCAGAAGCAATCCGGCGCGCTTGAGCTAAAATCAGTGTTGTTACAAGGGCTTTCTGTTCTCCCGTTGAGCATTTCTGAGCGGCCATGCCCGAGGGGGCATGGATCGCACTGAGGTCGCTGCGATGCGGCCCTTCCAGCGCCCGCCCAGCCGCCGAATCACGGGCGCGATTATTGTGCAAAGCCGCGGTAAAGTCGGCTTCAATTTGAGCGCTATCAGGCGTCTCGCGCAGGGCGGTTTCCAACGATCCTTCCAAGGTCAAGGCCGCTTTTGGGAACGCGCCTTCGGGTCTGGCGTCGATTTCGCGTTGCAGGACGTCTATGGCCTCCAGCCGCGCCAAGGCCAGCGCGACGCCAGCGGCGGCGGCATCAGCTTCAAGGATAGCAAGCCAACGGCTGTCGGGGCGAGGGGTTTCTAGCAAGCGCGATCGCTCACGCATGGCCTTTTCATAAAGATTGGCTTGTGTGGTCAGTTCGGGGGCGAGCGCAAACACCAGACGGTCCAAGAACTTTCGACGATCACCGGCAGGTCCTGCAAACAATCGATCATAAGCCGGCGTCAGCCATAATAGACGCACGGTTTCGGCGAGGTCTTTGGGGCCTGCGTCCTTGCCATCAATGCGGGCCACCCGGCGCTGGCCGGTTGGCGTGCGTTCGAGGCCAATCCCAATGCGACGTTCTTCCCCGCCTAAGTTAAAGAGGCCCGCGACCGCAAATGGCCCCCCATCGGGCCCTTGGCGGGCCATGTCATCAAGATCGGCACCGCGCAACCCGCGCCCTGGGCCTAAAAGCGATAAAGCTTCCAATATATTGGTCTTGCCAGCGCCATTGGGACCAACCAGACACACCGGCCCGTCAGTGGTTTCAATATCGAGGCGGGGGTGATTGCGGAACTGTGTAAGACTAAGCCGCGCTACAAAAGCGCGCGGTGATGCTGAAATAGCCGCGGTCACACCCGCAGCGGCATGAGGACAAAGAGCGCATTGGGATCGCTGCCATCGCGCACCAAGGTTGGCGAGGCGGCATCAGCAAACTCAAAGCGGGCTTCATTATTACCAATTTGGCTCGCGATATCGAGGAGATATTTGGCATTAAACCCGATTTCGATCGAGTCTGAACTATAATCAGCCTCGACTTCTTCGGTGGCCGCCCCGGTTTCTGGACTATTGACGGCCAGTATGACTTTACCATCACTGACACTGAGCTTCACCGAGCGCGAGCGCTCAGCCGCCATAGTCGCGACGCGGTCAACGGCGCGCGAAAACTCATCATTGCGAACGCTCATGATGCGCGAATTGCCCTTGGGAATGACGCGCGTATAGTCTGGGAAAGTACCGTCGATGAGCTTGGACGTGAGAGTTGTGCGGCCAAAGGAAAACTGGATTTTGGCTTCTGAGACCCCAACTTCAACTTCCTCGCCCGCATCATCCAGCAATCGGCGCAGCTCCCCCACCGTCTTGCGTGGGATGATGACCCCCGGAATCGCAGCTAAGCCTGCCGGCTGGGGATAATCCGCCAATGCTAGGCGATGGCCGTCGGTTGCGACCGCGCGCAGCGCTGGCCCTGAATCGCCATTGGCCGAGTGCAGATAAACACCGTTGAGATAATAGCGGGTTTCCTCAGTTGAGATCGCAAAGCGCGTGCGGTCCAAAAGGCGGCGCAGTGCTGAGGACTCGAGCGAAAAGCGGCTATCAAATGGGCCACTCGACATCGCCGGGAAATCGCCAGCCGACAGCACAGGTAAATTATAGCGACCCCGACCCGCTGTAACCGTGACGCGAGGATCATCTGACGACAGGTCGAGGCGCACTTGCGATCCATCGGGCAATTTGCGCACGATTTCATAGAGCAGATGAGCAGGAACCGTTATGGCGCCGGCCCGCTCAACATCGGCGTCGGCGCCATCGACGATTTCAATATCAAGATCAGTGGCGGCAAAGGTCACGCTGCCATCGCGGGCTTCGATCAGGACGTTAGACAGGATGGGGATCGTATTGCGGCGCTCTACAACACTTTGGACGTGGCCCAATGCCTTCATCAGCGCCCCGCGTTCGATGGTTAGTCGCATACCCCATTCTACTCCTGCGTGTAACTGCGCGTCGTGAAAGCAAAAGACGCGCTATCAATCGCCTAGCTTGCTCATTTCCGCTCAAAATACAAGCCGTGTACGATGATTGGGTCGACTGCAAAGCATAGACACCCTTGAGTTTGTGATCTGACTCTAACACTAAAGCAGTCTAGCGCGATTGTATCGCTCATGCTGTCGATAGACATAAGCACTAAATGGTGTGCTAAACCCAATGGTGGGGTGCAATGGCGCGGTGCAGTCGCGCGGCCCATGCAGCCGATTATTCCGCAATCTTTCGACCGATTTCTGTCAGCTCCGCAGCAAAAGCCGCATCTTTAATCGCCAGTTCTTCAATCCGCTTCACCGCATGCATAACTGTCGTATGATCGCGACCCCCGAAACGCTGACCAATGTCAGGAAATGATCGGCGAGTCAGGCGTTTGCAAAAATACATAGCAATCTGACGCGGACGGGCAATCGCACGGTGGCGACGCTGGGATATCAAGTCTTCAAGGGTTAAATCAAAGAAAGCAGCAACGCGTCGCTTGATGGTGTCTACCGGCACAGATTTTTCAGGCATGGTCCAAGCGCCTGATAATGCTTCAACAACAACTTCCATATCTGCCTCCCGGCCTATCAAGGCGGATGCCGCAAAAATCTGTTTAATGGCCCCTTCAATGGCCCGGCCCGTGCCAGTAACGCGGGCTGCAATCACGTCCAATGCCTCATTCGGCAGAGCAAATTCTCCGCGTCGCGCCCCAAGTTCGTTGACTTTGCGCGCCGCAATGGCCCGGCGCAAGGTGAAATCGGGGTCATTAATCTTCGCCGTGAAGCCGCCCTGCAACACGCACCGCATTCTTGAATTGAGGCCTTGTAAGGCCTCAGCGGGGACATCAGCCGAGCAAACCACAGTTCGGCCGCGCGAAACCAAATCGTCAAGAGTTTGGAAGAACTCATCTTGGGTCGCCGATTTGCCACAGATGAGCTGAAGATCGTCAATCAACAGAACATCGCTGCTGCGCAGGGCTGCCTTAAACGGCCCCGTATCACGCTCACGCAGGGCGGATTGAAATTCATTTAAAAAGCGCTGCGCCGTCAACATAAGGACTTTGCGCGTGGGACTGCTTTCACGCAATTGGTTGGCGATCGCTTCCAACAGATGGGTCTTCCCAGCCCCATGAAGTCCGTGGAAATAGACCACATCACCATTATCAGGCTCATGCGCGACGCGACGCGCAATGGCAACCGCCACGCGATTGGCTTCACCGATTTCAAAATTGGCGAAAGTTTTCGCTGATGCCGCCAGATCAATGGGATCGCCTGGAGGATCCACAAATAGCGAGCTGGAATTGGCTGCCGCGAGATCAAGCTCAGACCCCGCCTCAGCGTGGAGCGAGGTCGCCTTGATTTCATGAAGGTCCGCCACGGTCAAGCGCACCCGGCGACCGGAAGGATCAAGTGCTGACCAGCGCGCTTGCAATCGATGAAGATAATCAATTGTCAGCCGGCTGACGGCATAGCCATTGGGGGCGCCAAGGGTAACCGAAGCGCTGTCGGCATCGCATAGACGCAGCGGCTCAATCCAAGCCTTAAAAGCGTCCTTCCCCATTTCGCCGCGTAACCGAGGCAGAGCCGCAGCCCAAAGGTCTTTCGCACTGGACAAATCTGAAGTCTGACAAGGGTTTCGCACGACCGCTTCGCCGCGTGCCGCAGGTGGCAGGTGGCTGATAATCGCGACGGAATTGTCGCCTGCACTGATACGCATAGTTTGAGCCATAACGTCTGCATTCCCATCTAAATCAAAATTAAAAAAGGACGCCCCGCCCTTAGCTTCTCTTCGCCCACGAAACATAACTCTCCCGCTCACCAAAAGGCGTTACGCAGAAACAATTGCTTCCAAAACTGGGCGACTCCGTCGGTTCCAAGATCCTCAGAAAGCCTGACGTCGTGGAGAAACTTAACCGCACGATGCTTGCAAGTGCAACAGAAATTTTATGTGTATCGCACGTGTTTTTGGACCGAAACCGCCATCTGATTCGCTTGACACGAGAAGATTCTCAATGATCAGCGAGGGTTAACGGTTACCAAGATTTTGCAGTGGATAAAATTAGGCTGTGGGTAAATATCAAAGGCCAGAGCAGGCAGTTGAATTGTTATAAAACACAATTAATTCAAAACATAAGAGGTTCTTATTCATAACGTGTACGGAAAAAAACCAACAAACACAAATGACCGCATGCTTGCGCATTCGGCTGCTAAATCACTTGTCTGTGTTAATGAGTAAGAGAACGGGAGGCGAACGAGGAATATCTCCGCTTACGGAGATATCAGGCGCTAAGCGCAACCGCCTTCACACGCTGAGCCAAACGAGACACTTTTCGCGACGCTGTATTGTGGTGAACGACACCTTTTGAGACAGCGCGCATGATTTCAGGCTCAGCCAAGCGAAACGCTGCAGTAGCAGCAGCACCATCCCCAGAGGCAATGGCCTCTTCAACTTTACGAATAAATGTACGCACACGCGAGCGGCGTGCCGTGTTGACAAGAGTGCGGCGCACAATCTTGCGGGCCATTTTTTTTGCAGAGGCCGTATTTGCCATTCTGGTATCCGATTTAAACTTGGAGGCAGCGTCTCCTTCGATGCGCCGCGGGGAGCGATCACATGCCCAACCTCAGTTGAAAGGTCAAGCAATAAAGTGAGAGCTTTCGCACAAAAATTCAATAGTTATTGAATCGGGCGGGGCGCTTCTGGCTAAAAGCCGCCATCCCTTCTTGTTGGTCGGCGGTTCCAAACAAGGCATGAAACAAGCGGCGCTCAAACCTTATGCCCTCAGATAGATTGGTTTCAAATGCGCGATCAACGGCTTCCTTGGCGGCCATGACGGATAAGCGGCCATAGCTGGCTATGGTCTGAGCCGTTTTTTGGGCCTCTTCTAGAAGTGTGTCGGCCGGGACAATGCGTGCCACAATGCCGCATCTTTCCGCCTCTGAGGCATCCATCATCCGACCGGTCAGGATCATGTCCATGGCTTTGGCCTTTCCCGCCGCGCGGGCAAATCTTTGGCTGCCACCAGCGCCCGGTATCACGCCCAATTTAATCTCTGGCTGACCGAATTTCGCGCTATCAGCGGCGATGATAAAGTCACACATCATCGCCAATTCGCAGCCCCCGCCCAGCGCAAAGCCCGCAACCGCGGCGATGACCGGCTTGCGACAACGGCTCACCCGCTCCCAATTGGCGGTGATGAAATCCTCTTTATAAGCGTCCGAGAAGGTCTTAGTTGCCATTTCCTTAATATCGGCACCGGCGGCAAAGGCTTTTGGTGAGCCCGTTAAGACGATGCAACCAATATCAGCATCCTTCTCTAATGTGTCCAAGCAGGCGGTTAGATCAGTCATCAATTGATGATTGAAAGCATTGAGGGCATCGGGGCGATTCAGTGTTATGGTTGCGACATGGTCACGAATTTCCAGTAAAAGGGTCTCATAAGCCATGATCTCACATCCTTTGTACTATGCCGTTTTTTAGAACTGACACGCCGGGCAATAAAAGCTCGATCGACCCGCTTGCACGATTCGTGTCACAATACCCCCCGCGGCCCCGCACCGACAAGCCTCGCCCTCGCGACCATAGACATCAAACCGCTCTTGAAAGCCGCCAAGCGAGCCATCGGTCGCGGCAAAATCGCGCAAGCTAGAGCCGCCCGCCTCAATTGCGTCAGTTAGGACGGCTCTTATGTGCTGAGTAAGCCGGTCAATTTCGTCTTGAGTTAAACTGGCGGCAGGGCGCACAGGATTGATGCCGGCACGATAAAGCGCCTCGCAGACATAGATATTGCCCAGACCGGCGACTATGGATTGATCTAGCAGGGCCGACTTGATGGGTGACTTTTTGCCATCAAAGGCGGCCTCAAGCACCTGCGCGCTAAAAGCATTGCCCAAGGGTTCAGGCCCCATGGCCTTAAAATGCTTGCACAAATCGATTGCGTCGCGAGACACTATGTCCATAAAGCCAAAGCGGCGTGGGTCATTATAGATGATTTGCAGCCCCCCCTCCACATGGAGCACAACGTGATCATGCTTGGGGTCAGCGCCCGTATCATAGGCATAATCATCAAAGGTCTTGGTGCCTTGATCGCTCACGACCGAAAACCGCCCAGACATGCCCAGATGCATGATGAGAGCTTCGCCCGTATCGAGATAAGCCACCAGATATTTGGCCCGACGCGCTAAAATTGTGACCTTTGCGCCGCCCAGCCGCTCGCAAAAGCGATCCGGAAAAGGGAAACGCAAATTCGGCCGCCGCGCCTCAACCCGCCTGATAACCCCGCCTTCAAGGATGGGTGCGAGGCCTCTGCGGACAGTTTCAACTTCTGGCAATTCGGGCATGGTTAAGCTAACATAGTTTGGCTGAGACAACGGATGGAGTTATGCGGATATGCGCAAGGTGGCTTTGCTTGAACCTAAAGAGTTGGAAGAAATAGCTTGGAGAGCCTTTGAAAAAAGTGGCCTTCCAAAACCGCGGGGTGTTATAGCCATAGAGCAAAACGACAGCGAAGGCGAAGACATTATTATTGTAGGTTTACAAGTCACAAAAGACGATAATCTAGGGACGCCTGCGCAACGGCTAGAAGCGGGGCGCTTGATTCAACATGACGTTTGGGACAAAGGTGACAACCGCGGTGCGATTATGCGGCATGTGCTTGTCGACGACCAAGTCGACCCGCGTATAGTTGCGGCATAATGCTTTCAAACGATTTTTTGGATCTCGCTCAGCAACAACTAGATGCTGGAACGAGTGAGGCGATGCGACGTCGGGCGATTAGCACAGCCTATTACGCTGTGTTCCATCGGTTTGCTGAAGTCCTGACCGCCGGACTTTTAGGTTTTGGGCAGCCGGAAATGGGAGATTTCAGACACCCAGATTGGCTTAGAGTTTATCGCGCGTTTGGTCACGAAGCGTTAGTGAAAGCGACCCAGAATATGGCAAAGTCTTATCGAGTCAGATTTTTACCCCGTGAAAAACTTACGGAACTAAGCACCAGCCTCTCAAGACTTAAGGACGCCCGCCACTTGGCCGATTATGATCCAAGCTATAATGTTCATGCCGTCAACATAACAACGAGTGTTCTCGAAGATGCTAAGACAGCGTTCTTTCTAATTGATAACTTTTTTGAAGATGAGTTTAGAGAAGCAGGCCTTGCCCGAAGGCTGGCTTTAGATGCGCTTGGAATCAAAGAGAGAACATGACCCAACCCAAAACCGCCTCCTTCGGCTTCCAAGACGTCCCCGCAGACGAAAAAGCATCCAAAGTGCGTGGCGTTTTTGATGCGGTGGCCAGCCGTTATGATTTGATGAATGACCTTATGAGTGCTGGTCTGCATCGTCCTTGGAAAGATGCGGTTGCAGCCAGACTGAATCCAAGGCCCGGTGAGCTAATATTGGATTTGGCCGGGGGGACTGGGGATCTTGCGCGGCGGTTTAAAGCGCTCGCTGACAAGGCCAAGGCACGTAATGGTGGACCAGATGCAGAGATTATCGTTGTTGATATCAATGGGGAAATGATTGCTGCGGGCCGCCAGCGTGGGCTCGATGGGCTTGGTTGGGCAGTCGGTGACGCGGAAGCGTTGCCGTTCCCCGACAATTCCGCCGATGGCTATGTCATATCTTATGGTATCCGAAATGTGACTGATATTCCCAAAGCGCTGCGAGAAGCCTACCGCGTCCTCAAACACGGTGGGCGATTTTATTGTTTGGAGTTTTCAAAACCAACCACAGGGGCTTTGGAGGCGGTCTATGACGCATGGTCCTTTAACGCGATCCCGCCGATTGGAAAAGTCGTGACAGGTGATGGCGAGCCCTATCGCTATCTGGTGGAGAGCATTCGCCGCTTTCCAGATCAGGATAGTTTCGCCCAAATGATCAAGGACGCCGGCTTTAACCGCGTCGATTACACGAACTTTGCAGGCGGCATTACGGCCTTGCATGGGGGCTGGAAAGTTTGATCACTGAGATTTTTCGTCTGGCGCGCGTGGCTTGGACACTTGGCCGCTATGACGCTATTTTGCCGCGTGAATATCAGGGGCTATTGCCGCCCATCATTGGGTTTTTCGGCACGCTCCTGCGGCTGGGTTCACCCAAATTAAGTGGTGACCCAGGTGTTCGGATGGCGGCGGCTCTTGAGACATTGGGTCCGGCTTGGATCAAATTTGGTCAGTTTTTGGCGACCCGTCCGGACATTGTCGGACAACAAGCGGCGCAAGGATTATCGCGCCTTAAAGATCATATTGCCCCCTTTTCTGAGGCTGAGGCTCAAAAGTGTCTGGAGGCCGCATTTGGGAAAGAGGATGCCAATCGCCTGTTTGGACCCTTAGGGCCAGCCATTGCCGCTGCTTCCGTGGCGCAAGTCCATAAAGTGGTCTTAGCCGACGGCCGTCTTGTGGCGGTTAAGCTTTTGCGTCCGGGCATTGAGCGGGAGATCGACAATGAGGGCAGGGCCATGGCTTTGGCTGCGGCTATCATTCAGGCCGTATCGAAAAAGGCGCGGCGATTGGAGCCTGTTGCTTTTGTTGCCACCATTCGCGCCGCACTGGAGAAGGAATTGGATCTGCGGCGCGAGGCCGGGGCCGGCGATGCTTTTGGCGAGATCGCGGCCAAAGACGGCTATTTGAACGTGCCCGCAATTGATTGGGACCGCACGGCGCGCCGCGTTGTCACCAGTGCTTGGGTCGATGGTGTGCCCATGACGCGTCCGCCTGTGATTGCTGATGGGGATCGACCCAAGCTAGCGCGTGCTGTCACATGTGGCTTTTTATGCGCCGCATTGGATTACGGCATGTTCCATGCTGACATGCATGAAGGCAATCTGATACTCGACAGCGAAGGTCAGCTCTGGGCCGTAGATTTTGGCATTATGGGCCGTTTGAACGCCGATCAACGCCGTTATCTGGCTGAGATTCTGTATGCGTTCTTGCGCCGTGATTATCGTCGCGCAGCGGCCGTGCACATTGAAGCGGGCTATGTGCCGCCCCGTCATGACGAAGGTGAGTTTGCCCAAGCGTTGCGGTCCGTGGGAGAACCCATTTGGGGACGGCCAGCAAGAGATGTATCGATGGGCCGTGTACTGACCCAATTATTCGATGTGACAGACCAGTTTGGCATGCATCTGCGCCCCGAACTGGTGCTCCTGCAAAAGACTATGGTGCAGGTCGAGGGCGTGGCGCGCGCGATTGATCCAGACCATAACATCTGGGAGACGGCCCGCCCGATTGTTGAACGCTTTATGGCGCGCGAATTGGGTCCCGAAGGCGTAGCGCGACGCGCGCTATCAGATATTGAACTAGGACTGAAGGCTCTGCGCCGGTTGCCAAAGCTATTGGATCAACTCGAAGACCGCCTGAAGTGAAGGTGTTATGATGCTGTGCTTAAGTGAGCCCCTCAGAATCAGAGACTTCGACGCCTAATAGCGATAACCTTCGCCAGCAGCGTCCGCGCGCTCGACGCCCTCCATTATCATTTTCTTGGCGACATCAGCGTCCTGCCAGCCCTGTAACTTGGTCCATTTTCCCGGTTCCAAATCTTTGTAATGGGCAAAGAAATGCTCGATTTGGGCAATTTGAATTGCTGGTAGGTCTTTATAGCTGTCGACCCCATCATAAAAGGCCGTCAGTTTTGGAATGGGCACGGCAAGGATTTTTTCGTCTGAACCTGCTTGATCCTCCATCAAGAGGACGCCGATCGGTTTCACGCGCAGAACGCAGCCGGGAATGAGGGCTCGGCGGCCAATGCACAGAACGTCAACTGGATCGCCGTCTCCCGACAAAGTACCTGGAATAAAGCCGTAATTGGTTGGGTAACGCATTGGCGTATAGAGAAAGCGATCTACAAACATCGCACCTGATACCTTGTCGATCTCATATTTGATCGGCTCCCCGCCCAAGGGTACTTCGATCACGACATTGATGTCATTGGGCATGTCATGGCCGGGGCGGATCTTCTTGATATCCATAAATCTCTTCCTTATTGCGTGGCGCGTGGTTTAGAGCAATTAGGATGCCAAGACTATTGTGGTCTGCACGCCTTGATACAGTCCCGATCACCGACCCACAGTGGTAGAGAAAACACGCAATCATGAGTGCTGCCGATCTCTTTTATAGCTTTCCACGCAAGGTTGATCTGGGGCTTTCGCGCGTCTTGAAGGCGCTGGAAGCTTTGGGAAGGCCGCAAGACCATGTGCCGCCGATCATTCATGTCGCGGGGACAAATGGCAAAGGCTCGACCGTTGCCTTCCTGCGCGCAATCGTTGAGGCATCTGGCCAAACCGCCCATGTTTATAGCTCGCCCCACCTCGTGACGATTCATGAGCGCTGGCGTGTCAGCGGGCGGCTGATCGAGGAAGACTATTTGCTATCTTTGGCGCAGCGTGTGCGTGCCTTGTCCGATCAGGTCCCGGTCACCGTTTTTGAAGCCGAGACTTTGGTTGCATTCTTGGCCTTCGCAGCCAACCGCGCTGACTTTACGCTGCTGGAAGTCGGCCTTGGCGGGCGCCTGGATGCAACCAATGTGGTTGAAAGGCCCGCCATGACGGTCATCACACCTGTCGATATCGATCACGCGGAGATGTTGGGCCATACGATCTCTCTCATCGCCACTGAGAAGGCTGGGATTTTGAAGCCAGGCGTCAGCTGTGTTGTTAGTCGTCAGGCCCCGGAAGCTCTAGAGGCGATTGAGGCCCGCGCAGCCGAAATCGGCGCGCCACTCTTGGTTTTTGGGCGTGATTGGGATTGTTACGCCCAAAGCGGGCGATTGGTGGTTCAAACCGAGGACCGCGTCCTTGATCTGGCCGCCCCCTCGCTGCCCGGCGCGCATCAGTTTGAAAATGCTGGGGCGGCGGCCTTAGCCTTGTCTTTGATGGGCATAGATAATGACGCAATTTCCAAAGGTGTAGCCTCGGCTGTTTGGCCGGCTCGGTTACAGCGGCTTTCCAATGGCCCCTATGGCGACATCGCCCGGGAATTTGATGGGCAAATATGGCTTGATGGCGGCCATAATCCCCATGGCGCCCGCGCTGCATCGGCCTTTATGAGCGCCTTGAACCAAGATGATCCTCGCCCGTTCGGTCTGGTTACTGGCATGTTATCTGGGAAAGACCGCGCTGGCTTTTTTGCGGCTTTCGCGGCCGCCTCACCTTTTGTTGTGACTGTGCCCGTCCGCAGCTCTGATGCCAGTACGGTCTCCGCCGATCTGGCGGAAATCGCGCGCACAGCGGGCCTTCAAGCGGTCGCGGCGCAAAACCCTCTTCAAGGCGTTCGGGCGGCGTTTGAGAAACTTGGAGGCCGCGCTCGGATTCTGATTTGTGGGTCGCTTTATCTCGCCGGCGAGGTCTTGTCAGCGGGTGATCCGCTCACGTAGGCCCTTGGGTCAGCGCTTGTTCAAACCGGCAAAAATCAAATCCAAAGTGCCCTCCAATTCTCGCCGCAAAATCGTAATATTGAAGCAATTATGGAGCTGGGGATAACGAAACTTCGCCGTCGCGCATTGATACATTTCGGCGGTGAACTCAAGGTCAGCGCCAGGCTCCAAGGTTCCTTCGTCGCGGCCATCGCGAAACATAGCCTTTAGATAGACCCGCTCTTGCGCCAAACGACGATTGGCATAAGCAGGCCGCTCACGCGAGATGGCCTGCGCCAACTCAAAGACTTTTTGACTTTCGTCAATCATGTGAAAGGTTGTTTCCAACACGGCGCGTGAAAAGGTTCGGATCCGATTGATCGCAGGTTCTGGCCGCGCGACAATTTCTTCCATCAACCGATCTTCGTCCACTTCATGAAAATGAGCATAGGCCTCAGCAATATCGAGCTTTGATGGATAAAAGCGATACAAATTACCTGTGGACATCGATAAGTCGCCGGCAATCTCTGCCATTGTCGTTTTCTGATAGCCATAGTGACGAAACCGCTTACCTGCAGCGTCCAAGATCAAGGCACGGGTTTGAGCTTTCTCGTCCATCTAAAATCCTCTATCCTCATTGGTGTGAACAATCAACCGATTGTTCAGCCTTCAAGTGGTGACGCGGGCGTCAACTTTAAAGTGGAAACGTGAGTAAGATGGCCCATATTGGTGTCATAGGCGCAGGCGCATGGGGAACCGCTTTGGCGCAAGTCGCTGCCAAAGCCGGCCAAGGCGTGACTTTATGGGCGTTTGAAGACGAAGTCGTGGCCAGCATTGCGCGCACGCGCGAGAATGCCGTCTATCTGCCTGATATTGTTCTCAATGATGCAATTATCTGTACCACCGAAATGGGCCAGCTGGCGCATGCCGATGCCGTTCTAGCGGTGGTGCCGGCTCAATTCATGCGCTCGACACTGGTGAAGCTGAAAGACTATCTGCCGAGCGGGACTGCGGTGGTGCTGTGCTCAAAAGGCATAGAGCAGGGTAGTCTTAAACTGATGACCGAAGTTCTTGCAGAGACCCTACCAGAGTGCGTCGGTGCGGTATTGTCGGGGCCAAGTTTTGCGCGAGATGTGGCGCTGGGGCTACCCACGGCGGTGACTTTGGCCTGTCATGACCCGGTCTTGGGGGCAAAGCTGGTCGCGATGATCGGCATAGCAACCTTCAGGCCCTATCTGGCCACCGATCTGATAGGTGCGGAGATTGGCGGCGCCGTTAAGAATGTGCTGGCTATTGCTTGTGGCATGGCCGATGGGCGGGGGCTGGGCGAGAGCGCCAGAGCCGCTTTGATTACACGAGGATTTGCAGAAATGACGCGCTTGGGCGTGGCCTTAGGCGCAGATGCTACCACTTTGGCGGGGCTTTGTGGACTTGGTGACCTCGTATTGACCTGCTCAAGCAAAAGCTCCCGCAACTTCTCCCTTGGTGTCGCGCTGGGTCAAGGGTTGAGCCTAGCTGAAGCCTTGGCGGGCAAAAGAAGTGTGGCGGAGGGAGCGACTACCGCGCCGGCTCTTATAGCGTTGGCACAGACCCGTCAGGTCTCCATGCCCATCTGTGAAAGCGTGTCTGCCATACTGACTGGACGCGTGGGCATTGGTGAAGCCATTGATGCGCTGTTGTCACGCCCCTTTAGACTGGAGACCGATTAATGCCTCTCTTCACCCTCACATGCCTTGATAAGGCCGATGTGCTTGAGCTACGCTTGGCAATACGGCCTGACCATCTGGCCTATATCAATCGTTTCGAAAGCGCCGTGAAACTGGCGGGGCCCATTCTTGACCAAGTGGACGGCAATCCGAAGGGATCCTTCTTTATCTTGGATGTCGAGGACGAAGAGCGTGCCAAGGCATTTGCTGACGGCGACCCCTATTTGCTGGCGGGTGTTTTTGGAGAGCGCACACTACATGCCTTTCGGATGACAATAGGCGCTTTATGACCGCAATATCTCAGTTTCAGGCTGTTATCTGGGATTTCGGCGGCGTTTTAACCTCATCACCCTTTGAGGCTTTTGCCCGCTATGAGCGCGAGCGTGGTTTGCCGCCTGACTTCATTCGCAGCGTCAATGCGCTCAATCCGCACACCAATGCATGGGCCTTGTTTGAACAAGCCCAAATCACGGCTGAGGTGTTTGACGCCGCCTTCCGTCGCGAAAGTCTGCACTTGGGGCATGGCGTAGCCGGGCGCGATGTGCTGGCCCTTTTGTCGGGGGATTTGCGCGCTGGCGCGATTGCGGCGCTTAGAAATGTTAGCGAGTTCTATAAAGTCGGCTGCATCACCAATAATGTCCCCATGGGGCAAAGCTCCGGAATGGCCGACACACCGCAAAAGGCACATGCCGTTGACGAGGTTATGGCGCTTTTTGATCATGTCCTTGAAAGCTCAAAAATTGGGATACGAAAGCCCGATCCACGTATCTATCAGCTCATGTGTGAGGCTCTAGCTGTTGAGCCCTCTGCCTGTCTGTATCTTGACGATCTGGGCATTAACCTCAAACCAGCCCGCGATCTGGGCATGACCACGCTGAAAGTGGTTAGTGAGGCGCAATTGCTGGGTGACTTGGGTGCGCTTTTGAGGTTGGATTTGACGGGACTTATTGCGAGCGTGTGACTTAAGTCGAATCCATCGCTTGGGCTTGAAATTAAAAATTGGATGAATTGCGCCAGCTTTCAGCTGTTTCGCTTAGGACGGATTTTGGTGCCCATTCTGGCTCACCAAAATCCCTCAGTAATTGTGAGCGGGCGCTTTAGCGTGTCAAGGCCGCAGCTCTGCTGCGCCATTAGGTGGCTGATTTTTATTCGAAAAATCAGGCCTTGACGCGCTAAATCGCCCAAAGAAAATCGAAACAGGCCTTTGTTGTGGCATAG
>JBEINE010000091.1:0-12120 GCA_040378245.1 Hyphomonadaceae bacterium | reverse complement strand
CGATATGCGACGCGAAGCGATCAGCGGCACCATGATTGCCCCGTCCAACTCACCAGTCTCCCGTATCGCCAATTAAGCGCCCGATAGAACTTGAGCGCCGCGCTTCTTATGGTAAGCGCTCAGGTCGCTCTAGGGTCTGTCCAGTCTTTTTTGAATTAAAAAAGCCGGATAAACAGTTCCTAAATCAAATACCTATAAGCGCATCTGGTTCTAAAAGAACCAGACGCGCTCCAGAAGTTTGAACCAGAGCCTAGTTTTTGCGAAAATCTGCTTCAGATTTTATGCAAGATGCTCTGGAGGTCGGCAGGCTCTGATTATGTCAACATCACGGGCCAAGCAGAGCCGAGGTGCCTTTAAATGAAAAGTGCAACTTCTCTCCAATGTTAAAAGACTCTATTAAAGCGGTTCATGGGGCATTCAGGGCCGCCCTATCATGCTAGTTTGGCTTTAGGGGCGCAAAAGACCCAATTGAGGAACAACATATGCGTCATCAACTCATGATCATTAGTGGCATCGCGGCGGTCGCGGTGGGTGGCTGCACACCGACTGTGCGTGTGGAAGTGCCCGACAAGCCCATTGAGATCAATCTCAACATCAATATGAAAATTGAACAAAACGTCCGCCTTAAACTAGAGCGCGAGCTTGACCGCGCTGCGCAAACCAATCCCGGCATCTTTTAGGCTCTCACGCGTGAGATCAATATAAACTTCTCTTCTGGAGACACCGATATGAAAATGCGCATTCTCTCTGCTGTCATGGCCACCGCGGTGCTGTTTGCAGGTGCAGCGGGTGCGGTGGACAATAATGGCCCTATTGATCAGGCTATGTCGGCTGGGCAAGTCGGTGAACAGGCCGATGGCTACTTGGGCTTTGTTCAAACTCCAAGCGCCGCGCAAGCCGATCTCCAGCGTCGCGTCAATGAGGTGAACATTCGCCGTCGCGCTGTTTATGTGCAAGTGGCGCGCGACACGGCGGAGACCTTGGACCGCGTCGCCCTGCTGCAAGCCTTGCGTCAGATCACCAAAGCGCCTGAGGGTGAGTATTTTCAGGACCTTTCAGGTAAGTGGTGCCGAAAAGGCCGTGGAAGCGATGTCCGCCAAGCTAGCGATAACAGCATCATCATCCGGTGCGCCGCCTCCACCGGCGGTAATTGATCATGACTGAAGGGGGTTCCGACGGGGGCAATCGGGGCCTTGGTAAAGGTGAGTGGGCTCTCTTTGGTTTGCTCGGAGTGCTGTTGTTGGCTTCAATAGTCGGCTTTTGGGCCGCGTTGACCCATGGGCAAATCCCTCACATTAGTGTTCATGGCTGGATTGCCATGAGCATTGGCATCCTGTTCTCCTTGCTGATCGGCTGCGGCCTTATGTGGCTGAGCTTTTACTCCGCGCGGCATGGCTTTGATGATCGCGCCGACCCCGGTCGTTTGCGGACACGACCCAATGCTGACAATCAAGATAGCCCTTGATTAATCTCCAGTGATAAGGCCAAACTTCTCATCTTCGAGGGCATGAGGCTTTGACAATGACGATTCCACCATTTGAAACAATCACACTTGATATCGCCAACAAAGTCGCGGTCCTAACTCTTAATCGACCAGAGCGGATGAATGCCTTTACCAACCAGATGATGTTGGATGTGTGCGCGGCCTTTGACTATACAGACGCTGATGACGATGTACGCGCGGTTATCGTAACTGGGGCCGGACGCGCCTTTTGCGCGGGTGCGGATCTATCAGAAGGCGCAAAGACCTTTGATTATGACAATCGATCCGATCGCGCCCAAGCGCCCAAGCTCGCGGGTCTGGATTTGGATGTCGACACTGCTGATGCCGCGCAACAGGCTTTAGAACGCAACCGTGACAGCGGTGGCAAGATGACGCTTCGGATGTTTGAGAGCCTCAAACCGATTATCGGAGCCATAAATGGGGCTGGGGTTGGCATCGGTGCCACCATGCAATTGCCAATGGATATTCGTATCGCTTCAACAGCGGCGCGGTTTGGATTTGTCTTTGCGCGACGTGGGATCGTCCCAGAGGCCTGCTCTAGCTGGTTTTTGCCCCGCCTTGTCGGGATCTCAAAGGCGTTGGAGTGGTGCTATTCCGGTCGCGTTTTTGATGCGTCAGAGGCTCTCGCCGCTGGTCTTGTGCACTCCCTGCATGAACCAGAGGACCTACTGCCCGCCGCTCATGTGATGGCCCTCGAGATTGCAAATCATACAGCACCGGTTTCTATTGCTCTCACACGACAGATGATGTGGCGCATGTTGGGCGCAGACCATCCAATGGAAGCTCACAAAATCGATAGTCGTGCCATTTATGATCGCGGCAAGTCTTCAGATGCGCGCGAAGGGGTCATGAGTTTTCTTGAAAAGCGTCAGCCAGAGTTTGAGGCCAAAGTTTCCACTGAAATGCCAGCGTTTTATCCGTGGTGGCCGGAGCGGCCATTTAAGTAGTTAATGCTGTTACCGACAGGTAGCGCGGAAACTTATTCTTAAGAGAATCCCGTCACAATCATTTTTGACGTGCGAGGAACTTATGGTCGACGGGGCGTTTGAAGATTTTATGGGGGAGGGCTTTGAGGCTCTCCAGTCGGATCCGACAAGGACGCGCACAACCTTGATTCGACGCCTGCAAGATGTTGTGGGGTTGCCGAGTTCGCGGATATCCCCCCAAGAGCGTCACATCGCGTCTGATCTATTGATCGAAATCTTGCGTGAAAGCGATGTCCCTACGCGGGTCAGATGCGCGGAACGCATGGCTCTTTTGGTGGATGCGCCGGCATTATTGTTGCGCTTCCTAGCTAAAGACGAAATTCAAGTTGCCATTCCTTTGTTGGAAGTCAGCGAGGGTTTTGACGATTCGGATTTGATTGCCGTAGCCAACGCACCCACCGCAACCTCCGCCCATCGGCTTTTGATTGCAAAGCGAAAGCGTGTCACTGAAATCGTCACAGATGCACTGGTCAATTTTGGCGAGCCTGACGTAGTCATGACACTATTGCGCAATGAAGGGGCAACTTTTGCGCACCTTGCCATGGAAGCGGCGACAGCCATGTCGAAATACGCTCCCCAATTAACACCTTTTTTGTTGAAGCGGCTTGAGCTCAAGCCCTCACAAGGCCTGACATTGTTTTGGTGGGCTGGGCCTGAAGACCGTAAGCGCATTTTTCAGCGCTTTGCCGTTGAACGTCTGACCCTTTTGGAAGCCGCGCAGGATTTATTTGCGCGAGCGGCCAAGGACAATTGGAGCGATCCATTGGTCCGCAAGACCCTGCAGTTCATTGAACGCAGGCAGCGTAATCGCGAAGCGGCCGCACGCAGTCCCTATGGCAGTCTAGAGGGCGCCATCGATGCCCTCGAGCACGAAATGCCGACGCGGGAATTCTTCAAAGAGTTTTCCTATCTGGCCGGCGTTAAGCCGATGTGTGGGGCTCAAATTCTTTCAGATTTTGGCGGTGAGGCGATTGCCGTTTTGTGCAAAGCGACAGGTCTGAAGCGCAGTTATCTGCGTTCCCTTTGGAAAGGGCTACGCCGCCCCACTGAAGTCAATGGTGAGGCCGTCGAAACATGGTTACGCGCGCTTTATGTCTATGACACGCTGTCGACGAATAAAGCTCAAACAGTATTGCGTTATTGGAATTGGGCGCTGACCTCGGCCATGTCGCCATCTTTGGCCGCGAGGCTTGAGGAAGGTGATGATGAATTGACCTATTCGGTCGCCGCGCGCTCGTCACATCTTGTCTTTGGCTCTTGACGCGCTGACTTTCAATCTAGAACACGGTCGCTGATAAGTCCTGCTTTGGGACAAAGGATCGCCGATGTTCGAACTGGCCATAACAAATCTACTCGCACCACCTGTTTTATTCTTCGCGCTGGGGCTTTTTGCGGCGGCCGTTAAGTCGGATTTGTCTATGCCCGATGCGGCCGCCAAGCTGCTGTCGCTTTATCTGTTGCTGGCGATTGGCTTTAAGGGCGGGGTCGCGGCGAGTTCGGCGGGGTTATCATCCCAATTGATCGCTGCAGTTTGCGTGGGTGTGGCGATGAGCGCGTTCATGCCCATCGTCGTTTTTCCGCTTTTCAAGAAGATAGCGGGTCTCGATGTAGCCACCGCTGCGGCCACGGCTGCCCATTATGGTTCAATCTCCATTGTCACTTTTGTTGCGGCTACAGATTTTGCCAATCGTGCTGGCGTCGAGTTTTCCGGCCATATGGTGGCAGTCGCTGTGGCTATGGAAAGCCCCGCTATTCTGACGGGACTGATTCTAGCCAGCCTATCGGTTGCGCGCTCGGGCCTACCAAAGCCAGTAATTGAGACCAGCGCGGCACCAGAAGCCGCAGGTCATAAGCCCGGTTTGTCATCAGAGCTGATCAAGGAAGTTCTTTTCAACGGCAGCGTCATATTGCTGGTTGGCGCTTTTGCAATTGGCATGATTACGGGGGAGGCGGGCATGAAGCGATTGGACCCCTTCGTAAACGACATTTTTCAAGGGGTCTTATGCTTGTTCTTGCTGGAAATGGGCCTCGTTGCCGGACGCCGGCTCTTCCACGGGGATGGCATAAAACTTGGATTGTTGGTTGCCTCTTTAGTGTCAACATTGTTGGGCGCGCTGGCAGGTCTTGTGGGGGCTAAACTTATAGGAGCTTCCGCAGGGGATAGCGCGATTCTGATTACTTTGGGTGCTAGCGCGTCCTATATTGCTGTCCCAGCCGCGATGCGCGTCGCATTACCTCAGGCAAACCCTGGCGCCTATCTGACGGCATCACTTGGTGTGACTTTTCCCTTCAATTTAACCCTCGGCCTACCGCTTTACTTCTGGTTGTCGAACCACGTTTAACTCTTCATTTAACTAACGTTTACCCGCAGAAATCCTAAAATCACATCACAATTGTCCTACAGCACTTGCAATTGCTTGCATTTGTCGCAGTAAAATGAAAGAAGTCGTACAACCTGAGTAAAGACATGAATAATTAGTCGAGGTAGAGAACATTGAGGAAAGCCGAATGACTGAGAGTGCGGATCCTAGACTAATGGAAATGACGGTTAAGATTGTGTCCGCATACGTCAGCGGAAATGAGATATCTGCAACCGAATTGCCGAGCCTGATATCAACAGTCTATGCGGAAATGTCTCAGCTAGACGGCAGCACGCCCCGACCTGCGATCATCAAGGATTTGGTGCCCGCTGTTTCTCCTAAGAAATCAATATTCCCCGACTACCTCATCTGTCTGGAGGACGGAAAGCGGTTTAAGTCTCTTAAGCGTCATCTGCGCAGCGCTTATAATCTGACCCCGGACGAATATCGCGCAAAATGGGGTTTGGCGTCTGACTATCCAATGGTAGCGCCAAATTATGCCGCAGCGCGTTCTCAGTTGGCCAAGAAGATTGGTCTGGGACGGGGGAACCGCTAGCGAAAGCTCGGCGTAGTTTGGAATCGGCCGCCGGAACGTGAGATCGTTTGACTGAAGTTCGCGCGATCATTCGCAGACTCACGACAGAGTGAGCGCATAAGTTTGATTTTTACAAATTGTATCCTTTAAAAAATCAACTTCTAGTTGATTTTTGGGGATCGTTTCGGCACCGAAATAGCTATTCGCAGTAAAACAGACATTATTATTGTGTTTAGACGTTATGAGACTCTTGCGCGATTCGGTGCAAATCACGGATACTTAACCTACACGAAAGGTTAACATTGGTGTCCATGTTTCGCGCGCAATTGGTATTGGAGGAGCAGCGTCGTTTATTCGACGTTTGGGCCAATGCTGCGGGCTTACATATCATGCCAACGCGGGAAAGCTTTCAACCCCGCGCCTTTGGACCACTGTTACCGTTTATTTCTTTGATCGAGGTGCAAGAAGGTAACAGTACACGGGTTCGCGTGGTCGGCAGTGCGCTGCGTGATGTGTTTGGCTCCTGCCCACAGACAGCGCTCAGTTGCGCGACATCACCCGGGGCGTCGGCAACCATTGGCCGGGTCATTGAAGATATGAGACCCGCTTGTGGAGTGGCCCCCGCGCCAACTTTGAGCGGATCAGGTGTTCGCTTTTGGATGCGGCTGCCGCTGGGTACAGATGACGGCGTGCAAGCCGTGATTGGTCTTGATATTGCGCTGTGTGGTGCGCGCACCCCGCATTGGGCTTTAGAGCAAATGGCGATTGCTTAACCGCGACCGGCCTTCAGATAGCCAAGTGCGGTATAGATCGACAGCGCTGCACCTATTACCAGCACGCAGAACCCCACAGCCATGATTGCTGCATAGTTTAAAGCCAGTCCTGCGACTATCACACCGATTCCCAACATGACAATGGCCGTCTTGGACTTGGCTAGGAACGTCGGTGGCACAAAAATATCGCGGGCCTCTAAGCGCGCCCGCAACCGCGTGATATAAAAGTCGCGGACGGGGAGGGCGAGCACGAACATGAAGCCAAGCACCCCCCGCAAGGGTTCATTCTTCAGGCCTGCGAGCACATTGGCATGCTCATAACCAAGGTTGAGCCAGCCGAGCCACAGGGCCACAAGTGTGAGGCCAACCAGCAATTTATCGCCCCAAAGGTCGAGCTTACCGCCAAGCGCGCTTTTGGCATCAAGCCGACGGGCGAGATAGCCATCTAGCCAATCGGTCAAAGCTGAGGCCACAAAAAGCCCAAATGCCCATCGCAGAGCCGTGCGATCGCCGGTGTTCATGCCCACATAAACTAAGCCCGCCACAATCGGCGCCGCGACGATCCGCGCCAGAGAGAGCGCATTGGGTATCCATTTCAAATCCACTTTTTAAGTCCTTTGGAAAAAGGCTTGGATGCGCGCGGCCAGTTCTTCATTGACGCCTTGCACCTCCATCAGTTCAGAAATCGCGGCGCGCGCGACCCCGCGTGCTGAACCAAAGCGCGCCAGGATCGCTTTCTTACGCATGGGACCAATGCCGCCAATTTCGTCGAGGGGGTTTTTGGCGATGGCGGCCGAGCGCTTTTGGCGATGCGCGCCAATAGCGAAGCGATGCGCTTCATCGCGCAGGCGCTGCAGATAATAGAGCACCGGGTCTTTGGGTTCTAAGCGGAAAGGCACGCGGCCCCGCATATGAAAGGTTTCGCGTCCGGCATCGCGATCAATGCCTTTGGCGATGGAGATCAGTGTCACGTCTTGGTCGATACCTAAGTCCCGCGCCACTTCAGTCACTACGGCCAATTGAACTTCGCCGCCATCAATGAGAATGATGTCAGGCCAGATCGCGTCTGTATTGGTGCCTTTTTTGCCGATCATATCAATCAGATTGCCCTCTTGATCGACGCTTGGGGGCAAGTCGTCGTCGTCGGCCGCTTTGATCAAGCGGGCAAAGCGACGGGTGAAGACTTCACGCATCATGGCAAAATCATCGCCGCCTTTGGCATGTTTGATCGTCCATTTGCGATATTGGCTTTTCTCAAAGCCGTCTGGGCCTGCCACGACCATAGCACCCACGGCGTGGGTACCTTGAATGTGGGAATTATCGTATATCTCGATGCGCGCGGGCGTGTCGGCCAGCCCAAACGCCTTCGCCACGCCTTCCAATAATTTTGTTTGGGTACCACTTTCGGCCAGTTTGCGGCCAAGCGATTCGCGCGCATTGTGCGTCGCATGGGCGACCACGTCGCGCTTTTCGCCGCGTTGGGGCGTGCGGATCTCAATCCTTTGATCGGCGCGCAAGGACAAAGCCGCTTCGAGTAGCTCACGCCCCTGAGGCTCGTGACTGGTCAAGATCAAGCGGGGCGGGGGCTTGTCATCATAGAATTGCGCCATGAAGGCATCGAGGATTTCCGCTTCGCTGCTGTCCTTTTCATGTTTGGGAAAATAAGCGCGATTGCCCCAGTTTTGCCCAGCGCGAAAGAAGAACACCTGAATACAGCTCATGCCACCATCAAGGGCCACAGCAAACACGTCAGCCTCTTGGAATGATTGGGGATTAATGCCTTGCGCGGCGCGGATACTCGCCAATGCGCGAATGCGATCACGCAGCCGCGCCGCTTTTTCAAAGTCTAGGTTCTCCGAGGCCTGATGCATATCGCTGGCCAAGCGGGTCTGCAGATCGACCGATTTACCCCGCAAGAAAGCCGTCGCTTCATCCACCAATTCACCATAATCGGCCTTATTGATCAGCCCGACGCAGGGCGCGGCGCAGCGCTTTATCTGGTGCAGCATACAGGGCCGCGAACGGCTATCATAAACGCTATCGGTGCAGGAGCGCAGCAAAAACGCCTTTTGTAGGGTCGTCAGACTTTGGTTGACAGCCCAGACACTGGCAAAGGGGCCAAAATACTCAACATTCTTAGCGCGCGCCCCGCGATGCTTGGCCACTTGGGGCGCATCGTGATCTTTCCGGATGGCGATATAAGGAAAACTCTTGTCGTCGCGCATCAAAATATTGAAGCGTGGTCGTAGGCGCTTGATGAGATTGGCTTCTAGGAGCAGAGCCTCAGTTTCCGTCGCTGTCACCACAAATTCCATCGCGCAGGTCAGGGTGATCATGCTAGCGATACGGTTGGAATGCCCGATCCCGCGGGCATAGCTCGTTACGCGGTTTTTGAGGTTTTTTGCTTTGCCGACATAGAGGACCTCGCCATTCTGGTCGATCATCCGATAAACACCGGGTTTTCCGGGCAATCGCCGCAGATGATCTCGTATCACCTCCACGCCTCTCAGATCACCGACTTTAGGTGTCGCCTCACCTGGTAGGGCTTCTAAGTCAGGCAAAGGGGTGGAATCAGCTTTGGACACACCCATTAGATGGACGTCGGGCGGAGATGTGACAAGGTTGAGGCCTGTCGCTTTTAACTCTCGCTGCGCTGACTTTCGCGCTTTCCTTGGCTGTCGCAGTCTGATACGTTATTTTATAACAGATGATAGATGTTAAAGGTCCCCATGTTCGCTTTGCCCCGCACCTTCACTCGCCGCTTGGATGGCGTGGCCGTTGCGCTCAGCGGGGCCTGCTATGTGCATTGTCTCCTTTTGCCCATTGTTGCGGCTTTCTTGCCAGTGTTGAGTGATTCTCACCATCACGGTTGGGTTCATTGGACATTTGTGGCCATTGCGATTCCGACATCAATACTGGCGCTCTTGCACGGTCATCAGAGCGTGGGCGTGACATTGGTGTTGCGACTGCTGGCCGCATTTGGCCTAAGCCTTCTGATCCTCGCTGCTTTGGGCTGGCCCAGCCATGAGCTTGAAACCGTCCTGACCATTTCAGGTGGCACTGTGTTGGGCGGGGTCCATCTTTTCAATTATTTTCATGGCCGCAAAAAATCCGGGTGTCCCACGCATAAAAGGGCGATTTGAGCCGCTAAGGACAGATCCTTGCCCCAGCGATCGGGGTCAAGGCCTAGCTCGTCTTGTGAAAATTGACTTGTGCGGGCAACTTCAACGCTTTTCAGTCTAGGACGAGTTTTGGTGCAGGCTATGCCTGAACCAAAAGCTCTGTAGCAATTGTCTTGAGGCCTGTTTGCGGCCGTCAAGGTAAATGCTTCGCGGTCGCTGCGCGAACCTTGACCGCCTCAAACAGGCGTCCAGCACCGAAAGTACAGGCGCTTGAGCTGGCAATCAACAATCGAGACTAGCTTTTGAGTGAGCAGAATGATCACCAAAAGCGGTCCCAAGTTGCTTTCTTGCACAATCAAACAAGCGCGCTGGAGATCTATTTTTTACCAACTCTATGGCCTGAAATCGCTGAATACAATGCCTGCGCTGCCAGCCCAAATTGACCTTGTGCTGCCTTGGGCTTATCACCCTGAAAATCCCAGGAGCATCACAATGACACACGCGCCAAACCCCGCGCTCACCTTCGCGCGCCAACCGACTGGCGTTTTGGTCCTTGCAGACGGAAGCGTTTTTTGGGGTCAGGGGTGTGGGGCCAGAGGTGAAGCGGTCGCTGAGGTCTGTTTTAACACCGCCATGTCGGGCTATCAGGAAATCTTGACCGATCCATCCTATGCCGGCCAGATTATTGCCTTTACCGCCCCCCATATCGGCAATACCGGCACGAATTTGGCGGATAATGAATATGGCTGTGCGCAAGCCCAAGTTGCTGCGCGGGGTGTTATTATGCGCGCCTCGATCACAACGCCTTCGAACTGGCGCAATGAGGAAGATCTCGACAGCTGGCTGATGTCGCGCAACATTATCGGCCTGTCAGGCATAGACACGCGGGCCTTGACCAATCGCATCCGCGATCATGGTATGCCCCACGGCATCATCGCTCATGACCCCCACGGCGTGTTCGATATAGATGCACTAACCGCGCGGGCTAAAGCGTGGCAAGGACTTGAAGGCTTGGACCTTGCGAAGGACGTCTCTTGCGTCCAAAGCTATGTATTTGATGAAACCCGCTGGAGCTGGCCTGAGGGCGCCCAATCCGTCACGGCGCCGAGCCACAAAGTCGTGGTGCTCGATTTTGGTGTTAAACAGAATATTCTGCGCTGCCTCGGTTCTATCAATGCGCATGTCCGCGTGATGCCCGCCAATGCGTCGGCCGACGAGGTTCTGGCCTATGCGCCAGATGGCGTGCTGTTATCCAATGGGCCGGGCGATCCTGCGGCGACCGGCGCTTATGTGGTTCCGGCCATCCAACAGATTATCGCGGCAGGTGTGCCAGTGTTTGGCATTTGTCTGGGGCATCAAATGTTAGGCTTGGCATTGGGTGGGCAGACCGTGAAAATGTCGCAGGGCCATCATGGTGCTAATCATCCGGTCAAGGATTTGGCCAGCGGCAAAGTTGAGATCGTATCCATGAACCACGGCTTTGCACTGGATGCGGGCAGTCTGCCGCCCCATGTGACCCAGACACATGTGTCGCTGTTTGATGGCTCCAATTGCGGGATCGCACTCGCCGATAAACCCGTTTTCTCGGTGCAATATCACCCCGAGGCCAGCCCCGGCCCGCAGGACAGCTTCTATCTGTTTGAGAAGTTTGGCGCGGCGATGCGTGCTTATCGTCAGGCCGCTTGAGGGGCCTCTGCCTTTAGAGATAAAGCGTGTACTGGCCCGGCCAACTCCTCTGACAGCACATTATAGACCAGCCGCTGACGCGCCACCCGTGTGAGGCCGGCAAAAGCCATGGCTTCAATCACAATATCAAAGTGGGTTTCCCCACTGCCAGTGGCTCCACCGCCTTGTTTCGCTGCATGGGTGCGCGCGCCCACGTGCCCGGCATGACGGGCGCTATCGTCGGTGATCTCTAGGCGCGATGGGGCAAAGGCGGCTTCCAGCTTTTTTCGCATCTGCAATTGCACAGGTCCCATAAGTCATTCCTTCTTGTTTGGTGGCCTCGTAAAACGCATATTGTGCCCCTCATGACAGATTCATTCTCCTACCGCCCTAAGTTTGTGGATATACGGGTGCGAAAGCCACCCACGCACACGGTCCAGCCCGACGTGCAAATGTGTGAGCATGACGGATGTACATCCGAAGCCACCAATCGTGCGCCCAAAAGCCGGGATAATCCAAACGAGATCTGGCATTTCTGCGCCAAGCATGCAGCTCTTTACAATAAGAATTGGAACTTTTTCGAGGGCATGACAGAGGCCGACGCAATAGCCCATCGTCAAGCTGCCTCGCACGGTGGTCGGCCGACTTGGTCCTTCAAAGCCAGCGCCAATGCGCCAGACGCCCACACATTTCGTAAAGCCGCAGCGACGGGTGCGACCAATCCTTATTCGACAGTCGGGGGCCGCCGGGGTGCCAGCGAACGCGCGACAGCCGCCCTCGATCCGCAAAACTTTACCCCCGCACCAGTCCTTAAGGCGCTCGACACCATGGGCCTCGACCCCAAAGCCGACGCCTCAACTGTACGCGCCAAATATGCCAGCCTCGTGCGCCAATTCCACCCAGACTCCAATGGCGGCGACCGAAGCGCCGAATCGCGTCTCAATGCGGTCGTTAAGGCTTATAAGGTGTTAAAGACAGCGCGACGGGCATAGAACGCGCGACGCGCGCGCAACACATGCTGGCGCGGGTCTTGTATGATGCGGGCCTTCGAAATCAGGTTAACCACCCCTCATGCTCTCTTTCCAAATCTTTAGGCCAGTTGATTGAGTTTTTTGGCTGGGATCAGCTTTGGTGTAGGCTCTGCCTGACACCAAAACTTGGTTGCAAGTGTGAGG
>JBEINE010000282.1:0-2312 GCA_040378245.1 Hyphomonadaceae bacterium | reverse complement strand
GCCCAATAGGGCGACATTAGCTTGTGGGTCGCAGAGGTTAGCTTCAGCAAGTATCGCCTGTGCACGTGCAAGCTCACCCCCGCACGCAGGCGAGACGCTTAGTCTTTCACCTTCCTTGTAAAGGAGCCTCGATTTAAACGCGTTGCTAAGAATCATGGTGGTTCAGCAGGGGCCTCAAAAGAGCAATTAAACAAGTTTGCACGAAACCGCCGTGCCGGCATTGGCGTAAAGAATAAGTCGCCTTACATAAGGTCGACAAGGAAGCCACACGTGATCTTAGGAACCAGAAAGAGTTCAATTTGGCGCGCCACTATAAGTTGATGTTGGTTAAGTCTCGTCTAAAAGTATGAGGCCCGTATTTGGAGATAAACTTATGTTCTTTTCGCAGCAAAAAAAACTCGTGATGCCAAAACTACATGAAGCGCTCAAGGGTCGCCAGCAACCGATACATTCTGGCGATCATCATTTCGTGAGCGGCGTCAGCTTTAAGGGGCCTTGGCCAGAGGGTTATCGGCGGGCCGTGTTTGGTCTTGGGTGTTTCTGGGGGGCGGAGCGCCGATTTTGGCAGACGCCGGGCGTTTATGTCACCGCTGTTGGCTATGCCGCGGGCTATACGCCCAATCCAACTTACGAAGAAGTGTGCAGCGGCGGTACCGGGCATAATGAAGTCGTGCTGGTGATTTATGATCCGGCCAAAATCGGCTTTGAAGATTTGCTGAAAGTCTTCTTTGAGAGCCACGATCCAACCCAAGGCATGCGCCAAGGTGGCGATCGGGGAACGCAATATCGCTCTGGCATTTATGTCAACACAGCTGAAGAGCTTGAGATCGCAAGTACAGCGCTCAAGTCCTATGGTGCGGCTTTGGCTCAATCAGGTTATGGCCCGATCACGACTGAAGTCATGCTGGAGCCAGAGTTTTATTATGCCGAGGATTATCATCAGCAATATCTAGCGAAAAATCCCGGCGGTTATTGTGGGATTGGTGGTACAGGCGTGACATGCCAGATCGGTACAGGCATTGCGGCTTAAAGCTCTGCCATGATTGGGGCGAACAGAGGGGGCAGCGTGGCGGATATTGATGCGATTGTTGTGGGCGCAGGCGTTGTGGGCCTCGCGACCGCGCGGGCTTTGGCGGTTGCTGGCAAGTCCGTTATTGTGCTGGAAAAAAATGAGCGCTTTGGTGAGGAAACCTCAGCGCGTAATTCTGAAGTCATCCATGCCGGCATGTATTATCCCACAGGCTCTCTCAAAGCGCGGCTCTGCGTTGCGGGTAAGCATGCTATGTATCAATTCTGCCATGAGCGCGGCATTTCAGCGCGGGCGATTGGCAAGCTGATCGTTATTCCCGACGAGCAGGCCCTACCAGCTTTGACGGCACTGCATCAGCGGGGCCTCGCCAATGATATCCCCGATCTGACGATTGGCGACGCGTCGGTTGTAAAAGGCTTAGAACCCGCAATCACCGCTTTTGCGGCCCTCGTGTCGGGCACCAGCGGTATTGTCGACAGCCATTCCTATATGCTGGCCCTCTTGGGCGTGGTGGAAGATCATGGCGGCGCGCTGGCCCGCAACGCCCCTTTTTTGGGCGCAACACCTTTGGCTCAGGGCGGCTTTGAGGTGCGTGTCGGTGGGGCTGAACCCATGAGCCTGATCACAAAGGAATTAGTGCTGTCGGCGGGCCTATGGTCGACACAGGCGGGCCGTGCGGTGGAGGGTCTTGACCCCATTCATGTGCCAGAGGTCAAATTCGCGCGGGGCAATTATTTCAGCTATGGCGGCAAAGCGCCTTTCTCACGCCTGATTTATCCCATGCCCAGCACCGGCGGCCTGGGCATTCATCTGACGCCCGATTTAAACGGTCAGGCCCGCTTTGGCCCCGATGTGCAGCCTGTGGACACGCTCGATTACCGGGTCGATGAAGGCAGAAAGCCCGCTTTTGTCGCCTCGATTCAGCAATATTGGCCACAAATGAACCCAGACCTCCTAGCACCAGATTATAGCGGTATACGCCCCAAAGTCGGCAATGCTTTGACCCAGTTTGAGGATTTCAGGATTTTAGATGCGTCTGTGCATGGTTTAGATGGCCTCGTGTGCTTGTTTGGCATTGATTCGCCCGGCCTCACATCATCTTTTGCGATTGGTGAGGAAGTGGCGGCGCGCCTGTCCTAAGTCGCATCTGTTGCGCCGCCGCCACACCCACATCTTTGTTCGCTGCGACACATCAAAAAAATGCTTTACACCTTAAAGCCCCCACTCTAGACGGGTGCCACACACAAGGACGAGGGCTTCCAACGCATGATTTTTAGCTGAT
>JBEINE010000303.1:0-1712 GCA_040378245.1 Hyphomonadaceae bacterium | reverse complement strand
TTGAATCAAAAAAGCCGGATAAACAGACCCTAACTCAGATACCCAGACGCGCTCAAAAAGAGGCCGACCCGAATTCGTCCCCCGTGAACAATATCATTTTCAGGCCTGAGCGGGTTGGTAGTGGAATTGAAGCCAGAGGTATTGGAGGGGTAAAAAATCTTTGAGCCAGTTGAGGAGTAGGCGGAAGTTGTAGCCTGTGGCGGCGAGGATGGCGTTTATGGCGTCGCCGGTGGTGTGGGCGAGATAGTTGCGGTCTAAGCGGTGCTCATTTTTGATGTGTCCGATGACAGGTTCAACGGCGGCGCGGCGCTTCATGAGCCTTTTGACCGCATCTGACACGCCGCGTTTCTGGCCTTGGGTGAAGACGGCCAGCTTGTGGGTTTCTGGCGCATTATGGCCGCGATAGCCTGCGTCAGCCAAAAGGCGTTTGATATTAGTACCGATCAGGGCTTCCATATCGGGAATGACCTGCGCCAGCGTATGACCATCATAGGGGTTACCGGGAAGGGCTGCTGCATGGAGCGCGAACTGGCCACCTTTGGCGCGCTTGAGGGTGGTAGCGATAGAGACTTTGACGCCAAACTCATAAGGCTTATGGGCCTTGCCTTTGCCGATACATTCGACCTCAGGGGCATGGAGGGCATAGATGTGTTTGCCCCCGTCACGCGGGCGCTGGACCATCACACGGGTGGCGCGCCACAGCCAGGGCCGAAATACAGTTTGCAGGGCGTCATCGCCTTTGATTTTGCGCTCAATATCGCGGACCACGCGGCCAAGATAGGTCTTGAGCTTGCGCTTCATTTTGCCTGCGCGCTTAAATTGCTTGGCGTGGGCATAGCGCTGATGCTTGATCAGAGCATATTTGCCCACCCGCACATAGGATTGGCGCAGGTCAATGCCCTTGGCTTTGGCCAGCGTGACCAGCTTCTCGCGCGCCTTTGCCATCAGCTTGGCATCAGTTGGAAACGCGACGTTCTTGGGCATGACGGTGGTGTCGACTATCACCTCGGCCACATCAGCGGGCGACAGGGCCTTGGTCTCAACTGCCACCGCCAAGCTCTCGGCCAACAAGGCCTTCAGCCGCTCGTCACCCATGCGTTGTCGCCAGCGCGTCATCGACGAGCGATCAAACGGCAGGCTGTGTTGGAAGAATGTCTGCCCACAAAAATACTGAAAATACGGGCTTTCTACCCAGCGTTCGCAAGCGGCCTCATCAGACAAATCAAACGTGTATTTGAGGATCGCCAGCCCCGCCATCAGACGCGTGGGCAAAGGCGGCATGCCAGGGCCGTCTTTATAAGCTTCCCCGCAAACCGCCTCTAACCGCGCCCAATTCACGCGCTTAGAAAGCTTCACCAATTGGTGCTCCAGATCGATAATCTGATCGAGCCTTGAGCGGAAAAGGTCTTGCTCACCCCCCTCACGTATCTCGCGTGGCTTCATCGCATATCACCCCTTAAAGGCCCAAACCATGTCCCCAGAGTGAATCACAAATCGCCTAAAAACGGAATCCCAAACCCACCAATATTGCAAGAAAATACGCCCCCAAACCCCAATTTCTTGCAACACAAATCCAACACAAAAACCCTGTCATCCATATGATTCAATGGCTTGGCAATTGTTCACAGGGGACTCTTTTAGAACCAGGTTGCGCGACTGGGTATTTGATTAAAGCGCGTCTGGTTCTTTTAGAACCAGGTTGCGCGTCTGGG
>JBEINE010000232.1:0-3707 GCA_040378245.1 Hyphomonadaceae bacterium | reverse complement strand
TCGATACAGGCATGCAGACCGTTGTCGGCGTCAATAAGTTCCCGCTCGACGAGGATGAAGACGTTCCCGTCCTCAAGGTCGATAATACCGCCGTGCGCATGGCGCAGCTCGAAAAGCTCAAGCGCTTGCGCGCGATGCGCAATGAAGACGAGGTCCGCGAAGCCTGCGCCGCCCTCACCAATGCCGCCCGCGATGGCACGGGCAATTTGCTCGATCTGTCGATCAAAGCGGCGCGCGCTAAAGCCACTGTGGGAGAGATTTCGCTGGCGATGGAGCATGTCTATGGTCGCCACAAGGCCAGAATCCAAGTCAATTCGGGTGTCTATGCCGCCAGCGTCGACCCCAAAGACGCCCGCTATGTCGCGGCCCTAGAGGCAGTCGCGAGCTTTAAGCGCCATGATGGCAGAGCGCCCAAGATATTGGTTGCCAAAATGGGTCAAGACGGCCATGACCGCGGCCAAAAAGTCATCGCCTCGGCCTTTTCTGACTTGGGCTTTGACGTTGAAATCGGACCGTTGTTCGCAACCCCTGAAGAGGCCGCCGCCATGGCGGTCGATGCCAATGTGCATGTCGTGGGCGTATCGTCTTTGGCGGCAGGGCATCTGACGCTGGTCCCAGCGCTCCGCCAAGCCCTATCGGCGGCCGGGCGACCCGACATCATGATCGTCGTCGGCGGCGTGATCCCGCCTGATGATGTGGCGGTTTTGAAGCAAATGGGGGCGAGCGCTGTCTATCCGCCGGGGACAGTGATTGGCGAGGCGGTGGTGGACCTTATTTCGGGGCTGAATGGGCGGTTGGGGTATTAGGGGGCCGAGCGAAATGTGCTCCCCCGTCTCACGGGGGAGCTGTCAGCGAAGCTGACTGAGGGGGTGTTTTTCTCAGTTGGCGCGCAGCTTACGATAAACACCCCCTCCACCCCGCTTCGCGCGGTCCCCCTCTCCCCTTGGTGGCTATGGCATTCACACAACTGGGCTTGCGCATTGTTCTGCTATCTGATTCTTTTGATTTGTTAGTTGGAGGATTTGGTAATGGAGGCATTGGAGCTGGGGCGGTTCAAAGACCGTCGCCTGCAAAAAGGGGGGCCTTTTTGTTGGAGAGTTTGGTTCATGGGGCCGGTCGGCGTGTGCGGGTTCGGGTATTGGGCGGTGATCGACGCGGCGAGATGCAGGTGACACGATTTTTGCGCAACACCTTGGTTGGGCCAGAAGAGATGGTGACGACTGCCGCGGCGCGTACGGGGGCACGGTGTGGGGGGCGGCATGTGCTTGCCATACAAGATACGACGGTTGTGCGCTCGCACGGTGGCGGGGGGACTTATTTGCATGCCATGATGGCTCTGGATGGCGATGATGGAGCGATTCTGGGGCCAATTGATGGGCAGTTTTTGACCCGGACCCAAGGCAAGAGCGGCACTCAGCGAGAAAGATTGATTGAAGACAAAGAGAGCTATCGCTGGCTTGAGGGCGCAAAAGCGGCAGGCATTGTGTGTGCGGGTGCGGCGCGCGTCACGGTGATCGGCGACCGGGAAAGTGATATTTTTGAGATGTTTACGCGTCGGCCGGACAATGTGGATCTCTTGATCCGGGCCAGCAAGGACCGCGCCTGCAACGACGAGGCTCATGCCAAAACGTCCTTGTTCAAACATCTGGATGCTTTGCCTGTTGCAACGCGGGTGGCTCTTGACCTGCCTGCAAAGCCCAGGCGCAAGGCACGGGTGGCGACGCTGGAGTTGCGCTATGCGCGTGTCGAACTCAAGCGCCCCGCCCACAGCATCGACAAAACAGCACCGCCAAGCACATCCATCAATCTGGTCGATGTGCGCGAAGTGGATGCCCCAGCGGGCGAAGCCGCCGTGCACTGGCGCTTATTGACGACCCACGCAGTCACCAACCCAGCACAAGCCTTTGACGTCGTGAACCTATATCGACAGCGCTGGGCCATTGAGCAGGTGTTTCGGACCATGAAAACACAAGGCTTTGACATCGAGAACGTACGGATCGAAGACGAAAAACCCTTATGCAATCTGACAATGGCGGTGTTCATTGCTGCCGTCATCATCCAGCAACTTGTCCATGCCCGCGATGGCACCGCAGAGCTTGGCAACTTGCGCCCGCTCACAGACGCCTTTGACGCTGAGGACCAAATCCTCCTTGAAGCCTTCACGAAAAAACTCGAAGGCAAAACCGAAAAGCAGAAAAATCCCCACCCCAGAGGCTCGCTGGCCTATGCCGCATGGGTCTGCGCCCGCCTGGGCGGCTGGAACTGCTACTACGGAAAACCCGGCCCCATCACCATGCTCAACGGCTGGCGAGAGTTCCAAGCCGCAAAACGTGGCGTCGCCCTTATATCCGCAGACTATGAAGATGTGTGAATCTGATAGCCCCATAGGGGCGAGGGGAGAAGACATCGCGCGGTAACTAACACCGCCAAGCCGCTTTGGATCCGTTTTGGTGACCTTTTTGGTCACACAAAACCTTGTTTCGATTGTTGTTGGCCCTTTCAATGACCTCAAGGGTCGCTTCGCTTCTGCCCTTGACTTCATTGAAAGAGCGGCGCGCTGTTACGAGGTAAAGGCCGCCTGTTTGAGGCTGTCAATGGCAGAAGCGAAGCGTCCATTGACGGCCTCAAACAGGCAATATCACAATTGATTAGCGCTTTGCGTGCAGCGGAACCTGCACCAAAACGCGTCCCAGACAAAAGAACTTTGGGTTCGCGCGAATAGGCGCAGCAGGCGTTGCAGGCTCCCGTTTAGCCCCTCTCCCCGCAAGAGCGCACTACTGTCCGGTTAAGATCATTGTATGGCACTTGAAGTCTAGGTTTGTTTGGGTTGTTAGTCGGGCGATTTGAATGAGCACAAAGGTAATCATGGCAATGATGATTTGAAGGCGGACAGCATTTTCGCTGCGCCCTAAGAAGCTGCAAAGATTGAGGTTTTGCTTGATCCATTTGAAGAAGAGTTCAATGGCCCAACGCGCTTTGTAACAGGCGGCTATGTCGTGGCTGCTACGGTCCATGTCGTTTGTGATGACATCGAACACGTCACCATTGGCGCGCTTGATGGTGATGATGCGGGTGGGGATGGACAACTTATTGCGGCCTCGTCCTTTGCTGGCGAGGGCAGCATCACGGTCGTTTAGCATGATAAAGCCGTCTTCCTTGCTGGTAGATGACGGCGCGACGTGGCGTTGCTTGACCAAAGTCCATACAGCGCTCTTTTTCGGGCGTGTGACAAACACAGCACCAGCGGCGTGAATGTCGCTCCACCACGCATAATCGCAATAGCCCCTATCAAATACATAGGTCACGCCTGCCTCCAAGGGGATTTGATGACGGAAGCTGACATCGTTGATAGTGGCAGGTGTGATGTCGGTTTGCAGGGGACTTGGCAGATTGGGGTCAAATACAACATGGAGTTTGAGACCCTTAATGCGATCATTGAAAGCGCTACACTCAAACCGCTCACCCAATGGAATCGGCGTTGAATCAATCATTTTCTTGGCAAAAGCTACGTCTTTTCTGTGCTTTCTGCTCATTTGCCCAATCAATTGGCCCAACAGCTCAGCGAGGATCGCAGGTGTGCGCCGCTCATTCGCATCGGCCAAGGTTGAACGCGCAAGACGGCGTGCATGCATGGGGTAGGATAAAATTTTTGCAGTTGGGGCGGCGGGGCAAACGCGAAGGGCCGCATTGCCATCCGCGCACTCGAG
>JBEINE010000072.1:0-13745 GCA_040378245.1 Hyphomonadaceae bacterium | reverse complement strand
GCGGGACAGACCCTCGAGCGCGTCTGGTTCTTTTAGAACCAGGTTGCGCGTCGAGGTATCTAATTTAGGGTCTGTTTATCCCGCTTTTTTGAAACAAAAAAGCGGTACAGACCCTAGAAACTCGCCGCCAGACTGGCCTTGATGGGGAAAGTCGTGCGTTGGCTGTCATTGTTAATGGTTTGAAGGCCAAGGCCTGCCAATCCTGTATCGTCGCCCCTAAAGGCCGTGATGTGCTTGACCCCCACTGAAACCCGCCCCGAAAACTGCTCCGTGAGGTTTGCCGCAAGTCCGGCCTCTAAGCCAAGCGTCGCTGACGTTGTGGCTTTGAAGAATGGAACATTGCTCAATGTAATGCCACCAGCTGGCGCGCCAGGAATTGTGAATGTCGCTTTGATCCCATCCTGGTTCACGATCCCGACGGAGCCGCCAAGGAACGGTATAAATCTTCCGTTGCCGAAAAAGTAACGCCCGCCAGCCTCTAAGCCAAGATTCGTCAGATCACCAAATTTGCCAAAAACTGGGTAAACAGTGGTCAGTGCAGCAACGTCAGCTGTTCCAACTTGCAGCCTTTTCCCTTCAGTTTTTGAGTAATAAACTGAACCAAATACTTCGATGTTTTCAGACATGCCGTAGCTCAGTTCAGCACTCAATTGAATCGGCGCGTCATAGACGTCGCTATATTTTCGAGATCGGATGGTTAGTGTTGCAGGAACAGCGGGAAGGCCGGAATTGAGAGTTGCTAGGCTGGGAACAGTGGTTACAGTGCCGCCATGCAGATTACCTGTAGCAAATATCTCTGTGCCTGCACTGATTGTGCCGCGTAATATTCCAGGTTCTGGAGCGCCGGCCCATGCTAAACTTGGCAGACATAAAGCGCATGTCGCAATAACGGTGCGGCTAATAATGGATGTAGTCATTGTGTAACCCCGTGGTATCCGCAACAGCGCGGCCCCTCCCGATAGCTGCCATCATTTAAAGAACGATTAAGAAGTATTAATCGGCTAAAGTCATCCCGACTTTTATGACTGCGCTGCATCCATAGGTAGGAAGTTTGCGATGCTTTGTGATTTTGCGATGTTGTCGATTAGTTTTTCTAACTGACAGCGCTGCTTAAATGGATTAGGCAATCATATCGTTTTCTCGCTCTGGAGCTCAAACTATGTCCCACGCTTTTGCGACGCGCGCTATCCATGCAGGCGCCAGCCCCGACCCGACCCATGGCAGCCGCGCGACCGCCATTCATCAAACCGCGAGCTATGTCTTTAAGGATGTTGACCATGCCGCACGTCTGTTTGGACTACAGGAATTTGGCCAGATCTATACCCGCATCACGAACCCGACGACAGACGTTCTGGAAGGTCGTATCGCCTCGCTTGAGGGCGGAACAGCAGCCGTTGCATTTGCATCGGGTCATGCCGCACAGCTTAGCGCGTTTCACGTCCTTATGAATCAGGGCGATCACTTTATCGCCGCCAAGCAACTTTATGGCGGGTCCATCAATCAATTCTCCCAAGCATTCAAGAAATTCGGCTGGGAGGTCAGTTTCGTTGATCACGACGATTTTGACGGCTTCAAGGCTGCTATTGGCCCCAGAACAAAAGCTATCTTTATTGAAAGCCTCGCCAATCCATCAGGCATTTTCACCGATATTGAGAAGATTGCCGCCATCGCCCATGAAGCGGGCATTCCTTTGATTGTCGATAACACAATGGCCAGCCCCTATCTGGTGCGCCCTATTGAGTGGGGTGCCGACATAGTTCTCCATTCGCTGACTAAGTTCATTGGCGGCCATGGCAATTCAATTGGCGGGATCATTGTGGATTCCGGGCGGTTTGATTGGGGAAAAGACGCCGCGCGCTGGCCGACCCTGACGGAGCCTTTGGACTTTTATAGCGGCCTTAAAATCCATGACGTGTTTGGCGCTATTGGCCTTGGTCCTGAGGGGGCCGCCGTCAACATCTCGTTTGCGATTGCCGCGCGCGTCTTTACGCTACGCGATTTGGGTGCCGCGATTTCCCCCTTTAATGCTTGGGCGATTGAAACCGGGGTCCAGACCTTGCCTTTGCGGATGCAAAAGCATTGCGACAATGCTCTCGCCGTCGCGACTTTTTTGAAGGCCCATCCAAAAGTGGCTTGGGTCTCCTATGCGGGCTTGCCGGGCGACAAAAGCAAGGCACTGCAAGAAAAATATAGCCCCCAAGGCGCTGGCGCTGTGTTCACCTTCGGCCTCAAAGGCGGTTATGAGGCGGGGATAAAGCTGGTCGCCGACGTCAAACTCTTCAGCCATCTCGCCAATATTGGTGACGTTCGCTCTTTGATTATCCATCCCGCCAGCACCACCCACCGCCAGGTGCCCGACGAGAAAAAGGCAGGATCAGGGGCTGGTCCTGATGTGGTGCGCTTATCAGTGGGGATAGAGGACGTCGCTGACATCATCGCAGACTTGGAGCAGGCACTGGCGGGGGTCTGAATAATGGGGTCAGCGCTAAATGCTGGCCCTAAGTCTCCACTGTAACATCGGCTAGAGCTTGAAAAGAGGGTTTACCGACAGTCTTAAACTTCCTCCGATTTCGCAATGAACGCCTTGAGTTCAGCCAACGTGCGTGGTGATAGTTGGGCTGTCATTTGGTCTAACCAAGCGCGCTCTTCCCCATCCAAGCGGCCTGGTGATCCCCCTGCGTACAACAAGAATGACCCGATGGCTTGGGCGACAAATGTGGTCCACAAATCGGATTTGGCGGAATCCTCGACTTGCTTGTCCAAGTCGAGAAGGCCCTCAGCTTCTGATTTGCTAACGGCGATGCCTTCTAGGCTGGCCGGGCCCATTATTATGGCGCGCAGCAGAGTGACCTCATCGTCGGTAATCCTGCTATCGGCCTTAACTGTGGCTTGGATGGCTTGCCAAACAAACGTACGAAACGCCATGGGATAGGTCACAGCCCGCGAAAACAAGGCGCTCAAGAGCTTCACTTCGGTTGCGTCGAGGACCAATCCATTGGCCGAAATAGCGTCGACTAACAAAGCGGCATCGGCTTCATTAACACCGTTTTTGCGTAATCGGCTCGAAAATCCTTCTTCCTGGCCATAATCGGGTAGGTGATTCACTAAAAGGACGTCGGCCACGGCATGTATGGCGCGCGCCCAATTAGGCTTTAGCTCGTCAGCATTATAAATTGGCACTTCACGGCTCAGCGCAAAATAGTCGACAATGGCTTCAATTAGAAATGGGGTCCAGTCTGGGTCTCGCGATAGCGCTTCTCCAGATTTGTGTATCGCTAATAAAGAGCGCGCTTCGGACCCATCCAGAATACCATCTTTCATCATAGCAGCTCGCAATGCAGCCACTCCCGATGCGCTATCGGTTATCGTTTCAATCTCGGCAAAAGCGCGGACCATCCAATCACCCATGGCAATGCCCTCCTATTTCAGCTTTCGTGACATAAATAGGCTTACCAATAGCTAATGCTCTGCGCGTGCAAATCTCAACAGGGCCTATGCTTCAGCCTAATGCCGCAATAATGGCATCGCGCTGTGCTATCAATTTGTCATTTGGGGCCATCGCCGACTTGCCATGCCCGATCAGGCCTATGCCCTCGTGGCGGGGAATGATGTGGAAGTGGAGGTGAAAGACAGTTTGGCCACCCGCCGCGCCGTTAAATTGGAAAATCGTAATGCCTTCTGCGGTGAATGCCTTTTGAACACCACGGGCGACATGTTGGACGCTGGCCATATAGGGGCCGAGTGCCTCCGTCGGAAAACTCAATATATTGGTCGCAGCGATTTTGGGGATCACAAGAGTATGACCTGGCCCTTGAGGGAAAATGTCGAGGAAAGCTAGAGCGTGATCATCTTCATAAACCTTCCAACACGGCATCTCGCCTCGCAAGATTTTTGCGAAAATGTTGGTCGGATCATAGGCTATCTCTAAACTCATAGCTGGCCTTTCCGAACGAACAAAAAAGGTGACGCCAAATACGACTGGCGTCACGCAATCGCGGCTAGTTGTGGCGGACAGCTTCGCGTCCAGCCAACATGTCAACGACAGCTTGGATACGCTGGCGGGCCTCTGACTCAGTTAAAGCGGACTTGATCCAATTCAGGAATGCATCCTGATTATCGGTGCCCATCCACGTGAAGGTTTGTCGGGCTTCGTCGTCGCTAATAAGGGCGTCGGTAAAGGCTGGAATATCTTGTATCATGCTCAAAGTGCCTTTGAGGCAGATATATCCTTTGCCCCATTTCCGACACTATCCGCCTTTCACAAAAGTGTAAATCCAGCGATACGCACTTTTTACCGGATCGGCAAACTGCCGACCTTGAAGGGTGTTCGCTCATTCAACCAAAAGGTATCTTCTGCCATCGCTTTGCGCTCTCGAACCAAGAAATCGGCTATAGCGGCGCGAAGACTGGGGTTTGCGACCCAGCTACCTTGCCAGATTGAGACCGGCACATAGCCGCGCGCTAATTTGTGCCCGCCTTGCGCACCGGCCTCCACGCGCGACAGGCCCCGCGCGATGGCTTCATCAATGGCCTGATAATAGCACAGTTCAAAATGCAGAAACGGGCGATCCTCTAAGCGGCCCCACCAGCGTCCATAGAGCGCTTCACCGCCCAGAAAGTTCAAGGCCGCTGCTACAAAGCGCTCACCCTCTTTGGCGATGATCAAGACGAGGTGATCTGCCATGCGTTGGCCTAAGAGCGTAAAGAATTTTCGGTTCAAATAGGGCGTACCCCATTTTCGGTCGCCGGTGTCGATGTAACATTTGAAGAAAAAATCCCAATGCACCTCGGTGATTTGATCCCCGCTCAAACGCAATATCTCTAAGCCCGCTTGGGCTCTCGCCCGCTCCTTGCGCAGATTTTTGCGCTTGTCAGAGGACAGTTCTGACAGGAAATCGTCAAAGCAAGTATAGCCCTTGTTGAAGAAATGAAATTGTCGATCCTCGCGGATCAACCAGCCCATTTGTTCTAAGCTCTCAATATCCTCGGTCGACGGAAAATTGATTTGCGCCGTAGCCAGGCCGCTTTGACTGGCCATTTGTTCCAATGCTGAGAGCATCGCAGCGCGGGCCGGGGCACCCGCCACGCCGGGAAGTGACAATAAACGCCGTCCGGGAACCGGGGTAAAGGGCACGGCAGAGGTCAGTTTTGGATACCATTGCCCGCCAGCGCGATGCCAAGCATCGGCAAAGGCATGATCAAATATATACTCGCCTTGTGAATGGGTCTTAAGCCAAACAGGCGCATAGCCGATGACCTGTCCGGCCGCGTCCTTGCACATTAAATGCCGTCCGCCCCAGCCAGTGCGCGCGCTTGCCGACCCGCTTTCTTCGAGTGCTTGGAGAAAGTCCCAGCTGATGAAGGGATCAAACGGCACGCCCAGTGGGTTCGCTAAGCGATCCCAGTCCGCCTTGTCGATGTCAGACAGGCTTTCAAAGATGCTGATCTCAAAATCGGGCAATTTTTCTGACATGAAGCGGCATTCTAGCAGCGTCTGCGCTGTGGACGCAGTGTCGAACCGCAGTTATGCTGATCCTTATGACAATCAACAGCGCAACCGAAATTGCCCACATCATTCAACTCTCCATCGCGCCAGTTTTTCTGGTCGCGGCGGTCAATACATTGCTTGTGGTCCTAACCTCGCGTTTGGCGCGCGTCGTAGACCGCAGCCGCGTCTTGGATCAAGCCGTTCGCAATGGCGAGTCCCCCGATGGTGACGATAATTATCATTTGGCGGAATTGCGTGGCCTAGATCAACGCATGAATTGGATTCAGTGGTCTATCACTATGGCAACCATTGCAATCCTCTTGGTCTCAATTGTAATTGTCTGCTTATTTGCTGGGGAGTTATTGGGCTTTGACCTATCGCGTTTCATCGCGGCTTTATTCATTATTGCGATGATGGCTTTGATCGCCGGCCTTCTGGCCTTCCTGACCGAGATTTCCTATGCGCGAAAGCTATTGCGGGTGCGCCCCGAACTCTTAGTCAGCCGGGCACCGCTACGCTGAGATCACTTAATCTCGAATATGCCATCGACTTCCACAGCCATGCCCATGGGCAGATTTGCCACGCCCACAGCAGCACGCGCATGTTTGCCCGCATCACCAAAGACCTGCACCATCAGGTCAGAACAGCCATTCATCACGCTTGGGATCGGGTCATAGTCAGGTACGACATTGATAAAGCCATTCAGCTTAATCACCCGCACGACCCTGTCCAAATCGCCATCACAGGCCGCTTTCAATTGAGCGAGCAGGTTTAGTCCACAAATCCGAGCTGCCGCTTGACCGGCTTCCAATGTTACATCACCGCCCAATTTCCCCAAATGATCGCCATCAGGCGCGCGAGACACTTGGCCGGACACATAGACCAGATTGCCGCTTTGAACAAAAGGTACGTAGCTTGCTACGGGGGCAGGAGGGGTGGGCAGGACAATGCCCAATTCCAACAAGCGAGCGTCGATCCTAGACATCGTCTTATCCTTAAGCAAACAACAGGCTGACAGTCTCAGCGACGCAAGCAGGGCGTGCTTCGCCGTCGATTTCAATGGTGACTTCGCTCGTGACCATCACACCACCGGCTTTTGGCTCGGCAGAGATCAGTTTCTGCACCGCCCGGACTTTGCTGCCGACCTTCACCATATTGGTGAAGCGGACTTTATTGAGACCATAATTGATTCCGCGTGTGACATCCTCAACTTTCAAAATGTCCTTGCCTAGAAAGGGGATCAGGGACAGCGTCAAGAAACCATGGGCAATCGGGCCGCCCATTTCAGCCGTCGCGCGGGGCACATCGACGTGAATCCATTGGTGATCGCCCGTAGCATCAGCAAAAAGATTGACGCGGTCTTGATCAATAACCAACCAATCCGATGACCCAATTTCAGTTCCAGCAAGATCGGCGATTTTGGCAAGGGTCGTGGTGGTCATAGGCTGGCTCCGTTGTTTTCAGGAATAAAGTCTGTGCTGGCATGGCTTAGCGTGACGGTTTGAATGTGTCGAGGCGAAGGGGCAATAAATGTTGCGACACCTTCACTATCCTCCTTCAGCCACCCCCTATCGGCCATAGGCCCAAGGTGCTGGGTTTGCCATCCAAGAAAGTGCGGCCTTCGCGCAAAATGGCGCGGCCAGATGCCACAAGATTCAGGCAGGCTGGATAGAGCCGATGCTCTTGCTCTAACACGCGCTGCGCCAGCGATTCTGGTGTGTCGCCCGGCAAAACCGGCACAATCGCTTGTCCGATGATCGCGCCTTCATCAACGCCCACACTCACCCAATGAACGCTGCAACCCGCAAAAGCGACGCCTGCGTCTAAAGCGCGGGCGTGTGTATTCAGGCCTCGAAAACTTGGCAAAAGCGAGGGATGGATATTGATCATCCGCCCCTGATAGTGGCTCACAAAAGGCTCTGTCAGGACCCGCATAAAGCCTGCACACACGACAATATCAGGCGAGCGGGCATCGATGCAGGTCCCAAGCGCAGTTTCAAAGCTAGCGCGGTCTGGAAAGTCCTTATGATCAAGAGTGGTGTGGGCGATGCCTGCCTTGTGGGCGCGCTCAAGGCCACCCGCTCCGGGCCGATTAGAGATCACATGGTCAATCAAGTAAGGAGATCCTCTCTCTCGGCTGGCATCAATCAAACTTTGAAGGTTTGACCCAGAGCCGGAAATGAGAACAACCACCCGCGCTTTTTCTTCGACACGCGTCATTGAGCGCGGACTTCACCGAGTAGGATCGGGCTCTCACCCAGCTCCAACCACGATTCCAAGACCGCCGGCACATTGTGAGGCGCGACGCAGGCCACAAGGCCAATACCGCAATTAAATGTCCGCGCCATTTCGGGTTGTTCCACGCCGCCGACGTCTTGCAGCCACTCAAAAACCCCAGGCAACCGCCAAGCCTGCCAGTCGATGGCGGGCGCTAGCTGCTGTGGCAGCATACGGGGAATATTGTCCGTCAGGCCCCCGCCGGTGATATGGGCCAAGCCCTTAAACAGGCCGGCGCGAATGAGGCCGATTGTGCTGGCCGGATAGAGACGCGTGGGCGTCAACAAAGCCTGCGCCAGAGTTTGTCCGCCACTAAACGGGCAGGGCGCATCCCAAGAAAGCGCGCTACGCTCTACAATTTTGCGGATCAATGAATAGCCGTTGGAATGAGGCCCTGAGGAAGGTAAAGCGACCAGCACATCGCCCGCCCGCATAGTCTCAAGTTTGGGCAGGATATTGGTGCGCTCCACGGCACCGACGGTAAAGCCTGCGAGATCATATTTCCCGCCGCTATACATGCCGGGCATTTCGGCCGTTTCCCCGCCGATCAAGGCACAGCCCGCCTCTTTGCAGGCGCGCGCAATACCACCAATGACGCTGGTTGCGACGTCGAGATCGAGCTTCCCGCAAGCAAAATAGTCAAGGAAAAACAGTGGCTCTGCGCCTTGGGCCAATACATCATTGACGCACATCGCCACAAGGTCTTGACCAATTCCGTCGTGAATACCCGCCGCCAAAGCGATTTCGAGCTTTGTGCCAACCCCGTCGGTGCCAGACACCAAGATCGGGTCCGTCATGCCAAGCGCTCTCAGATCAAATAGTCCACCAAAGCCACCCAGAGCCGCATCAGCACCCCTGCGTGCCGTGGCTTTAGCCAAAGGGGCTATGCGTTTAACAAGAGCTTCACCGGCATCAATATCAACGCCCGCATCCTTATAGGTCAAACCGTTTGATGGCGTGGGCGTTTGTGGCAATGTCATGGCCTTGCTATGCTAGGGAGTAGGCCACACCGCAAGAGCTTGTTTCATGTACACGTGTGGCCGATCTCTATATTCTAGTCGTTTCTTTTAGGTTTCTCGACTCTGACACGTCAAATACCGAAACTCAGTGCGTTATCGGATCAAGGTCATCTCGACTTTGGTGCGCCTGACTTTGCGCCGCGCAATTATGTCAACAGCCCGCAAAATGCCCGCGCCCGCGCGGCACTTGAGACATGGCGGACGTGGCCAGGTGGCGTGTTTTGTCTATTTGGTGAAGCCGGAGCCGGTAAGTCGCATTTGGGCCATATGTGGGCCGGCGTGGCGAACGCGCCTATCATAAATGGCAATGACTTTGATCTAGAAGCCCTCTCTTTGCTGAAGGTCAATCTGGCCTTAATTGATGAGGCCGATAAATGCGATGAAACCGCGCTTTTTGGTCTTCTTACGAATTTGGAGCGTTCAGGGGGTGCGGTTTTGCTCATCGCGCGCGAGCCTCCAAGTCTGTGGCCTTTTGCTTTACCTGATCTGAAGTCGCGCCTAAAAGCCGTTGCGTGCGAAACACTCACGCCTCCAGAACCAGAGCTTCTCGCACAATTGATCATTCGCCTCAGCGCGGCGCGCGGGTTTAAAATTGATCAAGCGTCGAGTCTTTACCTCGCTAACCGAATCCCGCGACGTTTTGAAGCCGGTCGCGCTATTGTGACTTGCATGGAAAGTGTCTCGCGCGCGTCATTAAAATCGCCTATGGCGCTCGCGCAACAAGCCCTACGAGCGCTCTATAAGAGCGATGGATATGATGATGAACCGACCCATTCCGATCTTTTTGACTTTTAAGAGGCGCCTGCGCTGATGGATCATCTGCCCATCACGCCACAGGCCACAATCTCGGTCATGAGCAAGCCGCCCGTGCGAACCCCGCGTGCGACGCGCTCAGTCATGCGCGGTCCTGATCCCCAGCGCTATCTCAATCGCGAGATCTCTTGGTTGAGTTTCAACGCCCGTGTTCTCGACGAATCTGAAAATCAAAATCATCCGATCATGGAACGCTTGAGATTTCTGTCGATTTGCGGCAGCAATCTTGATGAGTTTTATATGGTGCGTGTGTCGGGGCTGCGGGAGCAAATTCGCGACGGAATCAAAACGCCCAGTCAGGATGGGCTGACGCCGGCTCAACAATTGGCGCGGATCAACAAAGTCGCCAGTGTGCTGATGGAACGTCAGCAGCATTGTTGGCGGACCATTCATGCGCAGATGCGCGAACTGGGCTTTGCCGTTATTTCTGCTGAGGAAGCTGGCGAACTCGATAGAGAAACATTGCGTGATGACTTCCTCGCGCAATTGTTTCCAATCCTAACTCCAATGGCGATTGACCCCGCCCATCCCTTTCCCTTTATTCCCAACCTTGGCTTTACAGTCGCTTTCCGGTTGCGCCGCACCAGTGATCAGCGGATCATGACGGCGCTGGTGCCGGTACCGATACAAGTCAGTCGCTTTATGCCATTGCCGATCATGGACGGCATTCGCCGATTTGTGGCGGTCGAGACCGCGATCCGGTTATTCGCTGATACTTTGTTCCCGGGCTATGACGTCATCGGCTCGGGCGCTTTCCGCATCATTCGCGATAGTGATGTTGAGCTGCAAGAAGAAGCTGAAGACCTTGTCCGTCAGGCCGAGGCCGCCCTGCGTGAACGGCGTATGGGCGACGTGGTGCGCTTGAAAATTGAAGCGACAATGCCCGCCGATCTTCAGGCCTTTATCATCGAAAAACTATCGGCTGCGGCTAACGAAGTTGTTCAGGTTAATGGCATTTTGGGGATGTCGCAGCTCAGTCAAATCATTCCAGATGATCGCCCGGAGCTTAAGTTCAAACCCTTTGTCGCCCGCTTTCCAGAGCGTATTCGCGATTTTGGCGGCGATTGCTTTGCGGCAATTAAGGCCAAAGACATATTGGTGCATCATCCGTTTGAGAGCTTTGATGTCGTCGTTCAGTTTTTGCGACAGGCGGCGAGCGACCCCAACGTCTTGGCCATCAAGCAGACCCTTTATCGCACCTCAAAAGACAGCCCAATTGTCGCCGCCCTCATTGCAGCGGCTGAAAGCGGCAAATCGGTGACCGCTCTGGTTGAGATCAAAGCACGCTTTGATGAAGAGGCTAATTTGAAATGGGCGCGCGACCTAGAGCGGGCCGGGGTTCATGTTGTCTATGGCTTTGTCCATCTCAAAACCCATGCCAAAGTCAGCCTTGTCGTGCGCCGTGAAGGCAGCGACTTGCGCACCTATGCGCATTTTGGAACTGGGAATTATCACCCGGTCACCGCGCGCATTTATACCGACCTGTCATTGTTTACCGCGGATCCGGCCTTTGGCCGCGATGCTGGGCGTTTGTTCAATTTTGTCACGGGCTATGCCACGCCCGCCGAGATGGAAAAGGTTTCTGTCTCGCCAGTGCGCATGAAACTGACTTTACTTGAGCTCATCGATCAGGAAATCGCCGCAGCAAAGGCCGGCAAGCCTTCGGGTGTTTGGGCCAAGATGAACTCACTTGTCGACCCCGTCATCATCGACAAGCTTTATGAAGCCAGTGGGGCGGGGGTGCCCATCGATCTGGTCATTCGCGGCATTTGCTGCCTCAGGCCGGGCTTTCCGGGCTTATCGGAGAATATCAGGGTTAAATCGATCATAGGTCGGTTTTTGGAGCATTCGCGCATTGTTTGCTTTGCCAATGGCGTGACGTTGCCCAGTCCATCCGCTCGCGTGTTTATAACCTCTGCTGATTGGATGCCGCGTAATCTGGATCGCCGTGTCGAGACTTTAGTGCCGATTGAAAACCCCACTGTGCATGAGCAGGTTTTGGGGCAGATTATGGTGGCCAATCTGGCCGATGAGGCGCAAAGCTGGACCATGCAAGCAGATGGCACCTATGTTCGCGTTGACACCAGTGAGATTGCCAATCCATTCAATATTCACACTTGGTTTATGGAAAACCCCAGTCTGTCGGGCCGGGGACGCGCTTCGGATCTGATCAAGCCAAAAGCACCGATTTCTGGCCGCAAGCGGCGACCTAAGGCCATAGCGGCCAAAACATCATCCGCTAAACCATCGACCCTGATCAGTGATGTGAAAACCTAAGCGTGCCGACTCGTTTCATTCAAAACCAATTGCGCGATCAAGCGGTGATTGACATTGGCTCCAATTCGGTTCGACTGGTGATTTACCGCGTCGAAGGCCGGGCTAATGCGCCGGTCCTCAACGAAAAAGTGTTGGCGGGACTAGGGCGTGGCCTCTCAGAAACCAAACGACTTGATCCAGAAAGTGTGCGACGCGCTTTAGAAGCCCTTGGCCGATTTCGCTTTTTGATTGACGCTTTGGGCATTACGGCTATCGACGCCGTGGCCACTGCGGCCGTGCGCGAGGCAGAGGATGGGCCCGATTTTGTGCGCCAGATCAAGGCGCTCACGGGTTTTGACGTCACCATAATCAGTGGAGAGGAAGAGGGGCGATTATCGTCCTTGGGCGTACTGGCGGGCGCACCCGGGGCCCGCGGTGTGGTCGGCGATCTGGGCGGATCGAGCCTTGAGCTTGTCACTTTAAGCCCCCAGGGTCCAGGCCTGAGTGAGAGTTGGCCGTTGGGGCCGTTTGCGATAGGCAGTCTTGAGCCCTTTGATGCCCTCCATGCGCGGACCATGATTGATCAGGTCCTGGCGCAATCGCGCGTGTTGCAGACAATTCAGGGTGGGGAGTTTCATGCCGTCGGGGGTGCTTGGCGTTCGCTCGCGAAAATTGATATGATCGTGCATGATTATCCGCTCACTGTGTTGCATAATTATGCGATCTCACGCGCTGACGCGATCACATTGTGCGACTTCGTGGCGGGTCAAAGCCGCAAGTCACTGGAACGTATTGATGGCTCAATCGACAAGCGGGCTGAGACTTTGCCTTATGCAGCGACCTTGTTGCGGGCGCTTCTGGACCACGCGCCCTTTCAGAGCGTCATGATCTCCGCTCACGGTCTGCGCGAAGGCATATTATTTGAGCAATTGACCACTCAAGAGCGTGCGCAGGACCCTCTCGTTGCGGGTGCTATTGCCATGACAGGTGGCATTGTGCGTTCGCACGCTTTTGGCGAAGCGCTTTTCTGGTGGGTTGCGCCGCTGTTTGAGGGCTTACCACGCGTGTTTTCGGATAATCGCGGCGAGGTTTTGCGCGCCTGCGCCTGTTTGCTGGCCGATATTGGCGCAACTCTACACCCCGATGACCGCGCGCGTATCGCCTTTGAGCTTGTCCTGCGCGCGCCTTATCCAGCTGCTTCTCACGTTGAACGTGTATTTCTGGCGCGTATCATGGCTCGCCGTTATGGCGCGAAACTCGACGAGATTGAGCCCAAATTGGTCAAGCGTCTGCTCGACGAAGACCTTTTGGCCCACGCTGACGTATTGGGGGCTGCGTTGCGTTTGGGCGCGGAATTGTCAGGCCGTTCGGCTGACTTGCTGACCAAGTGCAAGTTAGGCTTGGTGGACGGGCACTTGGTTTTGTCGACCTCTTCAAATATGGCCGGGCTTATCGCTGAAACCGTGGTTAAAAGGCTGGAGCAATTGGGCGCGGTGTTAAAGGTGCCGGTGGCGGTTGAGATTAATTAGACCAACTGCCCATTGAAATGAAATTAGGTACAATAAGCGTGTCTTCCCGAGACTATCAGGAATTTCGTGCATGGGGGAGCGGATGATCATTTAGGCGGCTGCCTGAATGAACCGCTCACCCAATGGAATCGGCGTTGAATCAATCATTTTCTTGGCAAAAGCTACGTCTTTTCTGTGCTTTCTGCCCATTTGCCCAATCAATTGGCCCAACAGCTCAGCGAAGATCGCAGGTGTGCGCCGCTCATTCGCATCGGCCAAGGTTGAACGCGCAAGACGGCGTGCATGCATGGGGTAGGATAAAATTTTTGCAGTTGGGGCGGCGGGGCAAACGCGAAGGGCCGCATTGCCATCCGCGCACTCGAG
>JBEINE010000099.1:0-11401 GCA_040378245.1 Hyphomonadaceae bacterium | reverse complement strand
GCTACAGTGCTTTATAGTATGAGCGAGACTGGATTGGATCTGAAGTTCAAAATTAGTGAAATGGACTCTTCGCCAGCGGCTCCTGAGCGTATGCAATTCGCCGAATGTATGCAGAAATCGCTTCAAGGCTTGATCGATTTTTATGACGACAAACCAGCAAAAAAATAATTCTCAGAATTTCTTAGGCGGCCAAATCGGTAGCATGGAGTGGTGGATGTTCACATGCACCTCTCCATGCTACCGATGCCATGAGGGGGCCCTCGACCCTCTGAGCACCCAAAGCATGTGAGCACAGGGTGCATGTTTACATGAACCGAGTCACATGAACCGAGTCACATGCACCGCGTTTCCTCACTCACACCCACTGCACCCCAACCGCCCCCCACCCTTTACATTCCAAACTCATCCCACTAGACAGCACCTCTTGCTTGGTACTGGCTGTAGCCCACCTTGGTGTGGCTAGACGCGGACCGATAGAAGCGCAGGGTTCATGGGGCCGAAAAGTCCATGACGCCATAGGTGGCGCGTTTAGACGCGTCCGTGCTTTTTCGACCGTGTCGAACATCCTCATTTCCTTGCAGAATAAGACGTTTGCGTGACCTGATCGTGGTCTCACCTCCTTGGTGCCACGGCTGGGTCTCGTTTGGTATTTGATCGCGGTCCTATCGAAGAATGACCGTTATGAGGAACGACATGGCTCAACAGACCATCCGGATCAGGCTTAAGGCCTTTGATCACAGGGCGCTGGACCAATCGGCCAAGGAGATTATCTCCACGGCTAAGCGGACGGGTGCACTGGTACGAGGCCCTGTGCCTTTGCCGACGCGCATAGAGCGCTTTACTGTCAACCGCTCGCCCCATGTCGACAAAAAGTCGCGCGAGCAGTTTGAAATCCGCACGCACAAGCGTGTTCTCGATATTGTTGACCCAACCCCGCAGACCGTAGACGCGCTGATGAAGCTCGATCTTGCGGCCGGTGTTGATGTTCAGATCAGCCTGTAGGAGCACGTGCTATGCGGACAGGATTGATCGCCAAAAAAGTGGGTATGACGCGGGTTTTCGCCGATGATGGCGCGCACGTGCCCGTCACAGTGCTGGCGCTGGAAGGCTGCCAAGTCGTGGCCCAAAAGACGCAGAGCAAGGATGGCTATGCCGCTTTGCAACTGGGTGCGGGTAGCCGCAAGGCCAAAAACGTCACCCAGCCGATGCGCGGCCACTATGCCAAGGCCAGTGTCGAGCCAAAGGCCAAATTGCGTGAGTTTCGCGTCAGCCCTGACAATATGGTCGAAGTCGGTATGGAGCTGACGGCCGATCATTTCGTGACGGGGCAAAAGGTCGATGTGTCGGGCATTACCATTGGTCGCGGCTTTGCTGGTGCTATGAAGCGCTGGAACTTTGGCGGCTTGCGCGCGACCCACGGTGTGTCGCTCTCTCACCGCTCGCACGGTTCAACCGGCCAACGCCAAGACCCCGGTAAGGTGTTCAAGGGCAAGAAGATGGCTGGGCATTATGGTGTTGAGCGCGTCACGACGCAAAATCTTGTCATCGTGCGCACCGATGTTGAGCGCGGTCTGATCCTGATCCGTGGTGCGGTTCCTGGCCCTGAGGGTTCATGGGTTGAAATCCGCGATGCGATTAAGGTTGCGGCACCCGCAGGTGTGCCAAGGCCAGCTGCATTTCGTAAGCCCGGCGATCTAGCGATTGTTCAAGCGGACGCGCCAACTGAAACTGTGGCCGCAGAGGGAGCCGAGGCATGAAACTCGACGTCCTCAAATTAGATGGCTCAGCCGCGGGTTCGGTTGAGCTCGACGAAGCGATATTTGGTGTCACGCCGCGCGCTGATATTTTGCACCGCGTTGTGCGCTATCAATTGGCTAAGCGCCGTGCGGGTACGCATGACACGCAAAATCGTGGCGATGTAAGCCGCACGCACTCTAAGTTTGGCAAGCAAAAGGGCTCTGGCGGCGCACGTCACGGTTCGCGCAATGCGCCAATCTTCCGCGGCGGCGGCGTGGCCCACGGGCCCCACCCACGTTCCCATGCGCATAGTCTCAATAAAAAGGTGCGCGCACTTGGCATGAAAATGGCATTGTCAGCAAAGGTTGCTGATGGGTCCTTGATGATCCTTGATCAAGCGACACTGGACGCGCCAAAGACAAAGGCGTTGTTGGACAATTTTGCCAAATTGGGCCTGACCAATGCGTTGATCATTGCTGGCACAGAAGTGGACGGTAACTTCAAGCTCGCCGCGCGTAACATTCCAAACGTGGATGTGTTGCCTGCGGCTGGCCTCAATGTTTATGACGTTTTGCGTCGCCAAAAGCTCGTTTTATCGCGCGATGCGATTGTTGCGATCTCGGCACGCTTTGCACAGAAAGGGGAGGCTGCGTAATGGCACTTTCCGAACGCCACTATGATACCATCCTGGCTCCTTGGATCACTGAAAAAGGCACATTGTTGTCTGAATTGAACCAAGTGGTTTTCCAGGTGCCACTGACAGCGACAAAGCCCGCCATTAAAGAGGCCGTTGAGGCGCTCTTTAAGGTCAAGGTCAGGGCCGTCAATACGATCCGTGTGCAAGGCAAAACCAAGCGCTTCAAGGGCGTTATGGGCAAGCGCAATGACTTCAAGAAAGCAATCATCACCCTCGCTGAAGGTGACATGATTGACGTCACGACGGGGCTATAGAGACATGGCACTCAAATCCTTTAAGCCGACCTCAGAGGGCCGTCGCCAATTGGTGATTGTTGATCGCAAGTCCTTGTTCAAGGGCAAGCCGATCAAAGCCTTGACCGAGGGGCTGACCAAAACCGGTGGTCGCAATAATACGGGTCGTGTGACCTCGTTCCGCTCTGGTGGTGGTCACAAGCGCACCTATCGCATCATTGATTTCAAGCGCCGCAAGTGGGACATGTCCGCCGTGGTTGAGCGTTTGGAATATGACCCCAACCGCACAGCCTTCATCGCGCTGATCAAATATGAAGATGGTGAGCTCGCCTATATTTTGGCACCTCAACGCTTGGCTGTTGGTGATACGATTGTCGCGGGTGAGAAGGTCGACATTAAGCCTGGCAATGCGATGCCACTCAAGGCGATCCCCGTTGGTACCATCATCCACAATGTTGAGATGAAGCCCTTGAAGGGCGCACAGATTGCGCGTTCGGCTGGGTGCTATGTTCAGCTGGTGGGGCGTGATGCGGGTTATGCTCAAATCCGTCTGTCGTCGGGTGAGCTTCGCTTGGTTCCTGATGGCTGCATCGCCACGATTGGCGCGGTTTCAAACCCAGACAATATGAACGAAAACAGCGGTAAAGCTGGACGTTCGCGTTGGCTTGGCATTCGTCCTTCGGTTCGTGGTGTGGCCATGAACCCGGTCGACCACCCCCATGGCGGCGGCGAAGGCCGTACCTCTGGCGGTCGCCACCCGGTTACCCCTTGGGGTAAGAAAACCCGCGGTCCTAAAACCCGCACTAACTCAACGACCGACCGACTGATTATCCGTCGTCGTCACGCAAAGAAGGCTTAACCCGATGCCTCGTTCGGTATGGAAAGGTCCATTTGTGGACGGTTATCTTCTCGCAAAAGCTGAGAAGGCTCTGGAATCAACCCGTCGTGAAGCGATCAAGACGTGGTCGCGTCGCTCCACCATCATGCCACAGTTTGTTGGCCTGACGTTTCAAGTTCACAATGGCCACAAGTTTGTGCCCGTCAATGTGAATGAAGAAATGGTCGGTCATAAGCTCGGCGAATTTGCTCCAACCCGTACCTATTATGGTCACGGCGCGGACAAGAAATCCAAGCGGAGGTAGTCGGTCATGTCGAAAGCAAAGACAGAACGCGCTCTATCTGACAAAGAGGCCTTGGCCCAAGCGCGCAATCTGCGCACGAGCGGTCAAAAGCTGAATTTGGTGGCCCAAAGCATTCGTGGTCTCAAGGTTGACCGCGCCTTGGCAGAGCTGGAATTCTCGCCCAAGCGCATCGCCATTGATGTACGCAAGTGCCTGCAATCGGCGATCGCCAACGCTGAAAACAACCATGGTCTGGACATTGACTCTTTGGTTGTGGCGCAAGCCTTTGTCGGCAAGGGCTTGGTTATGAAGCGTATGAACACAAGGGCACGCGGTCGCGGCGCTCGTATTGAGAAGCCTTTCTCGCACATCACAATCATTGTGCGCGAACTGGAAGGAGCGGCCTGATGGGTCAGAAGGTCAATCCAATTTCCATGCGTCTTGGCATCAACCGGACGTGGGACAGCCGCTGGTATGCGAACACAGGCGAATATGCGAAGCTTCTCCATGAAGATCTCGCGGTTCGTGCCTTCTTGAAGAAGAAGCTGAAGCAGGCTGGTGTTTCGCGTATCGTGATAGAGCGGCCACACAAAAAGTGCCGCGTTACGGTGTATACGGCGCGCCCAGGTATTGTTATCGGCAAGAAGGGCGAAGACATCCAAAAGCTGCGCACAGAGCTGATGGGCATCGTGAAAGGCGCTGAAGTCTTTTTGAATCTGGTCGAAATTCGCAAGCCTGAGATTGACGCAACCTTGGTTGCCGAAAGTGTGGCTCAACAGCTGGAGCGCCGCGTGGCGTTCCGTCGCGCTATGAAGCGGGCAATGCAATCGTCCATGCGCATGGGTGCGGGTGGTATTCGTATCACAGTGGCCGGGCGTCTTGGCGGCGCTGAAATCGCGCGCACTGAATGGTACCGCGAAGGCCGGGTGCCTTTGCACACCTTGCGCGCTGATGTTGATTATGGCGTTGCAGAGGCGACCACCGCTTATGGCATCATCGGGATCAAGTGCTGGGTCTTCAAAGGCGAAATCTTTGAGCGCGACCCATTAGCCCAAGACAAACGCGCCGCCGAAGTTAGTGACGCGCGCCCCCGCCGCGAGAGTGATCGTGAAGATCGTCGCCCTCGTAATGACCGCAATGATCGTGACAATCGTGGCCGTGGCCGTGGTCGTGGCGATAATGCTCAAGCTGGCGCATAAGGGAGGGAAACAGACATGTTATCACCTAAACGCACCCGGTTCCGCAAGCAGTTCAAGGGCCGTATCCATGGTCTGGCCACTGGGGGCGCATCCCTGTCATTTGGCATGTACGGCCTGAAGGCCTTAGCGCCAGAGCGTATTACAGCCCGTCAGATCGAAGCCTGCCGTCGTGCCATTACGCGTCAAATGAAGCGTCAAGGCAAAGTCTGGATTCGCGTCTATCCAGACGTGCCAGTTTCCAAAAAGCCAAACGAAGTTCGGATGGGTAAAGGCAAGGGCTCGCCAGAGTTTTGGGCGGCCCGGGTTAAGCCCGGTCGGATTATGTTTGAGATCGATGGGGTTGCATCGGAAGTGGCGCATGAAGCGCTGCGTCTGGGGGCTGCGAAACTACCCATCGCTTGCAAGATTATCTCACGCGCCGACTTCGGTCTGGCATAAGGAGCGTCCACTATGAAAGCCGCTAATGCGCGGGCTTTGACGCCCGATCAATTGCAGGAAGAATTGCTCAAATTGAAAAAAGAGCAATTCAACCTGCGTTTTCAACGTGCGACGGGTCAACTTGAAAAGACCCATCGCATTAACGAAGTCCGCAAGGACATCGCGCTCGTCAAGACGATGATGCGCGAGAAGACCACAGCAACGGCTGTTTAGGGAGTATCCGATGCCAAAGCGTATGATGCAGGGCGTCGTGGTGAGCGACAAAGGCGACAAATCAGTCGTTGTGCGGATTGAACGCACGTTTCTTCACCCGGTCCTTAAAAAGACGGTGCGCCGCTCGAAGCGTTACCATGCTCATGACGATGCGAATGCATATGTCACGGGTGAGGTCGTGCAGATCCAAGAATGCCCGCCTAAGTCAAAACTGAAGCGGTGGGAAGTGATTGGTCGCGTCGGCAGCTAAGGCTGACCGAAACGGACCAGTAGGAGAGGATCGATTATGATTCAGATGCAAACAAATCTGGATGTTGCGGATAATTCCGGGGCTCGTCGCGTCATGTGCATTAAAGTACTTGGCGGATCGAAGCGTCGTTATGCCTCCGTTGGCGACACGATTGTTGTTTCAATTAAAGAAGCAATTCCTCGTGGCCGCGTGAAGAAGGGCGATGTCCGTAAGGCTGTTGTCGTTCGTGTCGCGTATGACATCAAGCGTAAAGATGGCTCGACAATCCGGTTTGACCGGAGTGCGGCCGTACTCGTGAATAATTCAAACGAACCCATCGGCACTCGGATTTTCGGACCGGTTCCGCGCGAACTGCGCGCCAAGAACCACATGAAGATCATTTCATTGGCACCGGAGGTTCTATAGATGGCTGCAAAACTCAAAAAGGGTGACAAAGTCATTGTCCTCACGGGCAAAGATAAGGGCAAAACCGGTGAGATCACCAGTGTGAACCCAAAGGAAGGTCGCTTGATCGTCCAGGGTGTGAACATGGCAAAGCGTCACCAGAAGCAGACCCAGGCCCAAGACGCCGGTATTCGTTCGTTTGAAGCGCCGCTTCAAATCAGCAATGTCGCCTATATTGACCCTCGCGATGGCAAGGCCACACGGGTCGGATTTAAAACGCTGGAAGATGGCCGTAAGGTTCGCTTCGCTAAGCGCTCAGGGGAGGTCATTGGCGATGTCTGAGACCCAGAACTATCAAGCACGGCTTAAGACTGATTATGTCGAGCGTATTCGTCCCGCCATGCAGGAAAAATTCGGCTACACCAATCCCATGCAGATCCCGCGTCTTGATAAGGTCGTGATCAATATGGGCGTGGGCGAAAGCGTTGCTGACAGCAAGAAGATGCAATCGGCATTGGCCGCTTTGACCGCCATTTCAGGCCAAAAGCCTGTGGCCACCTTGGCGCGCAAATCGATCGCCGGCTTCAAATTGCGCGAAGGCATGGCGGTTGGCGCTAAAGTCACATTGCGTGCCGAGCGCATGTATGAGTTCCTGGACCGCCTGATCACCATCGCATTGCCACGCGTGAAGGATTTCCGCGGTCTCAACGGCAAGTCGTTCGACGGTCGCGGGAATTACGCTATGGGCCTCAAGGAGCATTTGGTGTTCCCTGAAATCAACTATGACCAAGTCGATCAGATTTGGGGCATGGACATCATCGTCTGCACGACGGCTCGTACCAATGATGAGGCGAAAGCCCTTCTTGGTGAGTTTAACTTCCCATTCCGGAACTGATATCATGGCTAAGAAGAGTGCTATCAACCGCAATGACCACCGCAAGGCTCTGGTGAAGAAATTCTCCGCTAAGCGCGCGCGCCTCAAGGCCGTTGCGACTGACGAGAATCTGCCACTGGAGGAGCGCTTTGCGGCTCGTTTGAAGCTGGCGGAGCTTCCGCGTAATTCGGCTGAAAACCGGGTTCGCAATCGTTGTGAGGTGACAGGTCGTCCCCGCGCATTTTATCGTAAGCTCCGTATGTCACGGATTGCGCTGCGGGACCTGGCGTCCTCGGGCATGATCCCTGGCATGACGAAAGCCAGCTGGTAAAGGAGGGGCGTCATGAATGTGAATGATCCCGTCGGTGATATGTTGACACGTATCCGCAATTCTCAAATGCGGAGCCGGGCAACCTGCACCACCCCAAAGTCCACACTGCGTATCGCTGTTCTCGACGTTCTTGTCGCTGAAGGCTATATTCGTGGCTATGGGGACATTGAAATCAACGGCAAGACTGAGTTGGAAATCCAACTCAAATATTTTGATGGCGCACCCGTGATCGATACGATCAAGCGCGTGTCAAAGCCTGGCCGTCGCGTTTATTCATCAGTGAAGGACCTACCGCTCGTGCGTAATGGTCTGGGCATTGCTATTCTCTCCACGCCCAAGGGCGTTATGAGTGATGCGGCGGCTCGGGCTCAAAACGTTGGCGGCGAGATCCTCGCGCACGTTTACTAGGGGGCCCTGAATGTCACGTATCGGCAAACAACCCGTCGCCATTGGTGCTGCCACCGTCACTATGGACGGTACACTGGTCACAGCCAAAGGTCCGCGCGGCTCGCTATCCTTTCATGTTCATGAGCTTGTCACCGTCAGCATTGATGGCGGCAATGTCGTGGTCACGCCCGTCAATGAAACAAAACTGTCGCGGTCTTTGTGGGGTATGACCCGCACAATGATCGCCAATATGATTGAGGGCGTCACGAAGGGTTTTGAGCGCACGCTGGAACTTGTTGGCGTCGGCTACCGGGCCGCGATGAAAGGCAATGATCTTGAATTGTCGCTCGGCTATTCGCACCCCATCATTTATAAAGCTCCAAAGGGTGTGACTTTCGCGGTTGCAAAACCAACTGAAATTAAGATCGCAGGCAATGACAAGCAAGAGCTTGGACAAATTTGCTCGGAAATCCGCAAGTATCGCCCGCCAGAGCCTTACAAGGGCAAGGGTGTGCGCTATCAAGGTGAGACTGTCCGTCGCAAGGAAGGCAAGAAGAAGTAATGCCCACTCCATTAGCATTAAAGGCAAAGCGTACGATGCGTACGCGCACGCGCCTTCGGGCTTTGGCAAACGGCCGTCTTCGGTTGTCTGTGCATCGCTCGTCTAAGAATATCTCCGCCCAAATCATCGACGACGCTAAAGGCGTAACACTGGTGTCGGCTTCATCTCTAGAGGCTGTGGTTCGTAGCGATGAGGGTGTGAAGCTTGACACCGCTGTAGCTGTCGGGAAATTATTGGCTGAACGCGCTGTTGAAAAAGGCGTTAAGCAGGTGATTTTCGACCGTGGTGGTTATTTGTATCATGGGCGCGTTAAAGCGCTCGCCGATGCAGCGCGCGCTGCCGGTCTAGAGTTTTAAGGGGAAATCTTATGGCTCGTCGGCCCGAACGTGATCAGAAACCAGAAGAACGCGATAGCGAATTCGTTGACCGTTTGGTCGCGATCAATCGCGTTGCGAAGGTTGTTAAGGGCGGAAAAAACTTCGGTTTTGCAGCTCTTGTAGTTGTTGGCGATGAAAAGGGTCGCGCAGGCTTTGGCAAGGGTAAAGCCCGTGAAGTTCCTGAAGCGATCCGCAAAGCCACAGAAGAAGCCAAGCGCCGTATGCAGCGTATCCCGCTGCGTGAAGGCCGCACGCTACACCATAATGCCGCAGGGCGTCATGGTGCTGGCAAAGTCATCTTGCGCTCTGCCCCTCCTGGCACTGGCTTGATTGCTGGTGGTCCGATGCGGGCTGTTTTTGAAGTCTTGGGGATTAAGGATGTCGTGTCCAAGTCCTTGGGTTCGTCAAACCCTTATAACATGGTGCGCGCAACCTTTGATGCCTTAGGTGAGCAAATCAGCCCGCGTCAAATTGCCAATAAGCGCAATTTGAAAGTCGCAGACGTTCTGGTTCGTCGTAAAGATGGCGCCAGTGGCGTGGAAGGGGCGGAGGGATAGTCATGGCTGTTGTTGTCGTCAAACAAACGGGTTCGCCCATCCGCCGCCGCAGCGACCAGCGTGAGACGCTGGTGGGTCTGGGCCTCAACAAAATGCATCGTGTGAGCGAGCTTGAGGATACTCCATCCGTTCGTGGGATGATCCGCAAAGTGGCTCATCTGATCGAAGTCGTGGAGGAGCGTGCGTAAGCGCGCTTGAGGAAAACCATGAAACTCAACTAATTGTCAGATAATGAAGGCGCCACCAAAGCCCGTATGCGGGTAGGTCGTGGCGTTGGCTCGGGCAAAGGCAAAACCAGCGGCCGTGGTGTGAAGGGTCAAAAATCGCGCCGTGGTGTGTCGATCAATGGCTTTGAAGGCGGTCAAATGCCGATTCACATGCGTGTGCCAAAACGCGGCTTTAACGCCCGTTGCAGCAAAGATCATGCTTGGGTCAATTTGTCGCTTTTGGCTAAAGCTATAGAAGCTGGTCGTCTGGATGCCAGCAAGCCAATCGACGAAGCCGCCTTGGTGGCGTCGGGCTTGATCCGCCGCGTCCGTGACGGTGTACGCGTCCTCAATAAGGGCGAGATTGGCGGGAAGGTCGATCTGATTGTAACCGGCGCATCACAAGCCGCTATCGCAGCCGTTCAAGCTGCGGGCGGCAGTATAACACTAACTGGCCCAGAGGCTCGCAATTTGGCTCGCAACTTGGCTCGCAACAAGGTGAAAGCTGCGACGCAAGCCGCCTAAGCCTCTTGAGGTATGACGCGCGCCCTCCAATATGGGGGTGCGTACCTCTTTTTGGGCGCGCCGAGCGAAATCCGCTTTGGCGCGCTTTTTACATCGGAAGGCACTCTGCTTCATGGCTTCAGCAGCCGAACAATTGGCCCGCAATATGAACTTTGCCTCTTTTTCCAAGGCAAAGGATTTACATGCTCGCATCTGGTTCACCCTTATCGCCTTGGTCTGCTATCGATTGGGAACATTCATTCCCATTCCCGGCATCGATATAGCGGCGTTTGAGCAAGCGTTTAAAGCGGCCCAGGGTGGCATTCTGGGCATGGCCAATATGTTCTCGGGGGGGGCTGTTGAGCGTTTAGCGATTTTTGCTCTCAACGTCATGCCTTATATTTCAGCTTCAATTATCATTCAGCTTCTGTCGTCTTTCCCCGGTCGTCTTGAAGAATTGAAGAAAGAAGGAGAGGCGGGCCGCGCGCAACTGAACCAATATACGCGCTATTTGACCGTTGTCCTGGCGATTGCCCAGTCCTTTGGCATCGCGACCGGGCTTAACAACTCGCCCGGCGTTGTTATCAATCCCGGGCCCTTCTTCATGGCCTCCACAGTGATTACCCTGACAGGGGGCACTTTGCTATTGATGTGGATCGGTGAGCAGATCACGGCCCGTGGGATTGGGAATGGCGTTTCGCTGATCATCTTTGCTGGTATCGTCGCTGAGCTTCCACGATCTATTTTCCGCACTTTGACTTTGGCTCAAGAAGGCTCAGTTCCAGGCTTTGCCATTCTCGTTATCTTCCTCGTTTTGACGGCGGCGATTGTGATGATTGTGTTCATTGAGCGGTCTCAGCGGCGGATTTTGGTGCAATATCCCAAGCGCCAAGCGGGCTCTGGAAATCGTGCCGTCAGTGGTGATCAGTCATTCTTGCCCTTGAAGATCAATACGGCTGGCGTGATTCCCCCGATTTTCGCGTCATCATTATTGCTATTGCCCGCGACAATGGCTGGTTTTGTCGCCAGTGGTCAATTGCCGGCGGGTGCACCGCAATGGCGGGTGGTTTTGCAAGAAGGCATCCAGCAGACGACCGCTCTTTTGTCGCACGGCGAGCCCTTGTTCATGGCGCTGTTTGCGGCTCTCATCATCTTCTTCTGCTTCTTCTACACCTCCGTGGTGTTCAATACCGAAGAGACGGCTGATAATTTGCGCAAGAATGGTGGCTTCTTGCCGGGCATTCGCCCCGGCGCGAAAACCGCTGCTTATCTCGACACAGTCATGACCCGCTTGACGGTCATTGGGGCGGCCTATTTGACGATTGTCTGTC
>JBEINE010000123.1:0-9175 GCA_040378245.1 Hyphomonadaceae bacterium | reverse complement strand
GGCGGATATTGAAGCTCTGCGGGGAGCAGTGAACAACTTAACGGAAATTTACCAAGAAAAGCTCCAATCCATCGACGCCCTCCGCCAATCCCTTCTGCAAAAAGCCTTCGCGGGGGAACTGACATGACATTGAGCGCGCCATGAACCCACACGACGAAACCGAGGCCGACACCCGAGCCGACCGCATTGACCCCGTCTTGGCGGCAGCGGAGCCGTTGGTGAGTTGAGGTGCCGCCCGTCGGCAAAATGCCTCGATCTCCATATTGATTCGGCAATGCATATGCATTACTTTCTAAGCGTGATACGGCGGGGAGGCCGGAGAGATGAGCGCGCTGATGCAAGAAACGTCAACCCTGACCGACCGCTATCAAACCACGGTGCCCACCAGCGTGCGCAAGCAGCTTGGCCTGAACAAGGGCGACAAGCTGGTGTATCGGTCTGATGAAGATGGCCGGGTCTATCTAGAGAATGCGGAGGCCGCCCATCGCGACCCTGCCCTTGGCCCTTTCCTTGATCTACTGGCCGCCGACATGGCCGCCAACCCCGGCAGATTGCGTCCACTGGACCCTGACATGATGGCACAAATTCGTGAGCTCGTCGGCGACGACGACATTGATCTTGATGCGCCACTTGACCCTGATGAAGATTGACCTTGCATGATCGCCAATGGCTGGACTTTGATGGCGCATCCCTGCTTTACTGAAAAACTCGCCTTACTCAAGGCTCTGGTTGAACGCGAACGGGGCAAGAATCCATCGGGATACAAAAAGAAAGCCACCTACAAGCGCTTGTTGGCGATCAACAAGCTTACGCAAATTAGTATTCCCAATGATCCAAGCGCAGACATCTTCCGTCTCGGCAACACACTGGGGCCCGCGCGGCGAAATTGGTTTCGAGCAAAATTCTTTCAGCAGTATCGCCTATTCTATCGCTTCGACAGCGACGCACGCGTGATCGTCTATGCTTGGGTAAATGATGACAGCACCAAGCGCGCTTATGATAGCAAATCGGATGCCTATGCCGTGTTTGTAAAAATGCTGGACAGCGGCAATCCGCCTGATGGCTTTGACACTTTATTGGCAAGTGCAAGCTCTTTGACTAACACACAACCATGAGTGTTTCCCACGAAACCGAAGCCGATACCCGCGCTGACCGCATCGACCCCGTATTGGCGGCGGCTGGATGGGGTGCGGGCGGCTCAAAAGTGCGGCGGGAGGTGATTTGTCCGGGCCGCATCCAGAGCGGCGGCAGGCGCGGCAAAGGGCTGAGCGCCGATTATGTGCTGGTCTATAAAGGCCAGAAGCTGGCGGTGATTGAAGCCAAGCGCGCCGGTGTCAGCCACCGCGACGGGGTGGGCCAAGCCAAGGACTATGCCACGCGCTTGGGCGCCCGCTTTGCCTATGCCACCAATGGCTTGAAGTGGTATGCGATTGATGTGATGGCGGGCAAAGAGGGCGACTTCGTACCGCCCTTTCCATCGCCAGATGACCTTTGGGCCACACGGTTTGCCGATCACAATGCGTGGCGCGAACGCTTTGGCGCAGTGGATTTTGAGACCGATGGCGGCAAGTGGGAGCCGCGCTATTACCAACACAATGCGATCAATGCCGCCCTTGAAGCTGTGGCGATAGGAAGCCGCCGCATTCTTTTGACGCTGGCCACCGGCACTGGCAAAACATCCATCGCGTTTCAGATCGCGTGGAAGCTGTTTCACGCCAAATGGAACATATCGGGCCAGCCGACGCGCCGCCCGCGCATCCTGTTTCTAGCGGATCGCAACATCTTGGCCAATCAGGCTTATAATTCGTTTTCGGCTTTTCCAAGCGATGCCATCACGCGGATCGACCCCGATACGATCCGCAAGAACCACGGCAAAGCGCCGCGCAATGCCAGCATCTTCTTCACGATCTTCCAGACCTTCATGACCGGCGAGGGCACGCCAGTTTACGAACAATACCTGCCCGACTTCTTTGACTTCATCATCATCGATGAGTGCCACCGGGGCGGGGCCAAGGATGAAAGCGAGTGGCGGGCCTTGCTTGAATATTTCGAACCCGCCACCCAATTGGGCCTGATCGCCACGCCCAAGCGCAAACACAATGCCGACACCTATGCCTATTTCGGGGAGCCGGTTTACACTTATGCTTTGCGCGACGGGATTGAAGACGGCTTTTTAACGCCCTTTAAAGTGCGCCAAATGGCCAGCACGATTGACGCTTATGTCTATGACGGCATTGACGACGTAATCGACGGTGAAGTCGAACTGGGTGAGGCCTTCACTGAAGGCGATTTCAACACCCGCGTGATCATTCCCGAACGCGAACTCAGCCGCGTGCAAGAGTTTATGGGCCAGATTGACCAACGCCAGAAGACACTGGTTTTCTGTGCCACTCAAGACCATGCCGCTTTGGTGCGCGATCTGATTAATCAGGTGAAAACCAATACCAATCCGAACTATTGCGTGCGCGTCACCGCCAATGATGGCGCGATAGGGGACCAGCACCTGCGCGACTTTCAAGACAATGACAAAACCATTCCCACTATTCTGACCACTTCGCAGAAGTTGTCCACCGGCGTGGATGCACGCAATGTGCGCCACATTGTCATCATGCGCCCGATCAAGTCGATGATCGAGTTCAAGCAGATCATCGGGCGCGGCACGAGGCTTTATGACGGCAAGGACTTCTTCACAATCTGGGATTTCGTCCGCGCCCACGAAAACTTCCAAGACCCCGAGTGGGATGGCGAACCCTTGGAGCCTGAACCAACAACGGAAAGACCCCAGGTTTTCGATGCGCCAGAACAACTGTCGGGCGTTTTGGAAGAGGGGGGTGACCCGTTCATCGAAGATTGGCCACGTGAGAAGATCATCATCCAGCTAGCCGATGGCAAGGCACGGTCAATCCGCTACCTCCACGCGACATCTTACTGGTTCGATGGGCGACCGATCACAGCAGGTGAGTTTTTGCAAAAGCTGTTTGGTGATCTCAGTGGCATGATCGCCAACGAAGACGAATTGCGCGTACAATGGCGCAACCCCGAAACCCGTGAAAGGCTTTTGAGAGTGCTGGCGGACAAGGGCTATGATGACGAACGTTTAGCCGATATGCGCCAATTGGTGGACGCCGCCGATAGCGATTTATTCGATGTGCTGGCCTTTGTTCGTTTCAACATTCAACCCCTGAGCCGTAAAGACCGCGCCAATGATGCGAGGGGTTCGGGTCTATCCGGCTTTGAAGGCGAGATGCGCGCGTTCCTGAGCGAAGTGCTGAGCAATTATCAGCGCGATGGCGAGGGCGAGCTCAGCTTTGGGAGCCTCTCAAGTCTGATTGCTGCACGCTATGGAACCATGAATGATGCCAAAGGCAAGTTAGGCGACATTGCTACCGTCAAGCTGGCGTTCACGGCCCTTCAATCCCACCTCTATCAGCGCTGAATACTGCACACACTGCAAAATGTTGGTATATTTGTTCGTAAAGTGACGCATAGATGTATTTTAATATCATAATAACAATAGTTTAACTGATAACTTCGAGTCCTCTTCAAGCACCATATCATTTTGCGGATGGCGCTCGAGCGTTGCGCAATCGTACAGCTTGGCTTGGCGCGCGGTCCAAACACGATTGGGATTTCGTTGCAGGCGACATTGCTCAGGCAGCGTGCGTACTCATGGCACGCCGGTCAGCCAGGGCGAGCTGATGCGCGGTATGATAGACCGGCAACAAGCGCGGCATTTCTTTTCAGTCGCCATCAAGCGCACAGATCCGTTTTGACAACGAGGTTCCGCGTCATCGCTTAAGCTGGGGCTTCTCCTATGCGCCTTATTCACAATCGCCGACCTAAGACCCCGACCAGACGCGCTTCTACGAAGCCCGGGACCGTTGGTCGGTCTATGCAGAAGTCGCGCCTGCCGCAGGATGGAGCGCCCGCCTAGAGGCCAAGCTCTGGGACGACCTCCGAATTGAGCGAACTGGGTTCGCAGCGCGAAATCGGGCCCGCCCAGTCGCTTTTGGCGAGATACAGATGTTCGACCCCCGCGACCTGCTGTCGCTGCGAATCCGTCGGGGGTTGTGACCCGCGCTCGAGATTGCACGTTTGTGGCTGTGGTGTTAGCTCAATCGTAATCAAGAGCGCTTCACCGAAATTGATCAAATTGGGATTGCAAGCCTGCAATGTATCGACCTGCGGCAATTGCCAGCATCAAAACGATGCGCGCTTTTAAGGGGTCTAGGACACCAGCAGACACTAAGGCGGGTGGCCAATCTTTATCGGCGAATAATTCGCCAGCGCTGACGCGAGAAGCCAGCACGATCGGAAAGCCTGAGTCCACTGCCTCGGATATTGCAACGCGCAGTTCAGGCGGCGTGCGACCAATGCCGAAGCCAGCAATGACGGCCCCTTTGGCCCCTGCAGCTCTTACTGAACGAAGCAATTCGCCATCGGCCCCTAAGTAGGACCAGATGATATCAACACGCGGCAGTGCCTGCAGCTGGTTGCTAGAGAGTTCGATGTGCACGCGAGCGCTCGCGGCCTCGCGCAGAAACTCGATTGTTCCGTCGTTTAGAACACCCTCTGGTCCAAGGTTTGGACTCTGAAATGCGTCCAAGGCACGAACATGCATTTTGCGAACATGCGCGGCAGCGTGAATGGTGCCATTGAGAACGACGAGCACTCCACGATGGCTGGCTTTAGGATTTCTTGAGACAGCGATAGCCTGTTCAAGATTGAGTGGACCATCAGGCTGCTTTGCAGCTGCGTCACGCATAGCTCCTGTTATGACCACTGGCCTTGGATTGTCGATCACAAGATCGAGGAAGAACGCAGTCTCCTCCAACGTATCTGTCCCATGCGTCAGGACGATGCCAGAAACTCCGTCTGCAAAAGCACGCTCGATCGCGCCTTTCATTAACACCCAGTGTTCAAACGTTAGTCGACTGGACCCAAGTTGGGCAATTTCCATAACTTCTATTGTATAAGCGGATGTCGCTTTCATCGTGCTAGTCAGAAGCTCGCTTGCGGATAAAAAGTCGCTTCCGGGATTGTAGGCTATAGTGCCACCGGTCGTGATTATCTTAATGCGCTCTACCATCGTAAGTTCCCCACGTGAGGTGAAAACAGGCGTCTAGCCGTTGATGGCCAAGGCGTAGCGAAGCCTCCCAAACGATATTGTACGCGTAACTGAGCCTTCTTCCACCTAATTCAGCCCCCCAAAAGATTCTTCACAAATGTGACATCGCACAGCCTGTCTAAGCCGCCCTAACCTCGACGAGCAGTTCAGGGTGCGCTTTAGGCATTTGATTTAGGTTCTGATTATCTCGCTTTTTTGGTCCCAAAAAAGACGGGACAGACCCCCCTTGTGGTTCTTTGGAGCCCGACTGGTAACACGGAAAATGGAGCCGACAAGGCGCCCGCCATCAAAACGGAATATCATCCTCAAGATCGGCGGCAAATGAGCGCTTTTCGCCTTGGATTTGCCGCGGGGCCGCATTTCCAGAACCCCCATATGAGCCACCACCGCCAGAGCGATCCTCCATTTGGTCGCCACCTTGTCGGCTATCAAGAAGGGTCAATTCACCCTTGAAGGGCGACAAGACAATCTCGGTCGTAAAGCGCTTCTGGCCGCTTTGGTCCTGCCATTCGCGGGTTTGCAGCTGACCTTCAATATAGACTTTGCTGCCCTTGCGAACGTAGTTTTCGGCGATCCTGCCCAGCGGCTCAGAGCGAATGACAACGCGGTGCCATTCGGTTTTTTCCTTTTTCTCGCCCGACTGCTTGTCATTCCACCGCTCTGAGGTAGCGACCGAAAACTCAACGATCTTGCCGCCACTTGGGAATGACTTCACCTCAGGGTCTTTACCCACATTGCCTACCAAAATGACTTTGTTAACACTACCCGCCATCATCGCGTTCCATTTGTTTGCGCCAAGTCCAAAATGTCGGTTGCAAAGCGCCTGAGTGAGTTGACTCTTACGCTATACACACCAAGTCCGAGACATAAGTCGCAGTGGCATGAACTGCCGCCGGTGTCTGTGGACAACTTATTGATGTTCACATATTGTTCTGTTCGTCAAGTCACGTTAGGCTCGCCTGTCTGTATTTGTCGGTGTTTAAGGTTTGTTATGTCTGATTCCCCCGTCATTCGCGTCCGTGGTGCCCGTGAGCACAATCTTAAGAATGTCACAGTTGATATCCCACGCGGCGAGCTTGTGGTCATTACGGGCCTATCGGGTTCGGGTAAAAGCTCACTGGCCTTTGATACGATTTATGCGGAAGGCCAACGGCGCTATGTCGAGAGTCTATCCGCTTATGCGCGCCAATTTTTGGAAATGATGCAAAAGCCCGATGTCGATTCCATCGAAGGCCTATCCCCAGCTATTTCTATTGAGCAGAAAACAACCTCAAAGAATCCCCGCTCCACAGTGGGGACAGTGACCGAGATTTACGACTATATGCGCCTGCTGTGGGCCCGCATTGGTGTGCCCTACTCCCCCGCCACGGGTCTTCCCATTGAAAGCCAGACCGTCAGCCAGATGGTCGATAAGATCCTCGCTCTGCCCGAGGGCACGCGCTTATTCCTATTGGCCCCTGTTGTGCGCGGTCGAAAAGGCGAGTTCAAGACAGAATTCAAAAGCTGGATAAAGCAGGGTTTTGTCCGCGCACGGATTAATGGCGAATATATCGAGTTGGAAAATGCCCCCGACCTTGATAAAAAGCTCAAGCATGACATTGATGTCGTGGTCGACCGCGTCGCCGTTCGCGCTGGCACCGAGCAACGCTTGGCGGAGGGGTTTGAGACTTGTCTGCGCTTGGCTGATGGCATTGCTGTGGCCGAGTTTGCCGACGAAACCGACGATACAGGCGCGCAGCGGCGCCTGGTGTTCTCCGCCAAGTTTGCCTGCCCGGTATCAGGCTTTTCAATCCCGGAAATTGAGCCGCGGCTGTTTTCCTTCAACAATCCCTTTGGCGCGTGTCCAACCTGCGATGGGCTGGGCGTACAGCTGAAGTTTGACCCAGAACTTGTCGTGCCCGATGCCGACAAGAGCTTGAATGACGGGGTGATCGCGCCTTGGGCCAAGGGCAGCTCACCCCTTTACACCCAGACACTGCAAGCCCTCGCCCGCCATAGCGAGGTGCCCTTAACTATGCCTTGGAAGAAACAACCTGATAGCTTCAAGGCACTAGTTTTATACGGATCGGGCAAAGACAAGATCAAGTTTGTCTATGATGATGGCGCGCGGCGCTATGAGACGGTGAAGACCTTTGAAGGCGTGATCCCAAACCTTGAACGGCGCTGGCGGGAGACCGATAGCGCTTGGGTACGCGAAGAATTAGGGCGCTATCAATCGGCGCAGACATGTCCCTCTTGCGATGGGAAGCGCCTAAAGCCCGAAGCCTTGGCTGTGCGGGTTGGCGGAGAAGATGTGTCAGTGGTATCAAGCCGCTCCATCCGCGCCGCGCGCGATTGGTTCATGGCGCTGGAAGACCGCCTCTCGCCCAAGGAAAAGGAAATTGCTGCGCGTGTCCTGAAAGAAATCCGCGAGCGCCTGCGGTTTCTGGTTGATGTCGGTCTTGATTATCTGACCCTCCACAGAGGATCAGCGACTTTGTCGGGGGGCGAGAGCCAGCGCATCCGCTTGGCCAGTCAAATCGGTTCTGGATTGACGGGCGTACTCTATGTACTCGACGAACCCAGTATTGGCCTGCATCAGCGCGATAACACGCGGCTCTTGACGTCGCTGAAAGGCTTGCGTGACCTTGGCAACAGTGTGCTGGTGGTTGAACATGATGAAGAAGCCATCCTGACCGCAGATCATGTTTTGGATATGGGGCCTTTGGCGGGCGTCTTGGGTGGTCAAGTCGTCGCTCAGGGCCTGCCAGCGGATATTGAAGCCTCCGCCGAGAGCCTGACGGGGGCCTATTTGCGCGGTGAGCGGTCGATCCCGATACCCGCCAAGCGCCGCCGCGCCAACCCGAAGAAGTTTCTGCGGCTTGAAGGCGCGACGGGCAATAATCTCAAGGATGTGTCGGTTTCAATTCCGCTGGGCATTTTCACCTGTATCACGGGCGTTTCAGGGGGCGGGAAATCGACGCTCATTCTTGAGACGCTCTATAAAGCCTTAGCGCGGCGTCTCAATGGCGCCAATGAGGTGCCAGGGCCACATCGAAACCTTGAGGGTCTCCATCACCTCGATAAAGTGATTGATATTGATCAAAGCCCGATTGGGCGCACGCCACGCTCAAATCCGGCTACTTATACCGGCGCGTTTGGTCCTATCCGCGACTGGTATGCGGGCCTGCCTGAAAGTAAAGCGCGCGGCTATGGCCCCGGCCGCTTCAGCTTCAATGTCAAAGGCGGGCGGTGTGAAGCCTGTCAGGGCGACGGGGTGCAAAAGATAGAAATGCACTTTCTCCCCGATGTCTATGTGACCTGCGACGTCTGTCACGGTCAGCGCTATAATCGCGAAACTCTGGAGGTCACGTATCGCAATAAAAGCATCGCGCAGGTGCTTGATATGACCGTTGAGGAAGCCGCCAGCTTCTTCCAAGTCGTGCCGTCCATCCGTGACAAGATGGAGACTTTGGCCCGCGTCGGCCTTGGCTATGTGAAAGTCGGCCAATCGGCGACGACATTGTCGGGCGGTGAAGCGCAACGGGTGAAATTATCCAAGGAATTATCGCGTCGCGCCACAGGTAGAACGCTTTATATTCTCGACGAACCCACAACCGGTCTGCACTTTGAAGACACGCGTAAGCTGTTGGAAGTGCTGCAAGAATTGGTCGATCAGGGCAATAGTGTGCTGGTGATTGAGCATAATCTCGACGTCATCAAGACCGCTGATTGGGTAATTGATCTGGGACCAGAGGGCGGCGATGGCGGTGGCCGCATCGTGGCCGAAGGCACACCCGATGAGGTGGCGCTCTCTAGCGATAGTTGGACGGGGCGGTATCTCAAGGAGACATTGTTGAAGCATGAGGAGCGAAGGGTGGCTCAGGCTAAGAGGTTGGGGGGTTAGCGCGGAAGTGGTTAGGTCTCGGTTGGGACAAGGGTGGTCGTTGGAGCGGTTCTCATGCTTCTTTAAAGCAGCCATCTATTTTGGAAACATCAGGTGCGCTTTATTGCAAGGAGTCACCCAAAATTTGACTTATTGTTTTTCTATAAAATACAAGTCTTAGC
>JBEINE010000081.1:0-12897 GCA_040378245.1 Hyphomonadaceae bacterium | reverse complement strand
TGGTTCTTTTAGAACCAGGTTGCGCGTCTCGGTATCTAATCTAGGGTCTGTTTATCCCGTCTTTTTTGTTTCAAAAAAGACGGGACAGACCCAAGAGCGCGTCTGGTTCTTTTAGAACCAGGTTGCGCGTCTCGGTATTTGATTTAGGGTCTGTTTATCCCGTCTTTTTTGTTTCAAAAAAGACGGGACAGACCCTAGGCTTGCAGATCATAAATTTGGGACCCAATGCGTTGAAGAATGGCCTCAAGCTGCGCTCAATTTATAACTTGCATCTATCCCTACGCCTTCAATCACCTGTACTTGTCCATTTTTGACCAAGCGCGTCATATGGGCCATCACCGAATGGCATGCTGCGGGCCACAGGCGCGAGTCAACAGATGCATATATCAAGGGCACAAACTCTTTGATTTTCGTTTGTCCCGCACCTAATTGCGCGATGATCTGATTTTCACGGTCAAGGCGATGGGCGATATAGGCCGCAATAAACGGGGCCGTGTCTCTGATCGGGGCGCCGTGGGTTGGCCAAATCGTCGTGAACGCCCGCTCAGCAATTTTGTGAAGGCTGCGTAAATAATCGTCCATGTCGCCATCAGGAGGGCTGATGACCGTCGTTGACCAGCCCATGATGTGGTCGCCTGAAAACAGGCAATTTTCTTCTTTTAGGGCAAAGCACATATGCCCTGACGTGTGGCCCGGCGTTGCGATGGCTTCAATTGTCCAGCCTGAGCCTTCGATGATGGTGCCGTCATTCAGCGCCGCGTCGGGTCGAAAGCGGCTATCGTCGCCCGCTTCTAACCGCAGGTCACAGGGCGTGGAAATGCTAATCTCCCCAGACGCTAAAACGCTGCACCCTGCCCATCGCGCCAAGGGATGAGCTAGAGGACTGTGGTCTAGATGAGTATGGGTAACGAGTACATGGCTGACGGTTTCACCCGCTAACGCCGTTTTAAGTGCATCAAAATGGTCAGGCAGGTCAGGCCCTGGATCAATGACACACACATCACCATGGCCAATAATATACACACCTGTGCCCGTGTAGGTAAACGGGCCTGGATTATTGGCAATGACGCGCCGTATCAAAGGGCTGACGTGCTCAACCCTTCCATACTCAAACTCAATATCGCGGACGAAAGGGATCGTGGCCGCCATGTTAGCCTCCACCTGCTTGGTGCCGTGACGCTTCAAACATGTTTCGAAGGGCAGTAGCAAGCTGGCGCGTGCTTTTAATCTTGTCGGCCAGTGGCAGGGCAATCGGGGGACCCATGTCGGTGCGATTGGCGTCGACGATAAAGATTAAACCGCTATTTGCGTCGCGTAAGATATCAAGGCCACCCCAATCGAGCTTGAGTATCGCACAAAATCGCTCAATCGATGCGATCTCGCTGGCACTAAAGACTTCTTCGACTGGCTTTAGCCAGCATTCACAATTGTCGTTTGTAAAGCGACGCCCAATTTCGCGTCTCTTGACATAGACGAGTACTGGCTTGCCCCCGACTGTTGGGGTACGTAAATCTTCAACTAAGCCATCGGGCGCCCGATTATCAATCAAGCGCTGATAGACTTTGCCGCGTTTAGGCGCACACGGCAGCGACACGATAACGCCATCGTGAAGGCCATTGATTTCCCCTTTTTCAACGCATTCGCCCGCTCCAAGTCTGGGGTCAAGCGCGAGGCCATAGCCGAAGGCTTCCTCAAATGCAGCGGCAACGCGCGATTTTGACAAATCCGTCGCCTCAAAGTTCCATCGAGGCCGCCCATCATCTGGCAAAGCCACGATCCCACTATGGGTTTGATCTTCAAAATGCATCCAGACATCGGGCGTCGCGCCCGCAACCGCAGGCTGTCCCCCCGCCAAATGCAGGGTCGGCCAAATCAGATACCAAGGACGGGCAGGATCAGGAGCAAATCCAATGATAGGTCCGTTTTGGGGACGATCTTCTCGCAATATAGTGAAAAAATAGACGGCCCAATGGAACACTTCGCTCAGATGGGCATAGTCAAACGGCACGCGCGCCCCAGTTTTGCGCACAATGACGCCGCTGAAGCTCCATTCAAAATCACGCAAGATACTCACTTAGGTCGCTGAGCTCCTATACATGATGACAGACATCATTGTGTGTGGTCTTTGTTACGAAGGATGGAGGGCGGTGGTTTTAGTGCCCTGACATGGCGACGGCGGCAAGTTTGCAATCAGTCGATCATGATAAGCAACCACTCCGTCAGCCGGCGCTGTAACTACGCTAAAATCGGACGTACAAACTCGGCTTTGAGCGATTGAATGCTGGACTCGCGACCCACCCGTCGATTAGAACAAAAGAAGAACAAACCGAGATGGTCGCTTCATCTGGGCGGGTCGAGCCCGTCACATCCAAGTCGGCTGAGAGTAAGACCCGTGCCAAGAATGTAAAAGGTAGAGTTAACAGATGGAAAAGCATCGTGTCCAAAAAAAGAGAAAAAACCGCTTCCCTACAACCAAAATACAATTTAAGGTAAATAATGAACAGCAATGCACTCGAATGGTGCTCAACCTTCGGAGATGGCTATGATGCACGTTCAAGGCCTTGCCAATCGCGTTTTAACAGACTTAAGGCTCGCTAAACGTGATACTGAACTAATTGATATCATGACAAAGTTTGTAAAAGATGCTGGATTTTGTGCTTTTCAATTAGCCCCCGGTCCCCACAATCCAGCCCTTGATCCGACCTCGCTTTTGGCATTTGGTTCCTACAACCTAAATTGGAAACGCCAATATGCTACAGAGCCTTCATGTCGCCACGATCCAGCCCGCGCCCAAGCCATTATGCGCGCGGGCGGCGTGCATTGGCTCAGGGCCTTTAAGCGGGTTCGCGACCCTGCGCAGCGCGCCTTTGTCCAGGCCTCTCGCGCCCAAGGTTTCCGCGATGGCATAACGACCCCGGTTCATGGACCACAAGGGTGCGTGGCCATCATGATGTTTGCGGCTGGCCATGTGCTCAATCCAGACAGCGAGGATGAAGAGGCTTTGAGCCACATTGCAATGGCCCTGCATCAGCGTGTCCGTCGCATAACGGCTGCCGCCTTAGTCGGAATACCACAAAAAGCTCATTTGACGGCGCGAGAAGTTGAATGTCTTCAATGGGTGTTGGAGGGCAAAACCAATTGGGAGATTGGTGTTTTAACCGGAGTGACCGCGCGCACCGTGCAATTTCACTTGAGCAATAGCGCGCGCAAACTCGGGGTGTTTAACCGGGTGCAAGCCGCCGTTGGCGCTTTGATTCGCGGCGATGTGTCCGTTTCAACGTTGAAGCATTCTGAGGCCAGTTTTACGGGCGAAAAGATCCTGTCGATTTTGCCACCGAACGCCAATTCTACACGCAACAGTAACACACTGACGCATAAATATGCCCCGTCCTTTCTCGGCAAGCCTGCAACGCAGGCTGAGCACTTTCACGACTGATCGGTAGCGCCATGTTGTTCACTTTGCTGTTATTGAGTGCAAATCTGGTTGGTGGAGTCGTTTTGAACACCGAAGCCACCGCCAGCCCGCAAGGGGCCAGGGCGGCCCCCGCCGAGGCGTCGGTCGCAGCCGATTGGGCGGGTCCTGTAACTCCGCTCAAACCTATTGAGCTTAATGGTCAGGAGTTTAACCCTGAGTTGGGCCTTTTAGGGTCGCCGACCCTCTGTGTGACCATGCCAGATCAACCGATCCCCAATTGTGCTGAGAATACCAGCCAAAGTCTGCAGATCAGTTCTGAGGTTTTCGACGGATCGAATAATCCTGACGCCACATGTCAGTCGATTGAGACGATACGGACAGGGAAGGACGGCAGACCTGAGCGGGTGTTTGCAACTGTTTGCGGCGAGGCTTGGGAATCTTGGTCTTATCGTCAGCGCGCCACACCCGCCTCGCGCAATACGCCAACACGGGGCACAAAACGCACCATTGGTCCCAATGTTCCGAACTCGGCTATACCCGAGCTGAGTAATTGAATCAGAACTGGGCTGCGTCATGGGTTACCCACCCTATTTTGATGGCCCGCCGCGCTTTGATGTGGGGCTAAGGCCAATCGATCTCAACGATTGGCTGCTGCCTGATGATCAGGTCGACTGGCTGGCGACCAAGAATGACTTGATAGAGCGCCGGCCCCAAGACGTGTTTGCGCATATCGTGGGATCACTTCCCGCTCAGGGCGAAGCTGCAGCGCTTATAGGCACAACATGTCAAAGGCCGCTGTGTGGTGACGAACCAGCCCTAATGGCCGCATCACGCTTAGTGTCTGATGATCTGGTGATTATGCAGTCGCTCGACGGCATTTGGACGGCTACAGCCTGTTGTCTTTGTAGCCCGACTTTTTTCAGTGCACACCATGCTCTTGGAAAATCATTATTGGCGCTGCATGCGCCAGTCCCCGACGGGACTTTTGGTCTTGCTGACCGCATTGGCCGAGTTTTCACAAACTTGGCCCCCACCACAATCCTCGAGCGTCATAATTGGACGGTTCAATATAGCGACGCCCGTTTTACCCCTGACGCCGCGCCACTGCGTCAGCAAGCAGAGATGGCTACGATTGATCAAGCCCGCGATAAGCTATTCTTGCGCGTTGAGCGGCAGACGATTCGCAGGCTACCCCAAACTGGCGCGATCCTATTCACCATAAGGATTCGCTTATCGCCCTTAGTGCAGCTGTTGAGTGAACCCCAGCATCTGGCTGCCTTTCGCGCGGCCTGGGACGCAGCGCCTGAGGCTGTGCGCTCTTACAAGCGCTGGGGCGTATTGGAGCGCCACGTCGCGGCCTTGATCGCTGGACATGGCTCGAAACTTTAGAAAGAGAGCCAGTTTTACACCGTTTCTTGAATCCAAGAAACGGTGAACATCTCTAGCGCCCCATATGCGCGCCAAGCGTTGCGTCCTGCCAGCGCTCTGCGTTATCATAGAGGCTTAGAGTGGCGTTTAGCATTCAGAACCGAGGCTCAGTTGACCAGCACACGAACGAAATGGTTTCTCTCCGCGGGTGCGGTCGCATTCTTGGGCAGTCTGGCGGTCGCGCAAAATGCGGCGCAGCGCACCCAGATCGAAGCTACCGCCACAATCAGCGTTCCGGCTCCCGCCCCAATACCACCAAGGGCGCCTGTAGAGCCGGTCGTGGAAGCCGCTCCAGCGGCTGCAACGGATGAAGCTGCGAGAGCGGCTTTCAAGATTGGCTTGGAAGCCAACGCGGCGGGCAATCTGCGCGCGGCCGATTTGGCCTTTCGTCAGGCCATCGTTCTGGCTCCTCCCGGAGAGACGGGCGACGCCGTCTCGATGGAGGCCGCAAAACGACTGGGCTTTCTGGGGTTTGAAAATCGCGACCCCCGAACTGCGGAGACGTTTTTTGGCGCCGAGGCCGTTCTAGCCCGCCGTCTGTATTTCTCAGGTCGAATCAGCCCGCGTGGTTTTGCCGACGCCGTGGGCCGCTTTGCCAGCGCAACCGGCGCGATGGGCCGATCAGGCGATAGTGCCGCACTGGTATTCTATTCCCAAGAGATCAAATCGCGCGCCCAGGCCGAGCAGTCGGCGCAATTGCTCAACCGCGACGCCAATAATGCAGCCGATGCAGTCAGCGGTGTGCGCGTCGCGACGAGTGGCCTGTGTGTTGTCGGCCGCGAACCTATCCTGAAGGACCGTGTCTCCTGCGATGATGAGGCGGGTGCTCGCGGTGAGGCGCTGTCGCTTCAAGCCCGCCAAATCCGCGCCAGCGCGCCACCGCCACCGACAAAAGAAGAGCGCGCCGCCAAAGAGGCTAAGGCCAAGGCAAAGGGTGGGGACTGACAACGCCTTTAGTGGCCGAGCGCAATTGACGCTTGCACAGCTCGGTTCCAGCCAGCTTGCAGGCTCGCGCGCTCATCGGCTTCGATATGGGGCCTAAACCTCGCTTCGATGGCCCCTTCAATTCCGTCGCTCGTCTCACTCAACCAGCCTAGACCCATCGCGCACGCCCGCGCCGCACCCCGTGCGGTCATCTCCAAATCAGCGGGTCGTTCGACGCACAGGCCCGTAATGTCGGCCAGCCGTTGCAAAAAAAAGTCATTGGCCGTCATCCCGCCATCGACGCGCAAAAGGTCGAGCTTGACGCCGTCTTTCGTCAAGGCCGCCAACAGATCAGCGGTTTGATAGGCAGAGGCCTCTAAAGCCGCCCGCACCAGATGGGCCTTATGCGTACCACGTCCTATGCCCGTAATCAGGCCTTGAGCGCCCGGTGCCCAATGGGGCGCCCCAAGGCCCGTAAACGCCGGCACCATATAAACGCCGCCACTATCAGGAACTGACATCGCCAATTCTTGGCTATCGGCGGCATTGACAATCAAGCCCAATTGATCGCGCAGCCACTGAATGGCGGTGCCGGCATTGAGGACTGCGCCCTCCATTGCATAGGACCCCGCGCCACTAATTTGCCAAGCTACCGTCGTCAACAGGCGATTGGTAGAGGGCACGGCCACAGGCCCGGTTTGCGCCATCAGGAACGCGCCGGTGCCAAAGGTGATTTTGGTCTGGCCCGGAACCATACAGCCTTGCCCCATAAGAGCGGCCTGCTGATCACCCAATACGCCAAGGATTGGTACATGCCCGCCGAGCAAGGTCGTCTCGCCGAACGGGCCGACGCTATCGCGAACCTGCGGCAACAGGCTGGCGGGTATGTCAAACATCGCCAGCAGATCGTCATCCCAAGCGCCCGTATGGATGTTGTAAAGGCCAGTACGGCTGGCGTTTGAAGCGTCCGTGGCGTGGACGATTGCGCCTGTCAGATTCCAGATCAACCACGTGTCAATGGTGCCAAAAGCCAGTTCGCCGCGCATGGCAGCTTCGCGCAAGCCGCTGATATTTTCCAAAAGCCAATTGAGCTTAAAGGCCGAAAAATAGGGGTCGGCCAACAGGCCCGTGCGCTTGGTCAATTCGGCTTCGCGCCCGTCTGCTTTCATGGCGGCCCCCAAAGCCGCCCCGCGCCGATCCTGCCAGACCAAGGCTGCATGAACCGGGCGACCCGTGGCCCGTTCCCAGATCAGGGTCGTCTCGCGCTGATTGGTCAGGCCAATAGCTGCGGGCACGATACCCCCGCCACAAGCGCGCTTGGCCACATCAAGGCTGTGCCGCCAAATCGCCTCCCCATCTTGCTCCACAATTTCAGGACTGGGCGAGGACAGCGCCACTGGCTCCCCGCTAAAATCGCCATGAGATAAGTCGCGGCTATAAAGTGCGGCGCGGGTAGACGAAGTGCCTTCGTCGATCACAAGGATAGGTGCAGTCATGGGGCTATGATTGGCGCGGGTGCGGCGGATTGTCTAGGGGGCGGGGCTTGCCAAGCCCTGAATGGACCGCGCGACTGCATCGCGGATAAGGCATCACGAGCCTTCGGTTAGCTCAACTGACTGGATCGGACGCTGCATCCACAAAAAGAGTGCGCCCAGTGCCGCGGGAAAAGACATCAAAGCCACCATGCTCAGCGCGGTTGGAAGTAGATTATGGCCCATTATTTCAGGCTGATCAGCTTGTTGAATGGCTAAAACACCCGAATAGACAAGTAACAGGAGCGAGGTGATCGCACCTACATTTCGCATCAAACGCGGCCCCTTATATGCGCACCACGCCACAATCAGAAAAACTGTTCCCCTTGCCAATCCGATGTTGAGGCTCGTTTCAATAGGCTGAGAAGTCGAATTTGCCTCAATAATGGCTAGGATCATGGGAACACAAAGCGCCAAGTCAAGCATGCCTGCTATCACCAAACATGCGCAAGTTGCTTTATGCCCTATCTCAGCCAAGCGATGCCGATCTGTCGGCGACTTAGCTGCCATGAATGCGGCAATGCTTAAAGCGACTGGATACAGGCTGACGCCCCCAACGCTTATTGCATAAAAGGCCTTGGCGTTTGCGCCGCCTTCTGCGCCGGCGAGGACATCAACCATAGCCTGGATCCAAAACGCCGCCATCCAAAGTGAGAAAATGAGGGCTATTCCAAATCCCAATCGCGCCAAGCCCGCAATTGTCGTGACGTTTTCTTTCAATGAAGCCCCCAAGCATCCCCAAGCGAAAGCGGTTTGTCCAACTTCCAAATGAGCGAACTCCATTTCCATTGCCCTACCCCAAGCACCACGATTTGGCGGCAACAAGGCGAGCGCTAGTTTCATTATGAGGCGGCTCATGCCAGTTTCTCCTTAGATACCTAAAGTTTCGCAGACCATTCTTTGAGACGAAACAAGGGTCTTTTTTCAGCCCAACATTGCAAACAGTGGATGATAAAAGCCAGCAGACATACACCGATCAAGTATGATGGTGACATGTAGGTGATTTCGCCGCTTCGCGTTATCACTGGTTCGGCTTGCTTTGCCACTTCCTTTATAATCCACTCACTATAGAGGGGGATTTTGAAGCCCGCAAAATAGATTGTCGCGCTTCCAGCCAAAGCCGCAATTGACAGATGTTTGGCGCTGCGCCAGCCCAGCGTCGCAACTATGATACCCACCACAACTATAGACATGTGGGGCAGCGCGCCCGTCCAATGGGTGCCATCATCGGGATGATATCGAAACACATGGCCAGCCAATTCGACTTGAAGGATGTTTCCGACTTGCAGAACCACAAGTAAGCATAACCAATAGTTTGCTAAGTCTGCAATTCTTTTCGGGGTCGTGATTAGAGTGCATGTCTTCAAGACAAGTAGTCCGAAGACGAAATAGAATATCACTGGAAGGAGCGGAGCTAGGAGAGAATTAAAGAAATATGCTAGCCAGAGCGAAACGTCTAAATCAGTCAGATAAGTATGAGCGATTCTTATCATTCCGCGAATTGAGTTTTTGAAGATCAAGGCGGCGAAACTGAGAAGAACAAGGCGACTCCAACCTGACACAGTCGTGAAGTTTTCCCTCATGGCTCCAGCAAAACAGCCTTGGGCAAAACCCATTTTATTACCTGAGAGAAACTCAAACTCCGCCCTCATAGCCTCTCCCCAAGCCTTACGGTTGGGCGGTAAGACCCACACTGCCAACACCATGAGAAAGTATGGTAAGCGGCTCATGCCAGTTTCTCCTTGAAGGTCGAAGCTGCTGTGTGAGCACGATCAAATTCGTATGCGGCCTTCAGGCCCACATCCGTCAGCCGGTAAGCATGACGCGCCGGACGGCCTTCTTGTTCAGGTGGCATCCACCGCGACTCCAGCAATCCCTTTTCGGCCAAACGCATCAGGATTGGGTAGAGCGTCCCCGATTGAATGTCGGTCTTTTGCATAAGCTCGTAACCATAGCACCAATCCGTAGGGCGAATGGCGAGGGCGACGATGAGGCTTTTTGCATGCGGCGAGAGAGGGCGATTACGTTTCATGTCGTTAGAACAACATATGTAGATTTAAGAGTCAAGGGCTTCATCAAGCACCCCCCTCCACCCCTTCGTGACACCGCCTCCGCGGGGCGGGGGAGGACAGCGGGTTCACTGCACCAACAGCGGATTATACCCCAAAGCCCGCACCCAAGCCGTCAAAGCGCCCGGATAAGTCCACGCCCGCCGCGGGCCTAGATCGACGTGCAAAAAGGTGCTGCCATAGCCTATGCCTCGAAATCCAGCTTTCAGCGCCGTCTCGGCCAGTACTTTGCGTTTATGGCCTTTTAGCGCGATATCAACGGCGATGGCGCGCGTGTGCAGGCTGGCGCGGGCACCGCCAACGGCCGCATTATGGCTGCGACAGCGATGGGCAGAATTGATTTTGAGGGGGCCAACCATGGCACGCAAGGCTTCCAAGGCATCCAAGAAGGCTGGGTCATGGAAATATTCGCCGTTACAATAGCGGTTGCAATCGCAGGCCAACTCAGTGGCGCTAAAGTGGGGCCAGCGCCAGTCGTCGAGATCGAGTTTCGACACGCGCCGATGGAGGCCTTTGGGAATGGATGTTGGCGCGGACGCATCAGTATTTTGGGGCATGACAAAGGTCCTTGAGCTAAGAAGCCAAGGTTAGGTCAGCCCAATTCAGGGGCGGATGGTTTGCGGCCAATCCACCCTAAAGGCTGCCCAAATTGCACCGATGCAGACGGGGTGGCGCGCGTGATCGCAACAGGCTAAAAGAGTGGGAATAGGCGTTGACGCGCTATGTTGTGCCCTGCTGCCGCTGGGCCTTTTTTGTTTCAAGCCTGCCACCCAAGGCCTAAAATTGGAGTTATTGCTGTGACCGTTTCGTCGTTAATGCCCGTCTATTCCCCAGCACCGGCTGATTTCGTGCAGGGTAAAGGTGTTGAAGTCTGGAGCAGTGACGGCATGCGATATCTCGATTTTATCGCTGGCATTGCCACCAACAGCCTTGGCCACTGTCATCCCAAAATCGTCGCGGCTTTGACAGAGCAGGCCAATAAAATCTGGCACATGTCCAACATGTATCAGACCCAGTTACAAAGCACTTTGGCGCAGAAATACACCGATGCGAGCTTTGCTGACGTGGTATTTTTTGCCAATTCGGGGACTGAGGCCATTGAGGCTTGCCTGAAGCTCGTGCGCAAATATCATTCCTCCAAGGGTCATCCTGAGAAGATTGATATTCTAGGCTTTGATGGGGCCTTCCATGGTCGGTCCTACGGGGCGATCAATGCAGCCGCCAATCCTAATTATCTAGCCGGTTTCGGCCCGCCATTGCCCGGCTATCAGCAATTGCCATTTGGCGATCATGAGGCGTTAAAGGCCGCTATTACGCCGACCACCGCGGGCATTATCATTGAGCCCGTGCAAGGGGAGGGCGGCTTGCGCGCGGTGCCCGATCAATGCCTGCAAGGCTTGCGTAAACTGTGCGATGAGCATGGCATTTTGCTGATCTTTGATGAAGTCCAATGCGGTGCCTCGCGCACTGGCAAATTGTTCGCCCATGAATGGGCCGGGATCGCCCCCGATGTGATGGCCGTTGCCAAGGGCATGGGCGGGGGCTTTCCCATGGGGGCATGCTTGGCCACGACAGAGGCCGCCAGTGGCATGGTGCGCGGGGTGCATGGTTCAACTTTTGGCGGCAATCCTTTGGCTATGGCGGTTGCTCATGCTGTTTTTGATGAGATTACAAAGCCGGAATTCCTCGAGCATGTGCGCGATACCGCCAATCACCTCCACCAAGCGCTCGAGGGCCTGAAGGATCGTTATCCCGATCTGATCCTTGATGTGCGCGGAAAAGGGCTTTTGTGCGGGATCAATATGTCGATTGACCCGATGCGGGTCCGTCAGGCCTGTTTTGAGCGCGGCATGTTGATCGGCACGGCGGGCAAAAGCGTTGTGCGCATGGCCCCGCCTTTGATCGCCACGACAGCGAACGTCTCAGAAGCCATATCCATTCTCGACAGCGCTTTGGCCGCTGTTCAAGCCGAGGTTAAAGCGGCGGCCTAATCGCCCGTTTATCGAGGAGCCTCCATGCGGCATTTTCTTGACATCGACGCGCTGAGCCGCGCCGATTTGCGCTCTATTCTTGATGAAGCTCATGCTCGCAAAGCGGCGCGCAAGGGCTGGCCAAAAGGCAGAATTGATGTGGATGCGCCCTTGGCCGGGCACGTCTTGGCGGCGATATTTGAGAAAAGCTCAACGCGCACCCGTGTGTCCTTTGATGCCGCCATGCGCCAGCTTGGCGGCTCAACCCTGGTGATGGATGCCGCCACCAGCCAATTGGGGCGCGGCGAAAGCATCGCCGATACTGCGCAGGTTTTGTCGCGCATGGTGGATGTGATTATGCTGCGTGCCAATAGCCATGAGAGCCTGCTCGAAATGGCCCGCAGCGCCGAAATTCCCGTCATCAATGGTCTGACTGACCATAGCCACCCGTGTCAAATCATTGCCGATTTGATGACGATTGAAGAAGCGGGCATCGCGCTTCAAGGCGCCAAGATTGCCTGGGCTGGAGATGGCAACAACGTGCTAACCAGCTTCATTCACGCCGCGCCCAAACTGGGCTTTTCCATCGTGGCGGCCTGCCCGGCGGGCTTTGCGCCTGCGCGCACCGTTCTGCAAGCGGCGGCGGAGGCGGGCGCAGAGGTGAAAGTCGTCGATGATGTCGATATGGCGGTAGCGGCCGCCGATTGTGTGATCACCGATACGTGGGTGTCGATGGGCGATACCAATATCAGTGAGCGTATGCAGGCATTGAGGCCTTACCAAGTCAATGAAAGCGTGTTGGCGCGCGCCAAATCAAGCGCCATTTTCCTGCATTGCCTGCCCGCTCATCGTGGCGATGAAGTGACCGATGCAGTGATGGACGGCCCGCAAAGCCGGGTGTTTGACGAAGCCGAAAACCGCATCCACGCGCAGAAGGCAGTTTTGATGTGGTGCTTTGGCGGCACCCATACTATCTGAAACCCATTATGACTGACGCGCAGAACCTAACTGACCCCGATGCCGACCCGATGGCGAGCGCCGACGATATCGTCGCCGCTTTCCAGATTGAGGGCGAACCCGTCCGGGGCCGTATCGCTAGGCTTGGGCCTGCGACAGTGGATGAAGTCCTACAGCGCCACAAATATCACCCGTCTGTCGCCCGCATATTGGGGGAATTACTGACCCTATCGGCTCTGGTGGGGGCGTCGCTTAAGTTTGATGGCAAGCTGATTGTGCAGGTGCAGGGCCTGCCCGGGCAGGAAGGCGCTGTGCGATTTGCAGTTGCCGAATATCGCACCAATGGCTCAATGCGCGGTTATGCCAGTGTCGACAAAGACATGTTGGCCGCACTTTTGACCAAGACGCCAGTTCCTACCATGACAGATCTGTTGGGCTATGGCCTCTTTGCCATGACGATTGATCAAGGCAGCGACATGGACCGCTATCAGGGGACGGTGCCGCTGGAAGGGGAGACGATCGCTGAGGCCGCAGCGCTTTATTTTGCCCAGTCCGAACAAATCCCAACCCGCGTTCGGATCGCCTGCACCCAGACGACGGGC
>JBEINE010000267.1:0-2674 GCA_040378245.1 Hyphomonadaceae bacterium | reverse complement strand
TTTTGCCGGCATCTTCGGTGCGCAGGATCATCGCTTGAGCCTGTTCTAAATCGCTTGAGCTACTGGCGCAGACCAAGCCGATGTTTGGGGTGAGGAATTTGACGTCTAAAATCATGCCGGCTTGCGCTGTTAGATCGAGGACCTTCCAAGTTTCGCCGCTGTCTTCAGATCGCAGGATAAAGGCGGGGCCACCGACACGCCCTGCTGCATGGACCAAATGACTGACCCTTGCTTCGCCCTGATAGATGCGGCGCACGGCCAAGATATCAATGCCGCAAATGCCCTTCACCCGCTCAATCCCATCCGCCATCACCTTCTGCCAGCTCTTGCCGCCATCTTGGGTGCGATAGAGGGGGTGGCCATCGGTAACGCCCGGATAATAGTCGGTACCCACATTGCCCAGAAAGCCTATCTGAGTATCCACAAAGCCCAGTGCGCGAATAAATGTGCCAGGTTGATCCCAGATTTTGGTCCAGTTGTCGCCGCCATCCAGGCTTTGATACAATTTCCCTGAGCCATTGCCATACCAGGCCGTCTGACCGTCCGCCAAGACGACCATGTCGTCCTGTTTGCCACGATAGGCTTCTGTCGTCAGTTTTTGCCAGATTGCTGAAGGGGTTTGTGCCCGCGCATCGGTCGACATGGCCCCAGTCATCAGCCCCACAAGCCCGAAGGACAGCTCGCGCTTTGTCAGTTCAAAGATCATATGGTTTCTACTCACAATTATCATCTAACCAACTTCCCTTAGCTCGTGGGGTGTTTCGGTCAAGTTAAGGCTTTGTAGGGTTCGGTCATGGTTTGTTGCGTCGCGCATATCAGGATAACCTTTTGCGTCTAGAGTATTTACTGACCGCGAAGGGAAAGAGCCTAAGCGTTTGTGATGCTGGTCCTAGCGGCATGGGGGCAACCACCAGTTTTCCGCCAAAGGCCGTGCAGAGTGGTGCCATATTCGTAAGGCTTGTGGACACACGTTCGCGCCGGTGTTGGTGTGCGCGGAAAGTGGTGAAGGCGCGGTCAGAAGCGGGATGGCACTTTGCAGTTCACCAGAATAGTGGAGCCAATCAGCGAGAATTGCCCGTGCAATTGTTAGGCTAACTTGACGTAGAAGACTTTTGATTTCACGCCCCTTGCTCAGTCGCTGCCTTTAGCATATCGAGAACAAAAGGAGATTATGCTTTGGATTCGAGCCCGACACTTATCGATCTTTTTTGTGGCGCAGGCGGCCTCAGCGAGGGCTTTCGCCAAGCGGGTTATCGTGTTTTGTTGGGCAGCGATATTGACGCGACATTTGGGGAGACGTTTAGCCGATCTCACGATGGTTCCGTTTTTGTTGCTAAGCCAATCCAATCCCTTTCTAGCGCGGAAATCTTCGCGACAACCGGACTTGATAAAGGGCAATTGGATGTCTTAGTGGGTGGTCCGCCTTGCCAAGGATATAGTGTGTATAATCATGGTCGCGGAGAGAATGATCCGCGCGCTGGACTATTCCGAGAATATCTCAGATTAGTGAAAGACTTAGCCCCAAAATGGCTAGTAATGGAGAATGTAACAGGATTATTATCAATCGCTGGCGGGCAACTCATTCAAACCATTTCCAGCGAGATTTCGAAGTTAGGCTATATGGTTCAATGGAAAGTCTTACGAGCCGAAGACTATGGGGTACCTCAAGAACGGCGTCGAGTGATTATCATTGCTAACCGAATTGGCGCCCCCATAATGTTTCCAGATATTGAGTACGGAACAGGCCTCAAGTCCCTAACGACGATATGGGATGCGATTGGCGATTTACCCTCCGCCGCTTTTGAAAACGAAACGAACTATCCGATACCTCCAGCGTCCGATTTTCAATCGGCCATGCGGCGGAGCAATGCGTCGTTGTCTAACCACTATGGGCCAAAGCTAGGGGCCGCGAACCTTGAACGGATACGACACATTCCCCAAGGGGGGTCATGGCGTGATATTCCTCTTGAACTGTTGCCTGAGGGTATGAAACGCGCCAAACGAAGCGATCACACAAAGAGGTATGGCCGTCCGCGACCCACAGATTTGTCTTGTACCATCCTGACGAAGTGCGACATTCATTGGGGGGCATATATCCATCCCATCGAAAACAGAGCCTTTACGGTCCGTGAAGCCGCCAGATTACAATCATTTCCAGACGACTTTGTCTTTTACGGAAGCATGACAGAGCAATTCGTGCAGATCGGAAATGCAGTACCTCCAATGATGGCAAATGCGATCGCAATCAGTATCATGCGCGCGTGCATGCAGATTGACCGCGTAGCAGCATGAATATTTCAGAAGTTTTTGGTCACGGCATTAATGAGCAAACGGAAGCGGCTCGGTCTGATCGGGTTGCCAAGCGGTGTAGGTTTCGGGACGGCCCTTGCAACAAATCCAGCAATACAGACCCCATCGGTATTTGTTCAGTTTCCGATGGAAGGGAGGCGGCATCTCTTTGCCCAGTCAGATTTCTTGAAAGGGGTCGTATTTTCGCCGATGCGGCACGAATTGCATTTGGTCAATCTGCAAGTTTCGCAATATTTCCGGAAATTCGAATATTGCACGTTCTCGATCCCAAGAAATCAGGTAGTTTGAAGAAGATTGGCAAGGTCGATTTTGTCTTAGGAAAAATTTTAGAAGGTGCTGTCGTCGATTTCTGCGCTGTTGAAGT
>JBEINE010000173.1:0-5913 GCA_040378245.1 Hyphomonadaceae bacterium | reverse complement strand
CAACCCCCTCTATAGAGCGACGCTCTTGGACAGGGGGACCCCAATGCGACTTCTAAAATATTTTGCGACCGTCAGTGTGATCGGTTTAGCGTCTGCACTTTCTCAAACCGCATTTGCTCAGACAGTTTCGAGCGCAGCAGCATTTGACAAAGAAGCCGAGAGCGGCCGTGGTGAACTCGAACTAGTGGTTGTAACAGCGCAAAAACGCACTGAAAACCTGCAAGATACGCCAATTTCGGTGTCGGTCCTCAATGCGCAAGCGCTCGAAGAGCGCGGCGTGAAGTCGCTGGTTGACCTTGGCAATGGCGCTATACCCTCTTTGAAAGTGGCGCCTTTCTTCTCAAGGCCCGGCGCCCTGATTATGAACATCCGCGGCATCGGTGTTTTGTCTGATAGTAACCAGCCCGCTCGCGACCAAGGCGTTGGTGTTTATGTCGACGGCGTTTATCTGGGCCGCCCGCAAGGTCTGGGCGTCGCCCTCTATGATATAGAGAACATTGAAGTCCTCAAAGGGCCGCAAGGCACATTGTTTGGCCGCAACACATCGGGTGGGGCCGTTAATATCGTCACCAAAAAGCCAAGTGGCAAGTTAAAGCTATCGACCACCGCGGGGATCAGCAATTTTGATGGCCGCAAGGTTGAATTGCACCTAGACTTACCCGAGGTCGCCAATATTTCAGCTAAAATTGACGGCATCATTACGACGCGCGCTGGTTGGGTTGATAATCCTTTGGACGGCGCTGAGGATTATGGCAGCTTCACGCGGCGGGGTTATCGCGTTGGTTTCTTGTGGGAGCCCTCGTCCAACTTTAGCGCTGATTATGCCTATGATAATGGCTATGATGAAACCTCAACACTTTATTTCCAACTCCTCGAGGCTGGCACATTTAAGCAAGCGGCTCGCGCACCCGCGCGTTATGGCCGGGTAACCAAGGCGCACACGGGCCTGCCCCAGCAGCCCAGCATCGGCAAAACTGATGGCCACCGCCTTGGCGCTGATTGGAACATTACAGACAGTTTGCGTCTGAAATACATAGGCTCCTACCGTGAGTTGACACAAACCCAGTGGGATAACGGCAATGCTGAGACCAGCATGTCGAATGCTACCGGCGTATTCACAGGGTTCGGATTTGCGCGTTACAGCTTGGCCTTCTTTACTCAGGATCAGTTCAGCCAAGAACTGCAAGTGATTGGCGAGACACAGCGCCTGAAATATGTTGCCGGCGCGCTTTACTATCGGGAAAATGTGAAAGATAGCGCGGGCGCGTTCAATACCGCTCGGTTCACAGACGCGATCGGAAGCAATTACGAAATCCTAGCTCTGGATTACAACAACCAACGTGTAGATCGGGCGAGCAAGGTTCAGACCACAAGTATTGGTGTCTTCGGACAGGCGACTTATACGCCCAACTTCCTCAATGACCGCCTCCATATCACACTCGGCGGGCGCTGGACTGAGGATGAGAAAGTCGGCTCGCTATTCACCATCAATGGCGCTCTGCCGGTCGTCAATGGTGTCTCAGCCGCCCGTAACTTCAAAAAAAAGTGGGACCGCTTTGACCCGCTGGTTAACGTGTCTTACGATATTAGCGACGATATTTTGATTTATGCCAAGCGCAGCAGTGGCTATAAATCAGGTGGCGCTAACTCACGTTCGCTTTTCTACTTAGGATTTAATCCCGAGATCGTCACGATGAACGAAATTGGTGCCAAGGCTGAGTTTTTCAACCGCCGCATGCGTCTGAACTTGGCGGCTTATAATGGTACTTATGAAGATATTCAGCTCGATTTCAGTGCGCAATATATCCAGATTGACCCAGCAACGGGCCTGACTTCGACCACTTTGCGCACAACGACTGAAACCTTCAATGCACCCGGCCAAGGTGATCTCAGTGGGTTTGAGGCTGACTTTACCTTTGTCGCTACTGATCGCCTGACTTTGTCCGCTAGCTATGCCAATAACAAAGTTGACATTCCGGCCACCATCAATCCATTCCGCCAATCCAATGGCCAGTTCATCACGGTGCCGATCCCTATCTATCAGGTCTATACGCCTGAGCAATCAGGGAGTGTTGCTTTGGATTATGAAGCACCACTCTTTGGCGCGACATTTGTCGGTCACATCGATGCTAATTTCGATAATGGCTATTATGCGAACTACACTGATGTGGCCTATGATCCAGTGACCCGCGCCGTTACAGTGTTCCAGCCAAAGGGCGATTCCTCCTTTAATGTGAACGCTCGGATCGCATTAACTGACATCGTTGTTGGCGATGCGACCGCGACAATCGCATTATGGTCGCGCAATCTCCTTGATGAAGAGCATGTGTTCTACAAGTCCAAGAGTGTGCTCCAAGGCGTTCAGGGTTTTTACAACGAGCCCCGGACCTATGGGCTTGAAGTCAAGCTGAAGATGTAAACTCTGGTCTTGCTCGGCTTCGAGAACGGCGCTGATGAGTCGGACATTAGGCGTAGCCCACTCGGGTTACGCCTGATTTTCTGCTGGCCATCGGGTTTTGCATTAACGCCCTTAAGCACGTCAATTTTGCCTGACGGTCGCAGGCCAGACCTAAACCCTCCAAACAATTTCAAAGTTTGTGACGTTTTTGCGATGACATAGCGGATGCATTGTGCGCTCAATCCGGAATTGATCCACACAAGCTCGTATTTCACAAAAATCACATCAAAAAATAAAATGAATGTCGCAAAACTGTTAGCGTCTTGTGATGTTGCCGCCTTAGCAGGCCCACGTGTCGAGGTGCACTTCATCTTAGATTCTGGGGACATTCCAAATGAGACAACACTATCTACGCACTGGCCTGATGGCCGCGGTTGCCGCTTCCACCCTTTTTGCCGTTAGTAATGCCAACGCCCAAGCTACTCAACCCGCGTCCGCGGAAGCCGCACCGGCCCAAGAAGTTGAGACCGTTGTGGTTCGCGGCGCACGCCCAATCGCAGAATCAGAGCGCGCCGCATTGTTGGTACAACGCGCATCGCCATCATTGGTTTCGGTCGTCTCTGCAGATGCCATCGGCCAATTCCCAGACCAAAACATTGCCTTCGCGGTTGGCCGTTTGCCAGGCGTTGGTATTGAGCGCGACCAAGGTCAAGCCCGTTACGTAAACTTGCGCGGCGCGCCAAATACCTGGACCACAATTTCCTTCGACGGCATCAATGTCGTATCACCTGAAGGCCGCTCATCGCGCTTTGACAACATCCCTTCGATTTTGGCGTCGCAAGTGATTGTCACCAAAGCCATCACACCGGACATGAGCGGCGATACAGTCGCGGGTAACGTCAATATCCGCACACGCAGCGCCTTTGACTATCCGGGCTTCAAAGCTAACGTGAAGGTCTCAGGCGGCATTATGGCGCTAGGCGGTGGTGCCGAGGTTGACAATTCCTTCGTCATCTCCGACCGCTTCATGGACGGCAAATTGGGCGTTTTGGTTCAAGCCTCAATCTATCGGCGCGATCAGGTTACCGACAACTGGGAAACGGATCCATATCTAACCGGTGGTGGCACGATTGACCGCCGCCCCGGCTGGGAAAGCCGCCGTTGGGCACGCGAATATGAGAACAAGCCCTACCGCCTTGTCCGTGGTAACGTCTCCTATTCGGGCCGTGTCGATTACCAACTGAACGACACAACTAAACTCTATTTTAACTCCATCTTCACCAACTTCACCGATGTGGAATTGCGCAGCAACTTCATCTTCCGCTTGGAAAATGGTGCGGTCGCAACGGGTACGGCGGCTTGCGGAACAACTGCTGCGCCCCAAACAAACTCTGGCGCATTTGATATCTGCAACGGCAACACCCCTGATCGCGGCACAGTTTACGGTGCTCAAATCCAATCCAACTTCAACTCGCTGGATTATGAGCAATCCATCTTCACCAACACTTTTGGCGCCGATTTCCGCGTTGCGGGTTGGGATGCAACAGCACGGGTCAATTATACCGAATCCATCGACAATCTGAACGCACCTGGCCTGCCAAACTTCGCCAGCCCTTCGACAATTACCGATCGTCCGACCGTTGAGTATTTCTTAGGCGACGATAACTTCAACCAAGTTCAGCTTTATCGCACGGTGGTAAATCCAACGACAGGGGTCCGTTCACGTGGCGAACGGATCAACTCAATCGAGCAATTCCCAGTCACATTCTTGAACATCAGCTCACGGGAAGCCCAGGACGAAACAACCGCTTGGACTGGGCGTATTGATGCGATGCGAGACTTCAACATCTTCAACGGCGAAACGACTGTCAAGATTGGTGCCGCTTACACAGACCGCACGAAAGAGACTTTCTCAACCGTCTTTACAACGACAGCCGCACAGATTGCTTCGGCTGGCCGCGCGCCGATTACTTTCAATGACATTGCAATCGACCGCCCATATCAAGGCCAATTGCAGCTTGGCTATCAATTCCGCTATCAGGGCAAAACCCGCGTCAATGCGCTGGCGGCTCAACTCAAAGGCGCTGGTATCGGCTCATTCGTTAATCAAAGCGCGAACCTTTATAAGGTCACCGAGAGGATCATCGCCGGCTATGCCATGGCCACTTGGAAACAAGACTGGGGCAATGTGGTTTTTGGTGTCCGCGCAGAGCAAACCAAAAACACCGGACACGCGCGCGTTAATTTGACCCCTGCGGTAGCGACAGCGACCCGGACCTTGGTTACAACAAGTGCTGAAGATACGCTTTTCTTCCCAAGCGCTCACCTCAATATTGATCTCAATGATGAAATGAAATTGCGCGTGGGCGTTACAACCGGGGCGTCGCGCCCTGACTTTGACGATCTGCGTCCAAACTTCGTGGTCAACGACGTTCTGCGATCAATTTCGGGTGGTAACCCAGATGCTGGCCCGGAAAAATCCGTTGGTTTGGATACCTATTTCGAATGGTATCAAAAGAACGACGGCTATTTCATGATCGGCGCCTTTTACAAAAATATCACGAACGTATTGTTCACACAGAACAGTACCTTCGGGCGCACGGATCTCGATATCCCGGGCTTTGCACGCTCTTCCTATTCTTTGAGCACAATTCGCAATGGCGGAGATGGCTATCTCAGTGGTTTTGAAATCGCTTTGAGGCAGAATGCTTCAAAGATTGTTGAAGACATGGGACTACCCGATTTCTTGGGTGGTTTTGGCTTCAACGTTAATGCAATATTCACAGACTCAGAGGTCAGCATACCCAACACCGAGAATCCATACGCGGATGCCACCAATGCCGCCTTGTTTCCCGCCTTCATTGGCAAGCGCAAGATCAAACTCCCCGGCACCTCTCAGACGCTCTACAATATCTCGCTGATTTATGAGAAATATGGTCTATCAGCACGTCTGAGCTATCAATTCCGGACAGCTTGGCTGCAAGGCGTCGGTGCTTATGGCATTGCTAATGGCAAGCTTGTCCCCGTGAACAATGGCGACGTGTTCTGGGATGACGACAATGAGTTGGATTTGTCAATCCGTTACGAGATCAACAAGAATGTCGAAGTCTTCTTCGACGCCTTAAACCTGACTGACCAGCAAGCGATCCGCTATGGCGATAGCCGCGCGTTCCCAGTTGAAGGCGAAACATTCGGTCGTCGCTACATCTTTGGTGTTCGGGCCAACTTCTAAAGCTGATTGACATCACATCTAAGATTGGCCGGCCCGGAAACGGGTCGGCCTTTTTGTTTGGGCGCGTCATCCCCGCCGCAGTGGAGCGCAGATCGGGGGCCTTGTTGAGTCGAGCGCACAAACTCGTGAGGTCCCGCATCTTCGCTTCGCTTCGTGCTGGATGACAGCGTTTAGGGGAACGCGGCTTAGCGGAGCGCGCAGTGATTGTGTCTCAGTCAAGTTGTGTGATGTAATTTTGAGCCATGATTTTGCGTGTGATGGCATTGAGGTGGATGAGTAGTTT
>JBEINE010000310.1:0-1534 GCA_040378245.1 Hyphomonadaceae bacterium | reverse complement strand
GCACAACATTTAGTTGACGCCTCAGTGAATAAATCACGACTATTTGGTGCGCTTTCACCGGAATTTAGGAATCAAGGCTCCAACAGATTTCAGATTTGTAACAAAAAAACCATCTTGGCCTTTACTCAAGCTGTGGTGCCTTCAAAAGCAGGCTTTCCTGCCACGCCGCACCCAAATAGGCGATGAGAGAAGCCGCTTATTCCAGATAGTGATCGTGCAAAATGGTCCTGTGGGCCGCCGATACGCCCAATTGTTCCTCCATATAGTCCTCAATACTGCCAAATCGCTTATCGATCTCGTGCAACGCGGCTTCAAGATAGGTGGGGTCGGACTTTAGAAGAGGGCTTCTAATCTCGGGGGGCAAATGGGTGATAAAGTCGTGGGATTTTGACTTGTCGGGTTCGCGCTTTGCCGCTGCGGCAGCGCTTGAATAGACAGCTTCAAAATCAACAATTTTGTCCGACAGCGCATAATCCGCTAAAATCGTCTCACGAGGAACGTCGAGAGCGGATAGAATCAAGGCGGCCGCGATGCCGGTGCGGTCTTTACCGGCTGAACAATTAAAGGCCAATGGGGCCTTATTCTGAACTAAGCGTGCGAACATGTCCGTATAATGAGGAACGAACCGATCCAGCATCACCACATAAAGCTGCATCATCGCTTGGCGTACGTGATCTGCGTTGAGATCAGGCTTTAAGAACAAAGCTCGCAAATCGCCCGTGCCGATGTCATCATAATCAACACTGGCATAATGATGAACGCCCATGGCTTGCCAATTCGTTGGTTCGCTGCGCCGTTCGTCAATGGCGCGAAAATCGCAGATTTGAACGATGCCTAATTGCTTTATATATGCGTGATCCTGATCGGTCAGACCCGACATAACGCCGGAGCGATAGAGCACACCCCATTTCACTTTTCTGCCCGATGCCGTCTCATAGCCGCCCAGATCACGGAAATTGCGTCCGCCCTGCAAGGGCAAAATGCGGTCTTCGTTCAAGGCAGCTTGCGTCATGGGTTCAGTCCTGTCGTGATTTCGGCCCTTCCGTAATGTGGTCGCGGGGCGTTAGCAAGCACCGAGCACGATAGACGCCACCTCTCCTACAAATCGTCTGGGAATAGCCTTCTAGGCGGCGAAGCTGTCGCGTATTTGACACCTTTTTAGGGCAAGGTCGCCAGAAGAAGCTGGGTTGGCGAGTAAGCGGGGGCATCGGCGTGGTGATAAACATTGGATTAAAGCCAATAAGGCGCAATCTTGTGACTCTGGGTGTGATCGCCATGGCAGGCACCATCTTGCTGACCAGCTGCGGCCCTGAGAAGAAACAAACTGATCTGACGGGCTGGCGCAAAGAGGTTGGTCAATTGCGCATTGGCGCGAATGCCGGCGAAGACAGCCCTACAACTTTGTCACGCTGGAACGCGTTTCGTGATCGTCTCAGCAACATCATGGGCCTTGAAGTTGAGGTTTTCCAAGCTGCTGATTATAATGGCATTATTCAAGCCATGGCGTCGGGGCAGTTAGAGCTAGCGTCTATGG
>JBEINE010000011.1:0-29582 GCA_040378245.1 Hyphomonadaceae bacterium | reverse complement strand
TAGTACCTTTTATCTGCCGTTTGATCCCCTGACAGCGCCTTTAGAAGTGATCAATGCAACAATGGCTGTTAAAACAGGCGCCGCCAAAAAAATGGCCGCAGCAGCGTTATTTCCTTGAAAAGCGAACACAGCTGCGCATCCTATACTAACTAGTAGCGCAATAAATCCGTGTGTTTTGCCAAAAATCTCTGCGAAGTGCTCTTTGCGCAACAGCTCGGTCTGAAAACTTGCCCTATGGGCCAGACTATTCTCGGCCATTTTTACAATTCGTTCGGCGCATCCTGGAAGGGTAGACTCGTAATCAGCAAATGTCTTTGCTGAAGGCAAAGGACCAGAGTGCATTTTGATTCTTGAGTTCATTACTGCAAGGACACGAGGCAGAGCTTGGCGAACACTTTTAGCGTCAAGGACCTCGTTAAGCTGCTTCTGTAACTCTACCTCGAGACTTTCGGGTTCCATTACGTTTTGACCCTGTGGCTTTGAGATTTCCAATTCGCCATCTCTCCTTAGCGAGACTCGAACTAAATGCTTCGCCTACATCGGACCAAGCAGCGTCAATCGACACATCAATTTGACTCGCTCTATTCAACACACTCTTTTGAACGAGGACCGCGCCACCCATGAAACCCGACCGGAGACCTCTCGAAAACGACTTAGTTTGCATTTTAGGAATTTTATCTTTCATGACTTCGTTCCTAGGCGCTCAAGAAAGCAAAGATAGGGCTACAAAGTAGCACTGAGTCTAGAGTCGGAGGATAGATTCTTGCAACTATTTCCCTTAAGCCTGTAAAGATTAAGGTTTCGTTGGGAAGGGTTGCACGCCTTAATACGCACCGGCCACATAGACCCGATCAATATCGCGTTGCCAGTCGCCGTGATAGAGCTCCAACAGGCGTTGTGCTGGGGTGATGCCCGTGGCGGCGATTTCGTCAAGGTCGCTTAAGAAGCCCGTTTCGTCGTCGCCTGATCCGTTCAATTTCGCGCGTGAGCGCAACCCTTGACGCGCGATGGCGAGAACATCCTTGGCCACGTCCTGTGCGCTTCTTCCGGCGATGGGGGCGCGCAAACCTAAAAGAGGGACGCTGCAACGTAGAGCGTCACGATCATCCGCCGTCCAATCCTTAATCAAGTCGAGAGCCGCTTCTGTCGCCGCTTCATCATAGAGAAGGCCGACAAATAAAGCCGGTAACGCACATAGAGCCGACCAAGGGCCCGCATCAGCGCCGCGCATCTCCAGAAAAGTCTTGAGCCGGACTTCAGGGAAGCAGGTGGTCAGATGATCTTCCCAATCCTTCATCGTCGGTTTTTCGCCCGGCAATTCAGGTAAACGCCCAGCCATAAAGTCACGGAAGGATCGCCCAGCAAGATTGAGGTAAACCCCGTCTCTTTTGGCGAAATACATCGGCACATCGAGTGCCCACTGCGCATAACGTGCAAAGCTCATGCCTGGCTCAAACACAAAAGGCAGCATGCCGGTGCGATCTGGGTCTGTGTCGGTCCACACATTGGCGCGGTAAGATTGATAGCCATTGGTGCGGCCCTCGGCAAAGGGGGAATTGGCAAATAAAGCGGTTGCGATGGGTTGTAAGGCTAAGGATACGCGAAACTTCTTCACCATGTCCGCCTCTGACCCAAAATCCAGATTGGTTTGAACCGTGCATGAGCGGAACATCATTTGACGCCCCAAACGTCCGACTTTGGGCATATAATCGCGCATGATGACATAGCGGCCCTTCGGCATTATCGGAACGTCTTCCAGAGCATGGGTTGGATTAAAGCCTAAGCCTAAGAAGCCAATATTGAGTTTGTCAGCGACCGTGCGCACATCAGCCAAATGACTGCCGACTTCGCTACAGGTCTGGTGGATGGTTTCTAAGGGTGCGCCCGACAGTTCAAATTGCCCGCCAGGCTCAAGCGTGATCGACGCCATTCCCTGTTTAAGACCAATGATGTGCTCATCTTCATAAATGCCTTGCCAGCCTGACAAATCCTTCATGCCATCCAACAAAGCGCGCACGCCAGCCTCCCCGCCATAGGGAACAGGCGCGTTTGACCCATGGTAAAAGCCGAACTTCTCGTGCTCTGTGCCGATTTTCCACTGTGATTTCGGTTTCGGACCCGCGTCAAAATAGGGCAGCAAATCTTCAAAGCGTTCCAGCGGGCGCATGTCAGAATTAGAATCAGCCATAGATTTTTCTCAAAACGGCGTGCATCTCACGCGGGTGTGAGTTAGGACGTGATTGTGACAGGCGCAAGAAGGTTGCGTGCGGCAGCCCTATCTTATGCTGTGGGCAGGTGTTTGAACTCGTGTCAAGGAATTCGCAAAGCCATGATTGACGTCGCGGTGCTGCGCTTCATCAGCCCGCACGGCGATGACAACGTCACGCAATCGGGCCTGTGGTCCTAAGTTCCAATAATCAATCGCGATTTGCGGCGCAGGGACATTTTCCAAGCGTCCGGCATCAATTTCGGCAAGGTAAGACGTGTAGCTGATAACGGCTTCTTCTTCGAAATATCCAACCATGCGATGTGCAGTTTTGGGAAAAAACAGGTAAAGGACAAAGAATGCGTTGAAGAAAATGCCTTGCGCTACCAAAATCAAAAAACGCTCAAACCAATTGGGCTGAGCGATTGCGACAAAGGTCATCAGATGCATACGCTCATTTTGTGATTCGTCGAGCAGGGTCTGTATCCAGCCACGATCATCTTCCATGCGCCGCAAGCTGCGCATATGCACCAACATGCCCCCGACCATGCCCGGCACCGCCGCAACCGTTTCCAGCACGACAGCGCGATGGCCATAACGTTTCCTAAAAAAAGCATCGGCAAAAAAGCGCAGCAGGCGGGTCAGCCCAAAGGCAATGCGGTCAGACAGGGTCTCAGGCGCTTGGCGAAACTCTAGGGGCCACGAAGTCGTATGGGCTTGCGTGCAATGCTCGGTCATAGATGCCTCCCGCCCTGACTGCGCGGTTTTGCAGCAGCGGGCACTTAGACTATATAGTAAGTCATTTGCTGAGACGATTAAATGCGGCGCAGTGTCGCCCTAACAACCCCAATCGCCCCAGACGTTTTGTATCAAAGCCAAGCCTGCAAAAGCGGCGGTGTCGGCGCGCAATATGCGTGGTCCCAGAGATACAGCACGGACATGGGCGCAAGCGCGCAGTTTTACTCTCTCCGACAGTGTAAAGCCGCCTTCAGGCCCGGTCAGTAAGGATGTTTTGGTGGGATTATCGGCTAAGGCCGCAGCCATGTTCATGCCGCCGCCTGCTTCGTCGGCGAAAAGCAAGAGGCTGTCATCTGCTGGCATCTCGAAGAAGGCGCTTAAAGGCTGTACATCGTGGACAATGGGAACTGACAGACGCGCGCATTGCTCAGCCGCCTCGATGCACCGCGCCTGCAAACGCTCGAGATTGACTTTGCGGACAATTGTACGCTCGGTAATCACCGGGATAATGCCAGCTACGCCTAATTCTGTTGCTTTTTCAACAATATAGTCGGTGCGCTCGCCCTTGACCGGGGCAAAGGCGAGCCAAAGATTAGGGACGCTATCTTGCAGTCGGGTCTGGAGCTTGCAAGTGACGTCAGCGCCCTTTTTGGAAATGGAAACCAATTGCCCTGACCATTCACCATCTTGACCATTGAACAAAAGGACCTCCCCCCCCAACGGCAGGCGCAACACATTGACCAGATAGTGCGCCTGATCGGCACGCAACGTGACGTCAGCTCCAAGGTTTAGCGGCGAAGTTACATAAAGACGTTGGCTGGTTTTCATAAATCCTACTATCAAATCGGTGTCTTTAAGCCCGTTTGAGGCTCTCAGGCGCTAGATTATTGAGACATTCTGGTAAAGCTAAAATCAAATCCTCAGCGATGAGGCCCGCTCCCACTGTGCAGCTTGCCTGACCATGAATCCAAACAGCAGCCTTGGCCGCATCTAAAGGCGACATGTTTTGGGCGAGGAGCCCTCCAATCATGCCGGCCAATACGTCGCCCGTGCCCGCACTCGCCAAAAACGGCGATCCCTTGTCGGACGTGAAAGCTAACCCCTCGGGATGGGCTATTACGCTGATCGCCCCCTTATGGATAATCACGCAACCCGATTGACGAGCAGCCGCGCGGGTCGCCGCGACTTTCGCGCGCGCATCAAAAGGGCCAAACAGCTTTGTAAATTCGCCCGTATGTGGCGTCAGAATGGCTGGCGTGGCGCGTAATCTGAGCGCGTTGAAAAAGACCTCAGGACCAGCTGACATATGGCTTAGCGCATCAGCATCAAGCACCAAAGCCCCCTTAAAGCCTGCAATGATCTCATGCACGTCCTCGCGAGAGGCTTCATCCAGCCCTAAAGCCGGACCGATCAAGACGGCTTCAAAGCCATCAATTTGGCGCGAAAGAGGGGTGTCAAGCGCGCGTTCACAAATTAGGATGGAGGTCTCATGCTGGGCCATAATCGTGCAGGCCTCTCGTGTACCAAAAAGACTGACCCAACCCGCGCCAATACGCTGGCCCGCCCGAGCGGCGAGCCGAGCGGCGCCGGTCTGCAAAGGCCCGCCCGCGATAATGGCTAAGCGCCCTCGGCTGTGCTTGTGGGTATCAGAGGCTGGCCACGGAAGCTGGCTGGCATCGTCGCAGGTGAGGGATAAGGCCGTCTCAGATTCAGCCATATCAAGCGCTACCGCGACCGCTCAATTTCGACACCCGAACAGATAGCCCCCACGACTGAACCGGGCTTTTCAACGCGTAGCCTGACCCCTAAGATGCGCGGGTCTCGCAGGATACGGTCCACGACGCGCGTGGCGAACGTCTCAATGAGATTGAGGTGCCCAGCCCCAGCCACCTCGTGCACATGAGCGGCCAAGGTATCATAATCGACCGTATGAGCTAAATCGTCATTGAGGCCGCGCACATCTGCCTCAACAAGGACTTCAATATCAATAATGAGCGGTCGCTTCGTACCTTTTTCAAAGGCATAAACACCGCATTCTACGTCTACTTGTAGACCGTTGATAAAAATCTTGGTCGTAATGGCGTGATTCGAAACTGCAACCGACGCGGCTTCGGGCTTGTCTAGCGGCGCGTTGGGTCTGCGAATGAGGCCACCTTGACGCATGACAACGCCAAGTTCTGAAGGTCCAGCGCTTTTCATTCAACAATCCCATCTACATCTGGGGTACGCCAAATCAGGCTTTGCCCACCATCGACTGCCATGACTTGGCCCGTCACGCTGTGTGCTTCAAGGAGCCACGACACCGCACTGACAATTTCTGAAGTTGGACTACCGGTTTGCAGGAGCGTCGCTTCAACTTGTTTTTGAAAGTCAGCTTCCGACTGGCGGCTATTGCGGGCGACAGGCCCCGGTGCCACACCATTGACTCGGACATGGGGCCCAAGTGCTTGCGCAAGCGTTTTGGTCGCTGCCGCTAACGCGGCCTTCGACAAGGTATAGGTGAAAAACTGCGGTGTCAGCTTGAAGACGCGTTGATCAATAATATTGATCACGCTGCCGATTTTGCCCTCGGGTAGGCCTAGCGCGAGATTTCGTGCCAGGACGCAAGGCGCGCGGACGTGAATATCAAAATGGCGATCATAGCTTTCATCGGTAAAATCCTGAGCGCTATCTTCTTCGAAAATCGACGCATTATTGATCAAGCCATCAATGGGCTGCCCTAACGCCTCTCCTGCCTGCTCGATCAGCCCTGCGACATCAAATCGATTCAGCAAGTCTCCCTGAATGGCCACAGCAACATAGCCTTTTGCGACTAGGGCATCGGTCGCAGCCTGAGCCTTTGCAAAACTTGAATTGGCATGAAGTGCAACATGATAACCGTCTGAGGCTAACTTATTGGCCATAGCAAGGCCCAATCGATCCCCTGCCCCGGTGATCAAAACAGCCTTGATGTGATGTCTCACCATACCCGCAGTTCGCCTTTTGCTTTTCTTTTGGCGGCCCTACCAAACTGTCCGCTGTTCCTAGGACAATATTCGGGGATTGACTATGTCAGTCAGCATAGCTCAAGCGAGGGAGAGAAGGTCGACACATCATCTGGCCCTCATCGTAAGAAGTGGGGTTGTCGTATTTGCAAATTCAGCCGCTGCCGACATTTTTGGTTTCAAGACCACCCATGCCTTTGCTGCATTTGCGCAAGCTCTGCCTTTAATCAGCAAGAACGCCTCTGAAAAGCACAAAAATACAACACGCTTCATGGAGTTGAGACGCGTTAATGAGGATGAGCGTAGCGTCAAGAGCATGAAGCGCCATCTGGAGTGAATTGGGGTCGCCCTGAAACACGCCATAAAGCATTATTGGCGGGGGTCACCAGCCTCTTAACAAAGCCAGTCCATATCCCCCAAATCATCAATGCTTTGGCTCCCTATGTCGCCATAACACGTGACCATGGCCACGGCAAAGGGGCGCTAAGACGGCTGGCGCGCGTCTGGTTCTTTTGGAACCAGGGCGCGTCTAGATATCTAATTTAGGGTCTGTTTATGCCGCTTTTTTGATTCAAAAAAGACGGGACAGACCCTAGTCGAGGCGCTTGAACTCAATCAAATTGAGCAGCGCCATTGCGCCAACAGCCAGCCCAAGGGCGATAAGTGCAAACATGGAATGATCTCCGTTCAAATCCTAATGACATAAGTCTAGGCTCAATTGCAACAAAGGCCAAGCGCCGCTAGATAGGGCCATGCAAAAGATACTGCGCAAGGTCCTGATCCAGCTCTGGTTTCGTTTTACGCGGTCTATGACTTTGGGCGTTAGGATCATTGCAGTACGCGCCGATGGTCACATTTGCCTCGTGCGCCATACCTATGTTCAAGGTTGGCACTTACCAGGTGGCGGCGTTGAGCGGGGTGAAAATTGCCTTGAAGCCGCCCTGAAAGAAGCACGCGAAGAGGCCGGTCTTTTGATCGCGCCCAGCGACATGGCGTTGATCTCGGTACATACCAATTTTGATTATTTTCCGGGCGACCATGTGCTGGTTTATGCCACCCGATCATGGAACCAGCTGACGACCACTACAGCCCATGAAATCGCCGAATATGGCTTTTTCGACCCCTTGAACTTGCCCGAAGGCACAACGTCAAGCACGCGGCGTCGCTTGGCAGAGTTCGCTGGTGGCCCAGTATCGACACAATGGTGATCGGCCTAGCCATTTGTTGCGCAAACCTAAAGTCCCAGACCGCGGCACGCCTGTGCAGCTTTTTTGACCACATGTGACAGAGGACTAGGTCATGTTGACAAACTCTTGAACCAGAGCCATGCGGCGATGATATATGTCGAGCCGAGAGAGCATAACTTATTGTATCGACAAGGATTGGCGTTTTGCGGTTTGATTTGGCTATTATGGCTGGGGTGCCGCCACAGCTTGTGATGATGTTTCGGATGTGATCGCTGTCATAACCCCGATCTGCCAAGGCGACTTTGGCATGGGGTAGGTCATCGTCCACCAACAGATCAAAGTCTTTATAATCGGCAACTTCGCCACCGATCATTTCAGCTCTAAAACGATTTGGGAATCCAGTGTGTCAACAGGGCCAAATCTACCATTGATCGAATCTGTAGGGGCAAGTCACTACGGCAAGATTTACTCGACTTTGAGAGGGCAACCGCTTACCCAAGCCCAGCCTTGCATGAAGTTCTATCTATCACAAAAATCACAATGGGAATGTTGCGTTGAAACAGAAAAGTCGCTTTCGCCATTTTCTCGCTAAAACACCACTTCGCCTGTTTAAACATAGACTAAGCGAAAAGAAGTTAGCTTCCGAGATTGAAGTCATTGGCACATCGGCACCCGACGGATTCGCGGTCCCACCCGCGCTCCTAATTGTTGAAGTTGCTGGACGCATGACTATCGCCGGTTTCTTGTCAGGAGGCTTGGCTGTTGCAGAACGATTTTGTGAATTAGCAGAGAAGTACGGTGCGCCTTGGGGTCTCAATAGCCACATCCTTGATTGGGGTTGCGGATGTGGTAGGGTTGCTCGGCATTTGTTGGCCAAAAATCATCTTCAAATCACTGGCGTTGATGTCAATCCAAGACAGATTGAGTGGGCGAAGAACAACCTGCCTGGGACGTTTCGAACTTGCAACTTGTTGCCTCCATTGCCGGGGATCGGCGATGAAACCTTTGATGGAGCATTTGGCTTCTCAGTCCTGACCCATCTTAAAGGACCTACTCAAAGACTTTGGTTGTTTGAACTCTCGCGCGTTCTCAAGGATGGAGCCATAACAATCTTGACTTTTCATGATGAGAATAATGAGTTTCTGGATGGGTCCGGCGCCAGCAGACCCTCTCTGGATCGCGATGGAATAACTTGGAACTACAACTTTGCTGAAGGGTCAAATGCAATTGCTACGTTCCAAACATCACGGTGGCTAGAAAATGTCGCAACAGAAGCAGGTTTTGAGGTTATGGAAGTTAACGGCCCAACCGCTTCATTCCAACAATCGTACATAGTCTTACGTAAGCAAAAAGCCTGACTTCTGCTTCGGTCACGTTGACAAACTCTTGAACCAGAGCCGTGCGGCGATGATATATGTCGAGCCGGGAGAGCATAACTTATTGTATCGACAAGGATTGGCGTTTTGCGGTTTGATTTGCCCATTACGGCTGGGGTGCCGCCACAGCTTGGGTCTGTCCCGTCTCTTTTGAATCAAGAAAGCGGGATAAACAGAGCCTAAATCAAATACCTAGACGCGCGATCTGGTTCTAAAAGAACCTGACGCGCTCTAAAACGATTTAGGAATGCAGTTTGTCAATAGGGTCTAACGCGCTCCTTCGACTTCATAACATGAGTGTAATGCCAGGCTTTAAGAGACCTTGCCGCGGACTAAATCTTCGTACGTGGTGACGAGGTTTTCGCTGATATCCCCGGGCTTATAATGGATACCGGCGATTTCCTTGACAGGAGTTACTTCAGCGGCCGTGCCCGTTATGAAGCATTCGGTGAAGGTTGAAAGTTCATCAGGCAGAATGGTCCGCTCAATCAATTCATAGCCTTTTTCCTTTGCCAAACGTATGACGGTTTGGCGGGTGATCCCGTTGAGGAAGCAATCGGGGGTAGGGGTATGAATAGCTCCGTCTCTGACAAAGAAGATATTAGCACCGGTCGCCTCCGCGACGTGCCCCCGCCAATCCAACATCAAAGCATCTGCATAGCCAGCCGCCTCGGCCACATGCTTTGAATCTGTGCAAATCATGTAAAGACCGGCAGCTTTAGCTTCGCAGGGGGCGGTCAAAGGATCGGGCCTGCGCCATTTGGCATGGGTCATCCGAATACCGCTCATTTTGTCGGCAAAGTAATTCCCCCAATGCCAAACCGCCACGGCTGCACGAATTGAACTCGACTGAGCTGATACGCCCATCATTTCACTGCCCCGCCACATCAGCGGCCGCACATAGCAATCTGCAAGACCGTTTCGCGCCATAGTCTCGGCTTTGGCCGCTTCAATCTCTGCGATTGTGAAAGCTGGCGTCATGCCCAAAATCTCTGCTGATCGGAACAGGCGCTGGGTATGGCGCAGACTTTCAAAAATCTGGCCCTCATAGGCCCGCTCGCCCTCAAACACCGACGATCCATAATGGAGGCCATGAGTGAGTACATGGATTTTGGCTTCCCGCCAAGGGACGAAAGAACCGTCCATCCAGATCCAACCATCTCTGTCGTCAAAGGGTATAAAAGTCATGTGTCTTGCGCCTATGTGCCTATCAGCGGATAAGGTATGCTGAACTGACTTAGATTTGAACCGTTTAACCAAAAGACGCAACCACGCGGACCGGCCATGACTGTCAACACACAGCGACCCCATTATGCACGCCCGGGCCCCATTCCTGTATCGGGTCAGCGCCTTTATCTGCGCGAGGAAGAATTAGATGCCGGTCTCGCACTGATTTTGGAAGCTGGCTTTGCGCTCAAGGCCAGCACGCTGACGATACGCCAAGCCAATGACCTCAACTGGACTGAGGCCCGCACCCTCGCTTCAGTGCTCGTGAGACCGCAAGGCGTTCTAGCCTTGTCAGTGCGCCTCGATATCACCAAGCAAACCGCGATCAAGACCGTGGAAGCGCTTGAATGCCGCGGATTTGTCAAACGTAGCGACGACCCCAGCGATGGCAGAAAGCGCCTGATCAATCTGACGCCCGAAGGCGAGGCCATTGCGCGCGATATTGGTGGGGCGATGCGCAATCTGATGGCCAAAGCCTATCGCCAAGCGGGCGGCGAAGCCGTGACAGGATGTGATGCGGTGCTCAGCGCCCTACAATCGGGTGGGTCGAACCCATGAGTGAGGTGTATCATCCCAATCGACCCGCCATAGTGATCAATGATAATCCAGCACATTTACTTGTGGTCGATGATGATGATCGTATCCGTACTTTGCTCAAACGCTATCTGAGCGGCCTTGGCCACGCCGTAACGATCGCTAAAGACAGCGCCAGTGCGCGCGCTTTGATTGATTCGCTCGTTTTTGATCTGATAATTCTGGATGTTATGATGCCCGGAGAGGACGGGGTGGCCTTAACGCGCGCTTTGCGCATCGAGCGCGATACCCCAATCATCTTGTTAACAGCGCGTGGCGATCCCAATCAGCGCATCGAAGGGTTGAGCGCTGGCGCTGACGATTATCTGGCAAAACCCTTTGAGCCAGAAGAATTGGCTTTGCGCGTCGCAGCTATTCTCAAGCGAGCCCGCCCCGCCCCAGCACTTGATGTCCTCACCTTTGGGGATTGTGCATGGCATGTATTGCGCAAGGAATTGCGCCGCGAGGGGGCGTTGGTGCGCTTGACCCAAGCCGAAAGCGAGCTGATGGCAGCACTGGCCGCAAGACCCGGAGCCACCATAACGCGAGAAGAACTAGCTCGCAAAGCCGGGGTCGCCATGGATCGCTCGGTCGATGTTCAGGTGACGCGTTTACGCCGCAAGCTAGAGGACGATCCCGCAGAACCGATTTTTCTGCAAACCGTGCGTGGCCTTGGCTATCGGTTGACCCCCGATGCTTGAGGAGATGGCTCAGTCTGCTGCACTTACTCGAAGAAGGCGCTTAATGGTCTTTTCTTTGAATCGCTTTGTACCAAAAGGCCTCTTTGCCCGCTCTTTGTTGATCATTGTCCTGCCCGTTGCGATCATGCAGATGGTTGTTACCTACACGTTTTTTGATCTGCATTGGGAGCAGGTTAGCCGTCGCCTCAGTGAGGGCGCAGCGGGGGACATGGCCATGGTGACCCGCCAATATCTCGCAACCCCGACCCAATTCAATAAAATCTCAGACGCGGCCAGGGCCGACTTGCGCCTATCAGTGGCTCTGCAAATTGGGGCCAAACTACCCGAATCAACCAGGCGCGGGACGATCCCTGCCTTTGATCGCACCCTTGGTCGCGCCTTGGCGGGGTCGATTACGCAGCCCTACTGGTTTGATACCACCCGCTATCCCGATTATGTTGATGTGCGCGTTGCCGTGCCAGGCGGTGTGCTGCGGTTTTTAGCCTATCGTGATCGGGTTTTTGCCTCAACCGGGGGCATATTCATTTTGTGGCTGGCTGGGGCCACAATTTTATTGGCGACAGTGTCAGTCTTGTTCATTCGCAATCAGGTTCGCCCGATGGAGCGCTTGGCTGACGCAGCCGAACGATTTGGCCGCGGTGAGAATGTCCACTTAAAGCCCGCAGGATCACTTGAAGTGCGCCGAGCCGCGACTGCATTCCTGCAAATGCGCGGTCGTATCGCTCGCCACTTAGAGCAGCGCACCAATTTACTGGCCGGCGTCAGCCACGATTTGCGCACCCCCCTCACCCGCTTGAAACTGCAGCTGGCGATGATGCCCAAAAGTCTCGATCTTGAGGACGCGCGCAGCGACATCATCGAAATGGAGCAGATGCTGGAAGAATATCTGACCTTTGCCGAAGGCCAATGGCATGAGGAGCCTGAAGCTCTAGACCTCGCCGACATGGTTCGCGAGATTGTCACTGATGTGGCGCGATCAGGACGAACTTTGGGTATCGAAGGCCTGGCGCAGAGCCTTCCGCTGACGGGCAGGCCGATTGCCCTTAAGCGGTGTCTGTCCAATCTGGTTGAGAATGCTTTATCCTTCGCCAATCATGTCAACATCTCGTCATCAAAGACAAATGATTTGATCATTGTGCGCGTGGACGATAATGGCCCCGGCATTACGCCAGAAAACTATGAGGAAGCGCTCAAGCCCTTCTCAAGGCTCGATCCCTCCCGCAATCAAAACCGCAAGGGCGTGGGTCTGGGCTTGGCACTCGCTAATGATGCGGCGCGCTCGCATGGCGGGAGCCTGTCCTTGGAACGCTCACATTTGGGTGGCCTTAGGGTGTCGGTTCGGCTGCCTGTTTAAGACCAAAAAAGCGAGCCACGCCGCGAGCGCGACTCATCCATGCCTCGCCGGCGCGCAAAGCTTTATCCAGTTGCGCCATGGTTTTAGCGAGGTCTGCACCATCATTGATCCATATCGTGTCGATTTTACCCAGGATTTGCCCGAGGCCGGTCGCACGCGCCGCCCCACTGAGATCGCTTGCATTGACGCCAGACGCCTCCAAAGCCCAAGCGCCACAGCGGGCACGACGGGCAGCGCGGGCGATACTGGCCACACCATCACCCGCCTCGCTCAGTAAAATCGACACCCAAGCCTCCCGATTGCTTTCCATCGCATCATAGCGGCCCATGAGGACATCGAACAATCGATCTCTGAGCGTCATCGTGCGATCAATTTGGCTTTGGGACGCCAGCATGGCATGTTCGACCGTCTCGTCCAGATAGGCTGTTACATGGGCCTTGGTCACTGAGGCTTGCGCGCAGGCTAACAGGCTGGATTCAGACGCCGCGCACAAATCACTTAAAGTCACCTGTTGCCAAGGCATTGTCGACGCGAGGGTGAGCGCGGCCTCAGCGAGCTTTTTGAGAAGAGTTTCTTTATCTGACGGGATCATAATCTTTATGTAGTGCGCGCAATTGCACTTGGCTACTTACCCAATTGTCTGGATCGAAACGTCGCCGCCTCGACCGCTCGGCGCATTAATTTCACCAATCCTGAACTGGCCGTGAGAACATCCATAGCCGCCGCGGTCGTGCCTTCTGGCGATGTGACGGCGCGACGCAAATCTTGTGGGCTTTGTCCAGTTTGGGCCATTAAAGCGGCCGATCCAATGACGGTCTGGCGCGCCAAACGTTGTGCCAATTCCCGCTCCAAGCCCTCTGCTTCGCCAGCAGCCGCCAGTGCCTCAGTCAACAAAAATATATAGGCTGGCCCAGAACCCGAGACACCCGTTACGGCATCCATGAGCCGTTCAGTCGTCAGTCTTTCCACCGCGCCGAGAGGTTCCAACAATTGAACCGCCAGCGCCTCATCGTCAGGGCTGACGAGCGGACCTGCGAAATAGGCCGTGATGCCTTCGCCGATCTGGCCAGGTGTATTGGGCATCGCCCTAATGACGCGAGCCGCCTGGGAGGCTTCTCTAATCTTGGCCACTGACAGCCCCGCCATAATTGATACCACCAAGGTGTGGGGCGCAGTGATAAGTTTGATAGTTTGTTCACAGGCAGTTTGAAATGCTTGCGGCTTGACGCCAACAATAACGACCTCTGCCACGCCTAAACTCAATGGATCGGCATTTAACCGCCAATGATGTCGCGATATCAGGTCACTGATCTCCACGCTTGGCGCGGGTTCAAAAAGGGTGAGATCTAGCTCAATGTTACGCTCGGCCCAGCCACGCAACATCGCCCCGCCCATCCGACCGCCGCCGACAAGGGCCACACGGCGCGCCATAAAGCTCAGGCCTCGCCGGCTGTCTCAAAGAGGGCAGCTTCTGCTGCTTCTTCTGGCGACTTTCCAGCCCACAGCAGAAAGTTAAAGGCGGGATAAAAGCGCTCACACGCCTCAACGCCGGCAGCTAGGATGGCTGCAACTTCAGCTGGCTCGGGAATATCGCGGCCTATCAATGGCACCACCATGCGCCACGACAAGGCATTATCATCGGAAGACAAATCAAAGTGACCAAGCCACAAGGCCTCATTTAATAAGGTCAATAGTGAAGCGATATCGCCACGACGCAGGCGCGGCGCTTTCAGGTCGAATATCAGGCTAAGGCCGAGCGACGGCGCATCTTCACGCGCGACAAAAATGCCATGCAGGTCGCAATAAGATATAGCGGCGGCGAAGTGGATTTCCTCGTCTAAACGCTCATAGGGTTTCGTATCGGCAGAGAGCACAGCCTCAACAACGTCAAGTGCATCAGCATCGTCGAAGTAGTTTTCGTCACTTTGTGTGTACTGGCGGTCCATCGTCGTCTCCACGGTGTTCACCCATCAAAGTCGCGCGAATCGCGCCTTAGATTGGTACATGTTTGGCAGGAATAGGATCGGCTGCAAGGGCTAAACCAACGCAAACAGCTTCTTTATGTCTTTTCTCGGGTCGCCTTCGACTTCGGCGCGCCTTTGGCAGCGGCCTTAAGCTCCGTTTCAAGGGCTTCAATACGGGCTTTCAGCGTCTCGACTTCGGTTCGGGCCGCGCTCGCGAGGTCCTTAACGGCATCAAATTCATCACGGCGCACCATATCCATGTCCGCGATGATCCGTTCCACTTGCGATCGCCAGAAAGCACGCGCCTCCTCACCCATGCCCTGCGCGACGCCTGCGGCACCAGTAGCGAATTTGGCAAATTCATCGAAAAATGGGTTACGTGTCTGCATAAGCCCCTTCTAGCCTGTCGGATCGATCAGCGCTATGGGTCTTAGCAACCAAAACGTCGATGATGAGTTGGCTTTATCTCTAACACAGGCTCCTTAAAGCGGGATTTGGAGTTAAAGTGAACGCTGCCTTAGGTGTTTATCGTCAATTTGGCGCAAATCCGAAATTGGGCCTTGATCCATTTTGGAATCCGTCTCAGTCGTTTGAAGTTAAGCATTGGCTTGAGCCCACGCATTTGCTAGAAAGCGGTCATGATCGATCTGGCCATACCATTTCCCAATATTTCACCTTTTTTGTTTGAGATTCCGCCCTTTCAACTGGGTGGTTTGACGATTGGGCCTCTGGGGCTACGCTGGTATGCATTGGCTTATATCGCAGGTCTCGTCTTGGCTTGGCGCTTGATGCTGAAACTTGTCAGCCAACCCCAGAGCTGGGGCGGGGTCAGCCCACTGAGCAAAGACGATATTGACGACTTCTTGTTCTATGCGACTTTGGGCGTGCTTTTGGGTGGACGCGTCGGTTATGTGCTGCTGTATCGGCCTGAGATGTTGGTGGATCCCTTGTCTGTCCTGAAAATCTGGGAAGGCGGCATGAGCTTCCATGGCGGCTTTATGGGCGTGGTTCTGGCGGTAATCGGGACAGCGATTGGTCGCAAAATATCTTGGGTTGCCTTAGCAGATGTGGTCGCGGTCGCTACACCAATTGGACTGGGTCTGGGCCGTTGTGCGAATTTCATCAATCAGGAACTTTATGGCCGGGTGACCGATGTCCCTTGGGCTTTCATTTTCAAGACTGATCCCTTAGGCCTGCCCCGCCATCCAAGCCAAATCTATCAGGGCCTCCTTGAGGGTCTTTTGATCTTTGTTATTTTGCGTGTAGCCACCGCGCGCTTTGGCCTGCTCAAAAAGCGTGGGTTGGCAGCGGGGCTGTTTATGGTCCTTTATGGTGTGGTCCGCATTTTTGGCGAACAATTCCGCGAGCCTGACGCTGGCCTGATTATGGGCCTGACACGTGGGGAGGTTTATTCTCTGCCGATGATCGTCGTCGGGCTGGGTTTCATCGTTTTTGCTTTGGGTCGAAAACCGGCCACGGCCTAACATGGAACGCCCGCCGCCCAGTCCGCTAGAACTGCGTATGGCTGCCTATATCTCTGCCAGCGGCCCTATTGGTATTGACGCCTTCATAGCCCAAGCCCTTTATGATCCAAGCGGTGGCTATTATGTCGTGGGTAAGCCAATTGGTGCCACTGGCGACTTCACAACCAGCCCTGAGATCAGTCAGATGTTTGGCGAATTGGTCGGTCTGTGGCTGGCGCAAAGCTGGATGGATCTAGGGGAACCGACCCCATTCCACCTGATTGAACTGGGGCCGGGACACGGAACGCTCATGGCCGATATCATGCGCGTTGGGGCGAAAGTGCCGGGCTTTCTGGCGGCCATGCGTCTGCATCTGGTTGAAAGCAATAGCTATCTGCGCGGCGTCCAGAACGGCAAACTAGGTCAATTTTCGCCGGCTTGGCATAATCATTTCAGCACCATTCCCAAGGGGCCATCATTGATCTTTGGCAATGAGTTCCTCGATTGCATGCCGATCCGACAATATGTGAAGACGGGCGAAGGCTGGTGCGAAAAACAAGTTGGTGTGGATACGTCTGGGCGCTTGGTCTTCGGGCTATCGCCGCCCCGCCTCGCGCCACCCCATGCAGCCATGCCGGATGATGCCATCGGAAGCGTGCGCGAAGTTGCGCCGCAATTACCGAGCTTTGTGGCCACCTTAGCCGATCGCTTCAAGCCGGATCTGGGGCGCGCTTTATTTATTGACTACGGCAGTCGCATTGGCGGCCCGGGCGACACGCTACAAGCCCTCTACCGGCATACAAAAATCAGTCCGCTGGATTATGTGGGCAACGCCGATATCACCGCCCACGTCGATTTCTTGGAGCTGGCCTCGCTGGCACGCGCCGCGGACTTAGCTTGTCAAGGCCCAGTCAGCCAAGGCATGTTTTTGAGCCATTTAGGATTGCAGGCCCGAGCCCAAGCCCTCATAAACGCAAACCCTGCCTGCGCAAACGATGTGCGATTGGCTGTAGAAAGACTCGTTTCAGAAGCGCATATGGGCGGGCTGTTCTCTGTGATCTGCATTGATAGCCCGCACAATGACGGGCGCGGACCACCGCTAGGATTTTGACGCCACAATGATTGACGAAGCCCTTGATATCGCCACCCGATTGGCCCCCATACGTTCGGCTATGCTAACGCAGCTGAGCGGGGTGGTGCATGGCTTTTATGGCCGCACGGGCGGGGTCTCATCGGGCCTCTATGAAAGCCTGAATGCAGGCCCAGGGTCAGGGGACGATAGCGCCAATGTCGCCGAAAATCGCCGGCGTATCGCCGAAGACATGGGCGTCACACCTGATCGGCTCATGTCGGCCCACCAAGTTCATGGGGCTGAGGCCTTAATGGTGGATAAGCCCTTTGTGGGCGAGCGCCCGCAAGCGGACGGTCTTGTCACACGTTGCCCCTCAGTGGCTACTACCATTCTGACAGCCGATTGTGCGCCTATCCTATTTGCTGACCCGTCCGCGCGGATCGTCGCGGCCGCCCACGCTGGCTGGAAAGGGGCACTTGGGGGCGTTTTGGAGGCAACGCTGGAAAAAATGTGCAAACTTGGTGCCGCAAAATCGCGCATCGTGGCTGCCATCGGGCCGTGCATCGGCTTAGCCAGTTACGAAGTCGGTCCCGAATTTGTCACAACTTTTGTGAATGCTGACAACGCCAACGCGCGTTTCTTCATTCCCGGCAATGATGATCGGTCACTCTTCGATCTCAAACGGTTCTGTGCGGGCCGACTTCGCAGCGCTGGGGTGGGGGCGATTGATATTCTGCCACATGACACATGTGCCTTGGCGGAGGATTTTTTCTCCAATCGCCGCCGTACTCTAGCCGGTGAGCCTGATTACGGCCGCAATCTGTCTGCCATTCGCATAACACGGTAGCATTATTTTGGCTTGCGCCACCGGCTATCTGCACTTACTCCCACCCATTCACAAGCCGGTGTGTTCTGGCGCAAAAGCTAACGGCACATGCATCAGGCGGGGACCGACGGGGACATGTCACGATGAAACTACTTGCTGGTAATGCTAATGCGCCTTTGGCTGCTGCCATTGCAGACTATTTGGATGTGCCGCTCACTAAAGCCCAGGTTCGGCGCTTTGCGGATAATGAGATTTTCGCGACCATTGACGAAAATGTGCGCGGCGAGGATGTCTTTATTATTCAATCGACCAGTGCGCCAGCCAACGATCATTTGATGGAATTGCTGATTTGTGTGGACGCCTTACGCCGCGCATCGTCTCGGCGCATCACAGCGGTCCTTCCGTATTTTGGCTATGCCCGGCAAGATCGGAAAACCGGTGGGCGAACGCCGATTTCAGCAAAACTGGTCGCCAATCTGGTCACGACTGCGGGCGCTGACCGTGTTTTGACTATGGAATTACACGCGGGGCAGATTCAGGGCTTTTTCGATATCCCAACTGATAATCTCTTCATTACAAACACGATGGAGCGCGATATTCGCGCCAATTATCGGACTGATGATCTGATGATCGTCTCGCCTGATGTTGGGGGTGTGGTGCGGGCACGCGCTTTGGCCAATCGCCTTGGCGCCGATCTGGCCATTGTCGATAAACGCCGCGAACGCGCGGGCGAAAGCGAGGTTATGAACATTATCGGCGATGTTTCCGGCCGCGCCTGTATCTTGTTTGACGATATTGTCGATTCGGCTGGGACTTTGTGTAACGCTGCCGCCGCCATGATGGACAAGGGTGCGGCTTCAGTCTCTGCCTATGTGGCCCACGGTGTCATGTCTGGGGCCGCATTTGAGCGGGTTGATCGCTCGGCTCTCAAAGAGCTTGTTGTCTCAGATTCAATTCATCACGGTGATGCCTTGGCGGGCTCGCAGAAAGTGCGCAGCGTCACGGTTGCGCCTCTCATCGGTGAAGCCATACGCCGCATTGCCAATGAAGAAAGCGTCTCAAAACTTTTTGACTAAGAGAGCGATGCACGGCCCTCGTCAGGGAACGCTTTGCGCTTTATCGTAGCGCCATGCTGATTCTACTCTCCCCCGCCAAAAACCTCGATTATTCCCCCCCTATCCAGACAGTTGCGCGCACGCAGCCGCGCATGGGCCAAGACATCTCTACTTTAGCCAAAGTGACCATGAAACTCAGCCGCGCCGAAATCGGCAAACTTATGCACATTTCCGATGCTTTGGCAGATTTGAATTGGCAGCGCTTTCAATCCTTAAGCTCGGCCTTAAGTCAGGGAGACACGTTGCAGGCGGTTCTGGCGTTTAACGGCGATGTCTATCAGGGCCTATCCGCGCGTACTCTCACACCAGACGACCTCGATTGGGCACAGAAACATCTGCGGATTTTATCAGGTCTTTATGGGCTGCTGCGGCCTTTAGATGGCATTGCCGCCTATCGATTGGAGATGGGGAGCCGACTCAAGACCAAACGAGGTGAGGATTTGTATGATTTCTGGGGCAGCCGTATTGCTGAGGCACTCAATAGCGACCTTGCCGATGATCCAGCGCCCGTCGTCGTCAATCTGGCCTCAACCGAGTATTTTCGTGCTGTCGATAAGAAATCACTCACGGGACGGCTTGTCACCTGTCACTTTAAAGAAGTCAAAGACGGGCAGGTCCGAGTCTTGAGCTTCTACGCCAAGAAAGCGCGCGGCATGATGGCGCGCTTTGCCATTGAAAACCGCCTTGACCGTCCCGAAGGCCTCAAGGACTTTACCAGCGAAGGCTATCAATTTGATGTATCATCGTCGTGCGTCGACTCATGGGTATTTGTCCGTCCCCAACCCTCGCTAAAGTCCCACGCAGCAGATTGATGAAGGCATTAGGGTCTGTCCCGTCTTTTTTGAATCAAAAAAGCGGGATAAACAGAGCCTAAATCAAATATCTAGACGCGCAACCTGGTTGTAAAAGAACCCGACGGGCTCTAGCCTTCAAGCGGCGCTATGCACTTTGCGTCATCATTGGCGATCTTATTGACATAATCGCTGACACGATAAGGCACCATGAACCCGTCAGCGGGCGCCCTAAGGATTGAATGCAACACATTTTTGGGCGTATCGGCCCAAAGCCAATCGTGCCAAAGGTCTTCATCCACGACAGCCGGAAAACGGTCATTGATATGGGCGAAACTCGGAGGTGCCGCGCAGGTGATAATGGTCATCGATACCAAGGTTCCGCCTTGTCCATCTGGTGCAGCTTCCCACAAACCAGCAAAGGCAACAGGCCGCTTATCCGGTCGACTAACAAAATAGGGCAGAGTTGTTTTGCCTCTGCTTTGCCATTCATAGAAGCCGTCGGCGGGTATCAGACACCGTTTTTTGGCAAAGGCATGAGCAAAGCTGGGCTTATCTGCAATTTTTTCGCTGCGCGCATTGATCAAAGGCCCCGTCGGCAAGTCTTTCAGCATCCAGGGTGGTCGAAGACCCCAGCGGGCGGAAACGATGCAGCGATCCCCCATCTTTCCGATGGCGATCATTGGGGCTCTCTGCGTAGGTGCCACATTCCAACGTGGCAACAGATTGGGACGGTTAGTTGCCCCAAACAGGGCCGCCATCGCATCAGGGGGCAGAGTAATAGCGTATCGACCAGACATAAGTACGTGATAGCACACCAATTATGACTGACGATATCCCCTTGCACCGAAACACTCCAATTCCTGCTGTTGGTGTGGTGTGCTTCAACTCTGCGGGCGAAGTATTGCTCATTAAGCGGGCTAAGCCGCCACGTTTGGGGGAATGGTCAATTCCAGGAGGTCGTGTCGAATGGGGTGAAACGACGCCCGCCGCAGCCTTGCGAGAGTTGCGAGAAGAAACAGGCGTGGAAGCTGAACTTGTCGGCTTAATTGACGTCATCGATGGGATATTCACAGGTCAAACATCCGAGCAGGTGACGCGCCATTATATACTTGTCGACTATGTCGCCCGCTATATCAGCGGCGCACCAAAAGCTGGGGATGATGCGTCAGAGGCCCGATTTGTACCCCTGGATACATTGCCAGCCTATAATCTTTGGGACCCGACAGTGCGCGTGATTGAGGCCGGTCGCGCCAAACTGACCCTTTAAGCCATTTTGGCGATTAGACTTGCGGGCGCGTTCCTTGTAGGACCGGCGCGCTAAATGGGGAAACTGACATGGAACGATCCGCTTACGCCGAAATGGCGGCCATCGACGAAATACACTGGTGGTATAAGGCCCGTCGCAAGATTATCGCCAGCTTGATTTCGCGCGAAATCCACCTGCGCCCGGATGCGACGATTGTGGAGATTGGCTGTGGAACGGGTTCCAATCTGTCTTTTTTGTCTAGATTCGGGCGCTTAACAGGGATTGAGCCCGATGAAGTTGCGCGGACTTTTGCCAAAGCGAGATCACAGGTTCCTGTGATCGAAGGTCGCCTCCCAGATGGACTGCCCATCAATGATCAAAGCGCCGAGATGATTGTCATGCTCGATGTCCTCGAACATATCGACGATGATTTAGGTGCACTGCGGGCGATTACCCAGAAACTAAAGCCCGGCGGCCGATTGCTCCTGACCGTGCCCGCCCTCCCCTCGCTTTGGAGCGCCCATGACCTGGAACACCACCATAAGCGCCGCTATACGGATCGGACCTTGCGGGCTGTGGTGATGGATTCGGGCTTGGAACTTGAGAAAATCAGCTATTTTAATACCCTCTTGCTGCCCTTGATCGCAGCGGTGCGGGGCATCAAATCTCTTACCGGTAACTCAACGCCTGATACGGGTTTGCCTGCAACTTGGTTAAACAAACTCCTTGAGGCGGTTTTCAGCTTAGAGCGATTGATGATCGGGCGCGTGCCTTTGCCGCTTGGGGTGTCGCTTGTCATGATCGCGCGGGCACGAAGTTAAGGATCGCGTGGGCACGGCCCAGCTGCGGGCTTTGGACCCTTCAGCCGCCAAACGGTGAAGATGTGGAAACTTTCGGCGGGCTTATAGGCCGCGTCAAACCATGATGCGAAGGTTGCATCCTGTTTGAGATACCCAAGAGTATCAATCGGAATGACGGTTTTCACCCTCATCCAGCCTCTTTCGCTGACGATGATGTCAGGCGGGATACAGGTTAGATCGGCAATGAATTCGCGTCGGACCCGATTGAGTTCCTCAATGCGCTTGCCTTCGGTTTTCGCACCGGGCACGGCGGTCTGTAGGCCCGGCAGCATCCACATACCATAATGGCGCGACCATTGTGGTCGCCCAGCGCGATCGAGAAGATAAAAGGCGTGTTCGGGACCCAAGGAGAGGATCGCGATCCGCTTGTCTTGGGCTTCAGAAAACACGAGCTGACGCAATGGTCTGGACACCACTTGGCCTTGATATGTTATGATATCGATCAAAGGTGCCGCGATAAACACGTAGGCCGTGCCCACCAAACAGGCGACGGCCGCAGTGATTTCTCGAATGTTGCGCAATGGCCCCCGCCCAAGAGCCGTCCCAAGCAGCAAAGCTAGAAGCATGAAGGCGGTGCCTTGCGGCGCGAGCCTATGATAGCGCCAACCCTTCAACTGCAAAACAACGATGATCGCGGTTGTAATCATAACGAGCAAAAGCCCAGTCACCAGTTTTGGTCGATCTTTGGAGAGTACAAATAAAAAGAATGGAATGATCAAATAAAAAGAATCAAGGGCAATTCGATAAAGTCGGTGTTCGAATGTAAAGCCCATCATGGACCCAAAACTGGAATAGGCAATCAATACCAAAGGCACAATGCGGCTTAAAAACAGCGGTGCGAAGTAGAAAACAGCCGCCGCATAAATGATTGCCGCACCGCCCAATAACAATGTCTCCAGCCTGATGGGGCGATAGGCACGCCCGAGAGCGACCAGCAGCCAAATCTCAGTCAGAATGGGGATAGCTACAAAATAATGTTTGAGTGCAAAGCCGTAGGCAGCAAACAAAGTCACCAAAATGACGAGCCACGCCGGAACCGCCCTCCCCTCTAACCGCATGTTTGCCAGAGCCAGCCAAAGCACAGCGCCCACCAAAAGCCCCTGTTCTCGTTGGCCAATTTCCCCAATGGTCACAAATAGATAGGCAACAACAAAGCCCAACAATAAGGCACATCGTTGCCACAGATTCAGGGTTTGCGCGGTCAAGCGGTTGAGGGCGAATAGCGCGATCACCGCCAAGGCATGAATGCCAACACACATCACCGCATAAGCACTAATGTTCAGCGCCGCAGCAACCTTAGCCCACCCTAGTGACGCCCAGAACCATAAGGGCGGATTGGTCTCGATCAAATCGCGATAGATTTCTTTGCCGGCTAAGGTTTCCCGCGCAATGTGCAGCCGCCAAGTGATATCCGCTGTAGGATTCAAGTTGAGCGACAGGACTAAGGATAGGAGAATTAGGCCGCCCAAAACGATGGCGATTGAGGTCGGAACTTTACTCTGGCTCATTCAGACGGCTCGTTTTTCAGCATAAACCCAAAAGGTGAAAAAGAAGAAATTCGTTGTCGCAACCACACACATGACAATGATAGAAACCAGCAGGTCGGGCAAGGAATACAGTTTGCTATTAGCCTGACTGATGCTCGCCGCCAAAACAAACCCACAGCCAACGGCGACAAGATAGCGCCAGAGCCGGCCTTCGGGTATGTCTCTGTGCCCAAAGGTAAAAAGACCATGGGCGAAATACTGAAACAACAATGCACAGCCATAGGCGACGGCAGACGCCAAATAGCGCATCAACCCCAGATGCACACAAGACACATAAATCAGAATATAGACCAGACTGGTCAGCCCGCCTGCAACACCATAGCGCACCAACATCAGGATTCTGGCACGATCCAATAAACCTTCAGTCACGTCATACGTCTCGCTCAAAACCGACTTTGCGTTTGACGATGTACAGGGGTCGATCTTTTCCTGACATATAAATGCGACCCACATATTCCCCAATGACGCCCAAAACCATCAGCTGCACCCCGCCCATAAACATGATGGCGATAAATAATAGCGTCCAACCACTGACCCATTGATCCGTAAATAGCCGATTGAACAGAGCATAAATGATACCCAACACGGTCACAACCACGATCCATGCGCCCATGGTGATGACAAATCGCAAAGGTGCTAGGGAAAATGACAACATACCGTCAATGGCAAAGCGGATCATTTTAGTCAGGGGATATTTGCTCTCCCCAGCGGCGCGTGCCGCGCGGCGATAGGGCAAAGCCACTTGGCGATAACCCACCCAAGATATCATGCCCCGCAAAAACCGATCTTTCTCTGGCATAGTCGCTATGGCATTCATCACGCAGCGGTCAATCAACCTAAAATCACCGACATCAAGTGGAATTTCAACGTCGGACAGGGCATTTAGACCACGGTAAAAGGCGCGTGCCGTCTCAATTTTAAAAGCGCTTTCGCCCTCCCGGTCGGTACGCTGACCATAAACCACATCATTGCCAGCGCGCCATAGCTTGACCATCTCGGTGATGAGTTCTGGCGGGTCTTGTAGATCCGCGTCAATAATGACCGCACAATCACCCTGCGCGTGATCCAGTCCCGCCGTCACCGCGGGCTGATGGCCGAAATTGCGCGATAGAAGGACAAGCCGAACACATGGATCGGCTTGTGCAATCGCCGTCAAGAGATTTGCTGTTTGATCAAGGCTACCATCATCCACATAGATAATCTCGTAACGCATGGCATCATCAGCGCTCATAGCCTCCAAGGCTGCCTTAAGCCGAGAATGGGAAAGCCCAATCACCGCCTCCTCGTTAAAACAGGGCACCACGACAGATAGGCATGCGTTTTGCGGTCTAGGACCGGAATGGGTTGGATCAAGTAGCGTTGTCATGTCTGCACCTAACAGCGAGTCGCAACACAAAGCACGGACGGGACGACATCGCATAGGTGAGAAAATGGCATTGGCTCGATAGCGCGCCATCGCTAAAGTGACGACGCATAGCGCACATTTGATCGGAGAAAAGCCCATGGCCTACAAACCCTTTAACCTTGCAGGGCATGTCGCCCTTATCACGGGCGGCAATCGGGGGATTGGCCTTGGCATGGCGCAGGCTCTCGCTGCCTCTGGCGCAGATGTCGCCATTTGGGGACGCAATGCAGAGACAAATGCATCGGCTATTGCTGAGTTAAATGCCCATGATGTGCGCGCCAAATCTTGGGTCGTTGACGTGTCCGACGAGGCCGCAGTGGTTTCAGCCATGGCTGATACGGCCAGCCACATGGGCCGCATCGATACTGTCATTGCCAATGCTGGGGTCGGCTTTGGCTCGCCAAGTTTCGTCGATATGAGCACTGACACCTATCGAAAAACCCTGTCGGTCAATCTTGATGGCGTTTTCTTTACTTTGCGGGAAGCCTGCCGCCATATGGTTGAGCGCGCCAAAGCTGGAGACCCCGGCGGTTCGCTCATTGGCATCGCCTCACTAGCGGCCATTGAAGGGGCGGCCCGCAATGAAGCCTATGCCGCCACTAAGGGCGCGGTGATATCCATGATCAAGTCCATCGCTGTTGAGCATGCGCGTTATGGCGTGCGCGCCAATGCCATTTTGCCGGGCTGGATCGCTACAGACATGACCCAATCTGCGCAAGACAGCCCCGCCTTTAGCGAAAAAGTCATTCCCCGTGTGCCCGCACGCCGTTGGGGCACACCAGACGATTTTGGTGGCTTAGCGGTTTATCTCGCCAGTAATGCCTCTAGCTATCATACAGGCGACACTTTGGTTGTTGATGGCGGCTATTCGATTTTCTAGAGGTCAGCGTCAGGCAGCCAATCGGCTTGCCGCGCTTGATCGACATTAAACGGCGGCTCTAGAGGAATAAGCTCCAAATCCAAATCCGTTTCGGTGGACGCTATCCGTCTGGCCAATGGATAGGCCAAGTTAAAGCTATCTTGAATCTGACTCTTCAGGCTCGGATTATCCTCAAGGTGAAAAGCGATTTCGTCACGTTGATTGGCGATCGTATTGGCCCATGACCGACACCGACGTTCGGGCTGGATCATCCACTTCAGTAGGTGGGCCAGCAGTATGACAAATCGTGAGCGTAGTTCACGCGATTCAGCTTTCCCCAAGGCTTCCAGCTCCAAGGCGACATTATCCCAGTCGAACGCATTGGACGATCTGGATCGCGCCAGCGCCGCTTGATCCTGCGTCCAAGCATAAAAATCAGTTTTGTGACGCGCATCCATTTTGTGAATATGGCATGTTAAGGGGCGACTGTCACACCTTCGCACGAAGGGCTGCTCATGCGGCTTTTAATCAGCAAAACTACGTCTTGCTGAGAGGTTCAAGATGCAATAGTAAAACTGCATGACCTTATCCTATCCACCCCTCAATGCATTGCGCGCTTTTGAAGCCGCCGCACGTCGTCTCTCATTTACAAAGGCGGCCGAAGATCTCGACGTAACACCCGGCGCCATCAGTCAACAGATCAAGATATTGGAAGATTATGTCGGCCAGCCGCTCTTTCGTCGGCTTGGCCGTGCGGTCGAGCTAACTGACTCGGCGCGCTCAGCTATGCCCTTATTGCGGGACGCTTTTGAGCGGGTTGATGACGCAGTGCGACAAATGCGCCTGCCACTGCGGCGCGAGCGCGTGTCAGTCTCGGTTGCTCAATCTTTTGCGTCAAAATGGTTAGTGCCTCGGATGGAGCGGTTTCAAGCGATCCACCCGGGTGTGCAAATCTGGATCGCCGCTGACATGAACCTTGTCGATTTTGCTTATAGCGATGTTGATCTGGCGATTCGGTACGGACCGGGCTTTTACGAAGGGGTGATCAGCGAGAAATTGATGACAGAAGAGGTGTTGCCTGTGTGCAGCCCTTCGCTGTTGGAAAAGGGAAAGCCATTAAAGCACCCCCAAGATTTGGTCGGCCACACGCTTTTGCATGATAGCGGCACTGATAATGACCCCTCATGCCCGGACTGGTCGATGTGGTTGGCGGCGCGGGGGGTATTGGCTGCAAATACCAATCAGGGTCTGCGGTTTAATCAGTCTGCATTGGTGATCGATGCAGCCGCTTCGGGCCATGGCGTCGCCTTGGCAAAACGCGCGATTGCAGCGGCCGATTTGCAATCGGGGCGGCTCGTTGCACCTTTTGCGGGCGAAGGCGATAAGGTTGGGTTTGCTTATTGGCTGGTGCGACCCAAGGGCCGAACTTTAACACCTGCGCTGAAACACTTCATCGAGTGGATCAAGGATGAAGCGACAGGCGATGACTGGGTGATTTGAGGCTTTGCCTAAGCTCCCAGCCTGGTTTATCTCCCCACGATGACCGCAAATACCCTGCCCCACATCAATAACGCCGCCTCTTGTCAAACCATGGCTGAGGTTCGCCATGAGATTGATCGCCTAGATCAGATACTTGTCACATTGATCGCGGAACGCCAGTCCTTTATGGACGCCGCTGCTCGGCTAAAGGGCCAACGTGGCTTGGTGCGCGATGAAGCTCGCATTGAAGATGTAATGGCAAAAGTTGCGGTCCAAGCTCAAAGTGTGGGATTATCGCTGGCGATTGCTGAACCTGTCTGGCGGACGATGATGGATCGGTGCATCGCCTATGAGATGGCGGCCTTTGACGCGGCGAGAAGCTCCACCTTAACGCCGTAAGGAACCCATCAAGGCTTTATGTTCTAGGCGCGCAATTTCCCCCAAAACCTGATCAATGTGGAGCGCGATGTCATCACGCCAAGCCCGTTTCTCATCACGCGTTAGACCGCCACTGCGCGCCGATTCTTCCGCGCCACCACAGACTTCCCCCAACGGCCAAGCACCAATCCCCCGCGCCGAGCCTTTGATCGTGTGAGCCGCATTGCCCCAATCCACGGTGTCGGTGACAGGATCGAGCAAGCGCAGCCAGATGTCGCACTGCTCCCGAAAAATGCCCAAAACCTCTGCGGCGAGGCTGGCATCGCCACCGGTCATTCGGTTTAGATGGGCTTGATCAACGATTGGACCTTGGTCATGCACGAGGCTTAGCTTTTCCATATGACATCGTTAGAGCTAGGTGATTAATGCAGTCTTATCAATATTAGCGAGAACTGTCGTCCAAAAACGAGTGTTTGCTAATTATTCGCGCTAAGGTAATCTACTTTTCAGTAACTTATGATGATATAATATAATCTCTAAAACACGCCCCCTCATGAGGCGATTCTTGGGCAAACTCAACGGCGACTTAACCGTAGACGTCTTAAACTCAGTCCAACCCAAGCCGCAGCGGCGCAACAGACTTGTCGCCCGCCCCCATTTAGTTCATAGGCAACCCCCTGCCTGCGAGCAGCCACCAAATCGCAAGCAGGGTCGGGTGATTAGCTCAGTTGGTAGAGCAGCTGACTCTTAATCAGCGGGTCGCAGGTTCGAGCCCTGCATCACCCACCAATCTTTTCGATGACTTAGGTAGTTTTCGGTGGCGCGGGGTTTTCGCCGTCCACCACCCGTCCACCACGGGCTTCAATGTGACACTGCAAAAAGCCACAAGTCCCGTGCTCTAGAAAACGCGCGCGCGCGCGAGAAAACTGTGTTTGCGATTGGCTTGCAGAAACCAGACGGTTCTTGGACGCATTGGCCTAGACTTTTGATACGCCCCCCCCCAGCGGGTACATGCGCACTTACCACCTTTTCATTCCTTAGTTTCTTTACAGACGTCCAAGTCTGCAAGGCCGTTGTAAGGTCCGCACTTGAAACCGCACTCATATGTTCCAGTGGTATCCCCAGCCTCAAACCAGACTAGAACCTCTTTCGCGGCCACCCTGCACGCTTCAAAAGTGGCAAATCCACGAAGTATGAACTCGCGGTCTTTTCGACTGCTATCAGGGTAAACGTAGGCGTTCCACTCGTTGGGTCTTGAATCGCAAGCAGCAAGCATCAAGACAAGCGACAGCATAAAAGCCCGCTTCATAGAGTCATATCCCATCCGTCAAATTTCATCATCTATCCCAAACCGTGCAAAGCGCGCGTTTAGCATAGCGCGAAAGCCTTGTAAGGCGAGGTGGAATTGATCCTCAGCGGCCCAGTGTTCGCGCTCTAACCGCACCCGCGTGCGGTGGCGCGCGTATTTGGATAGCTTCCTTATCTTAGTCTCTGCCCTCTCCACCCTTTCGCGGCATCGATCAAAACTATCCATACCCTCGCTATAATATCGAAGCCCACTAGCAGGCACCGACACCCACCCGCGATGCTTACGGCTTAGAACCAGCGTCAAACACCGACGCCCGGACGCCGGACAAACCGCAAACCAGCGCTTTCCACCTTTAGTCCCAGGAATTGACGTCAGCGCAATTGTTTGGCTGAAAGGTTCACCTTGATATGTGCCATACAATTGAATGCGGTCTGATTCGCCGTCTAGGTCACACCAAGCGCGCAAACCAATCGAGCCGCACGGTTCTTTGTCGCGCACTGTGTGCCAAGTCAGCAACGATTGCCACGCTTGGCCTTTGCGAATGAAGCCATCACGAAACAGCTTTGCAATGTTCAAGTGCGAAGCTTGCTCCACCTTTGGCTCACCAGACCTAGGCCGCCCCGATCCAAACCCACCCATGGTGCTTTCCCCCTATACGTGCGCGCGCACGGGATAATCCACAAATCTATTGGCTAATTCGTTTGCGGCCTTTTCCATAACCTTGCTCTAAATCAATTTTTGCGTAGTTTGTGGATTATGTCAGATAAACTGAACTCTAAAAATGCCCTAATTTGGCGCATTGTCCATATAGGTAACATACCATCGATTTTTAAAGATGATCGTGTCCCACAGCGTGGTGTAACAGCTTAGCCATGATGTAGCCGGTTTAGGGCTGTGCTGGTCATGATCAGGGGACTGC
>JBEINE010000254.1:0-3087 GCA_040378245.1 Hyphomonadaceae bacterium | reverse complement strand
TTGGTCACTCACAACCTTGGTTCAATTGCTTGAGTGCCAGTTCAATCGACGCTCGGTCGCCCCAAACAGACAAAGGATAATTGATCAGCGTTTTGTGTGTGAAGCAGAGATTTCACCAAAGCGAGATACGGTCGACACATGGGTTTGATCGCGCCGCTTTAGCGACCGACTAAGCTGTCCTCGAGCTCGTATCCTGTATCAAGACATCAATCCGAGGCTTCGCCAAGCTTTCCAACGCGTCCCAGACAAAAAACAACACAATGGGCCTGAAACTTGGATAGAAAGCTGATGGGGTTGTTAACTTCAGTTCGAGGTGCGTCTTTCAGCATTTACTTTGGCCAACAGTCGTTTATTGACCATGCTTATTGAAATGAAACGAATAATCGGCCTTCGCGTTTAAAGCGGTAGCTCCGGCACAGCTTTAGGGGTCGCGGGAGAGCGTCACGTGAAGATAGGCCCAAAAGAGGAATAGCAGCGTGAGCCTCATTGTTCCCATCATATTGTCCGGCGGTGCGGGTTCTAGGCTTTGGCCGGTGTCTACCCACGATAAGCCCAAGCAATTTCATGCTCTGGGCGGCAGCCAAACGATGTTCTCGGAGACTTTGGCGCGCGTGTCTAAGGGGGAAGGCGTGACATTTGCGCCGCCGATCATTGTATGTGGTGTCCATCATATGGGGCCAGTCTCCGCGGAATTGGCCGCCATGGCTCAGGATCAAGCAACCCTGATTCTAGAACCTCTGCCCCGCAATACCGCGCCAGCTTTGGCAGCGGCGGCCCTTCTTCAATGCGAACGCGATCCTGAGGCATTGATGCTAAGCCTGCATTCAGATCACGTGATTGCGCATCCTGACATTCTTCACCGGGCCTGTATCACCGCTACCAAATCGGCCGTGGATGGCAATGTCGTCTTATTTGCAATTGTCCCTGACAGCCCTGCTACAGGCTATGGCTACATTAAGCGCGGCGCCGCGATTGCAGAGGAGGTGTATAAGGTTGAGGCCTTTGTTGAGAAGCCGAATCTGCAAACGGCTCAGGGCTATGTTGCGTCTGGCGATTATGCTTGGAACTCAGGCATTTTCTTTTTTAGAGCCTCAACTCTGGTCGAAGAGCTTGAGCGGCATGCGCCCGAAATACTTCTAGCCGCCCGCCAAGCCGTCACAAAAGCCAAGCGAGAGGGATACGCCATTCACTTAGATCATGATGCCTTTGCAGATGCTCCCTCAAAGTCCATTGATTATGCGGTCTTGGAAGTAACCAACCACGCCGCCGTCGTGCCTGTCGATATGGGCTGGAACGATGTAGGTTCATTCTCAACCTTGTGGGATATTGGCACTAAAGATGACGGGCAAAATGTCGTGACTGGTAATGTCGCATTATTCGACACGACCAATTGCCTGGTCACCACCAAAGACTTGCCCGTCGCCTTGATTGGCGTCACAGATCTGATGGTCATTGTCACCGAAACAGGCATTTTGATCGCGCCCAAAGACCGCGCACAGGATGTGCGACTGGCTGCGGATGCTTTCAAGCCAAAGGCGTGACCCATTGACTGGCTTGCCAATTGATCGCCTCAAAGTCTGGATGTTTGATCAGGCGCTGCCGCTATGGGCGCAGCGGAGCACCGATTATGTCTCGGGTGGCTGCGTTGAGCAATTGGCGCTGGATGGTGGCCCATCGGACGCTGGCTTTAAGCGGGTGCGCGTTCCGGCTCGGCAAATCTATGTCTATTCCCACGCCTATTTGTTGGGCTGGCAACCGGGCCTGGCGCTGGCCCGCGCCCTCTATGACAGCTTTAGGGAAACCGCTTATCTGGGCTCCACAATCGGCTGGGCAAAGCGTTTAACCAGCACCAATGCGGTTTTGGATAACACGATCGACCTTTATGACAATGCATTCGCGTTGTTTGCCTTAGGCTGGTTTTATCGCGCCAGCGGTGACCGTCAGGTGCTCGATCTGGCCATTGAGACCGCCAAGCTGATCAATATCAAGTTGCGCCATCCCAAAATTGGCTTTTGGCACCAAGTCCCACCCGCCGGTCCGCGCCTGCAAAACCCGCACATGCATTTTCTGGAAGCCTGCTTAGCTTGCCATGATGCCAGTCCAGAGCCCTTGTTCGCCGACCTCGCACGCGACGTTTTGGATTTATTCAAAACCAAGTTTTTCAATCAGGCGTCCGGCACATTATGCGAATATTTTGACGATGATTTAGCGCCGCTGGCGGGGCCAAGGGGACAGATCGTTGAGCCTGGCCATCAATTCGAATGGGCGTGGATTTTGGCCAAAGCCAAGGTCACATTATCGGTTAATTCTGACGATGCGATCGCAAGCTCGGTCGCCTTTTGTGAGCGTTATGGCGTTACACCGACAGGCTTAACCTATAATCAAATTACGGCCTCTGGCGACATAATTGACGGCGGATCGCGGACTTGGCCCAATACTGAACGGATCAAGGCGGCGGTGGCTTTGTTTGAAACCTTTGGGCAAGACCCGCTGCCTGTTTTGACGCAGACCCTTGATGCGCTTTTCACACATCATCTGTCAGGGCCAATGCCGGGCCTTTGGATCGATGCATTTGACGCCTCTGGTCAACCCGTCGCCACCGCCATTCCGACCTCGACTTTCTATCATTTGTTTCTGGCCTTTGCAGAAATCCTGCGTATCGCGCCCCGCTTGAAATAGGGCGGCCTTGTCTGGAGGTTGTTGAGACCACAACATCCAGCCCGCGATGCTCTGGCAGCTTGATCGCCCTCCACACAAAGTCTATACGCCCTCTCTTGCTGGCACGGTGGTGGTACCAGCACCTCAAACAAGGGCTATGGTACATCGCCATCCTTACTGGTTCGGGGCCATAGCTCAGTTGGTAGAGCGCTTGAATGGCATTCAAGAGGTCAGGGGTTCGACTCCCCTTGGCTCCACCATTAAAACAAGGGGTTAGCAGATCGAAGCGCCCCAGAAAAAAGTTGCCGATACCGTATCGATACCAACTAAACGCAATTCGCGGGCATCAGTTGGCAACAGTTTTTCGCTTTTTTGACATGCAGTTTTACTGCTTTTTGTTTTGATTTAGCGCTCGAGCCCTGCCCCGAT
>JBEINE010000177.1:0-5689 GCA_040378245.1 Hyphomonadaceae bacterium | reverse complement strand
TTTTTTTGGGGGGTGGGGCTTGGCGCGGGCACCGACCTCATTGAAGCGCGATTGTGCGAATCTGCGGGGAGTGATGGGCCCTATGGGATTAGTGACAATACGCTGGTTCTTGGTGCGCTGGTTTTTGGTGTGCTGGTTTTTGGCGCGCCGTTTTGAGCGGACGATGGACACTTTTGCATTCAGTCTCCGGTAGCCCGTCAACGCCTGTCACGGCGATTGATCCGTCAATCGGCTGTTAGAGCGGCCTATGAACTCATGGGGGACAGCATCGGCATCCTCTCACCTCAAAAACAGTCCCTGAAAGAATAGCCATTTTGGGGGGTAGGAAATCACGATAAACGTCATATAATTTTTCTATCGAAAACCCTATGTCCGCCCCAGTAATTTCGCGGGGACGAACCGAAATGGCGCGGTTGTCAGTGCCAAACGTTCTGACGGCGGACAGATTACCCGATTTCTTTATGTCATTTTATTGCGGTTCGTCCATTTCAACGACAAAAGCATTTAGGAAAAATCAAGGCCAGGTCCAATGCGCTGCCATGCCAACGCAAGGTGATCCGTTAGGAGATTCTGACGAATACGCCATGGATCGACAGTCGACTGCTTGGGAAAGCGATCAACGGTCCGCTGGACATAGCCTGACTTAAGGTCAATAAACGGGGCTTCCTGCGAGCCGGGAGCCGGAGGCTGCGGCATGCATCGACGCCAACCCCGAGCCTTCATACGGTTCAGAACTTTGCAGACGATCCCCATTGTTGGGTCGGCGCGCATCGTGAAAGGCGCGTTGGTGTATCCAAAAATCGATGCGAGATTTGGAATGCCGGAGCACATGATACCCTTATAGGTTATCGACTTTGTTGCATCGGCAATCTGGCCGTTTACCTTCAAAGAAATCCCGCCCATCAACTGGAGCGATAAGCCTGTCGCGGTCACAATGATGTCAGCTGGCAGATGTTGCCCAGACCCAAGTTTGATGCCTGTCTCTGAAAAGCTATCAATCGTATCGGTTACAATACTCGCACGGCCCTCCCTGATCGCAACAAATAAATCATTATCCGGCACGAAACAGAGCCGTTCGTCCCACGGATTGTAGCGCGGATTGAAATGCGTTGCGACATCGCACTGCGGCCCGGTCGCGTCGCCCGCCGTTTTCAAGAGGAGCGCGCGAACCTGATCGGGATTCTTGCGCGCAAAGCGATAAAGATACAGATGCATGGCGATGTTGCGCCAGCGCATGATGCGATGCGCCAATTTGGCCGGAAAAATCCGCCTGACCCTGCTCGCAAACGGGTCAATTGCAGGGCGCCCCGCAACAAAACTTGGCGAGCGCTGCAGCATGGTCACGTGTCCAGCAGTCTCGGCCATGGCAGGGACGATCGTGACGGCTGTCGCACCGCTGCCGATTACTATGACGCGCTTTCCAGCATAATCGAGCGTTTGAGGCCAGAATTGTGGATGTACGATCGGGCCGCCAAACCGTTCCCGTCCGAGGAAAACAGGGTCATGTCCCTGCTCATAATCATAGTAGCCGGTGCAAGTGAGAAGGAAGCCGCATGTCATCTCGCGTTGTCCATCGGGTGTTTCCACGCGCAGTGTCCACCGCGCTTCGTGATCACTCCACGATGCTTCAACAACCCGGTGCTGTGTGCGAATATGCTTATCAATGCCAAAGTCCCGAGCGGTTTCATTCATATAGTTCAAGATGTCGCTTGCCTGCGCAATCGAAGCGTCGCCAGTCCATGGCCGGAAGGAAAAGCCGAATGTGTACATATCAGAATCCGACCGAATGCCGGGGTATCGAAACAAATCCCATGTACCCCCCTGCGAGTCGCGCGCCTCGAGAATAGCGTAGCTATGGTTCGGACATTTATCCTGAAGGTGGTAGGCGGCAGCAATGCCGGAAAACCCAGCTCCGATTATCAGGACATCGACATGTTCCGCAGGTGTCATGGTTTGCTCTCCCCAAAGTGGCTAAGCGCGCCAAGCGCGCCGCGAAAAATTTCCTTAGACTGGCAGTGCGCTGAGCCGACAAGAAAATCGGAAAAGTTGATGCCGACAACGTTGCCTCTTCCTAGACCGCGGAAAAATTCCAATGCGGCATCGTCAGTAGGTTGGCCGAATATCGGTACAATCGTTGTCCCGTTAACTTGGAGGCAGTTGACGTAGCTCCAGAAAGCTGTCGCGTATAATTTTGAGACGGCGATTGGAAGGCGGTGAACAGTGAACGGTTCTCCACTGCTTCGTCGGATTTGCGCGATCTGCGAGGCGACATCATCAAAATATCGGGCCCAGCGGTGCCCTGGCGGTGCCGAGGCCACCACGACCGTGGTTTCGTCTACGAAACGGAGGGTCATATCTGCATGGCCGGTGACTTCAGCTGGCAGCGCTTCGATAAACTCGGTGCGCTCGGATCCGAAGTAATGCTGAAAAATGGCAGCGACGTCGGCTCGCGACAATTCGGGATTGCGATCAAGCGTTGCAGTCGATGTAATCATCAGACCGCGGCCATCACTCACCAGATTCCCCCCCTCGATCAGCAAGGGCAGACGATACACGGGGAGCTCTAAAGCGGCGCCGATTGCCAGAGCGGCACAATTGTCCCCCTTTCGATAAGGATGTTCGGCAGGCACATATGGATTAGCGACAATGACAGCCGCACCATCAGGCCCTTTTACAAACGTCGGTCCGTAATCACGTATCCACACATCATCGACCGGTGCTTCTAGGATTTCGACCGCTTCTGACGACAGACCCGCTGTGGCAAGATATCGATAAAGCTCTTGGACGTCTTGGCGCTCGTCACTCATCAAAAGCACGCGGGCACCAGAATCCGCGATGGCTCTTGCAAAATCACTATGTGGCTTCCAGCGGCTGGGATAGTGCCAAGGCCAATTGAGAAGCACTGCATCAAGGGGTTCAAACTCACCGGGTAATTTTGAACCCTTCGGCGGCGGGGCGGTCGGGTGCACGATTACCGGTCGGGAGCTAACTCCATGGCGCTGCCAAATGGGGGGCTTTGTCGGCGGTCGTTCAGGAAGGTGTTTGCGCAACATATCGAGCATCGGGCGCGCTTTGGCTTCGTCAAACCAAGGTGCCAGGGGCGGCTCGGCGAGCGCAACCATGTTTCGCATGGAGTGCGGCGTTGCCAGATCGAACCGCATAGTTTTGGGAATATTGCTAAAGAGTTTGAGGAGCCTGCGAGGCACGAGGATATTGCGGAGAAACAACACAACAAGCACGGCAAACAAGATCCCGCCAACAAAGCCGATGAATGAATTCAGCATTGATTATTCCCAGACAATGAACCGGCAGCGCGAGCGCGCGGAAACGAATAGCTACAAAGAAGAATTGCGCCGGCAGCAATTGCTACCGTCAGCCATGTCAGGCCAGCAAATGAAGCGGTCGCGAAGACTTGCGATCCGAAAGCCAAACCGCACGTGTCCGCTGCAAGCCCAGCCGTGTTTGCCAAGCCGGAAAGGCGTCCGTTCGCATCGATCTCGGAAAATCGGGTCAGGAATAGCTGCGCCACCAGCACATATCCTATGGAGGTTGCCAATTGGGCAATTGAAAAACCCAAAAGATTAGGCAACACCTGCATGAGGATGGCCCCAGCCAACTTTATAAAGAGCGCCAACAAGACCAGCACCAACAAGCCTCTGGCTGTTACGACACGCAATGCCAACAACACTGCAATGGCAGAAGGAAATGTTACGGCGGCAAGCACGATTCCGACCGATGTGGGCCCAAGCCCGACGCGGTGGCCAAAGCTTTCCACGTGCGGCAAAAGCACACCATCACTCAGACGGCTGAGGAAAAAGGCTAAAACGAGCAACCAAGCAGCGACACCAAAATTGAGGCCGATACCGATTGGCGCGACACGAGATCCTTGGGAAAGACCCAAGCTCGCCAAACCAGCCAGCGCGGCAACAGCTCCGAGTGCTACATAGGCTGGAGCGGAGCCAATCCACTCGAATATAGCTGGGATTGCGACCAGAGCGACCACTGCAAACACCACTGAGGCGGTAATCGATATGGAAAGAAGTTTCGCATATTCATGGTGCGACGCCATAGCTCTGTTCGCGCTAATGAGAGCGAGGGCGCCACCAGCCCCGCTTAAAAGTCGGGAAATAATGAAAGTGGAGGGATCAGCAGAGTTCGCCGCACCGAAACTTCCCACCATGTAAAGCATGCAACCAATGACAGCGATAGGCTTTGGCGAGAAACGCCGGACTGTTGACGCGACTACAGCTGTGACGAGATAGACAAACAATTCAGCGGTAATAAGTTTGGAGGCCGCCAAGTTAGTGATATCGAGTTGCTGCATCGAAAATGGCAACAGAAAGGAGGCCAGAATGATGTTCAACTGCCCCACGATGGTTGCCGCCGCCGCCGCTATCAACAGCGTCAGGGGTGCCCGTTCGTCTGTTGAGGAGATTTTCATCTGGCCTCCGTGGACGCAAAGGACCGTGCGATGGGGATCACCCTGACAACGGCTGGCACCAATTTGATAAAACAACGTCGTTGCAAGATGTAACCCTATACTAGTTCAGTTCACCCAATTGCTATGCGGCAAAAGTCAACGAATCTTGATCTGTCGACAGACCAAACCGTTCCAAAAGTAGTTCGTTAAGCTGCGGCACCATTAACATTTGCACGGTGGCACCGAGGCTGGCCGTTGCTAACGACAGACCATCCGTAGCGGTTATCAACATTAACGCTTCCGCCCTAGGCTTCAGCTCAATACCAGTTTCAAGCCGATAAGCATCGAAAAGCAATTCAAGTTCTTCCAGATACTTGTTGTAGCATTCGCGATCCAGATCGTTGATGCGCGAATTCTCTCGGTTCTCCACGATCATCGCGATGATCATTCGCCATTTGGCCTGATTGGTTGATGCACGTTTCACGAGCCAGTTGACAGTTGCACGAATCCGATCTTTGGCCGATCCGCCGCTACGCGTAACTTCGAGAAGACCTTCAACCGAGAGTTGCGTCTGCCTCGCAAAGGCAAATTCAACCAGTGCGTCTCGACTGTCGAAATAGTATAGCGGCAAAGTTTGGCTGATCCCAGCTTCACGCGCAATCTCCCGCATTGTAACAGTTGCAACACCGCGCGCAGCCACGACGCGAACGAAAGCATCTGCGATTGCGTCGCGTGTACCTTCATGGTCGATAATTTTCGGCATAGGTTTCTTTCAATGTTTCTTGATACATCGCGTTGCCCATTAGTTCTATTGAAGCGGCTTGCCTGCGAGCTGCGACTCTAATGCTTCGACATCATTGTAGTAAGTCTGGTGAACCAGTCGTCCTGCATCTGTGAACTGATAAACTGCACACCCCCACCAATGAATTTTTTTGCCGGTTGCTGGAAACCCCAAATAGGTTCCAGTATGCGTGCCAGAAAACTCATATTCTGCTATGACGCGGCGGCCCGTAATTGCGAGATTGGCAATTTTCTCGCGCACAATATCAGCCATGCCTCCAAAAAGGCTCGCGCCCCATTCGGTAGCGGCCGCTTTGCCGATCACAGGATCATAACGCACATCGTGATACTCAACATTGTCATCAACTAAGGCGTCAATGGCCTCCATATCCTGCTCATCGACAGCTTTGAGATAAGCCTTTACCCAGCGTTCGGTTTCGATGCTTTGAGCGGCAAGGACGTCTGTGGGAAGCTTGGGCCTGGAAATGT
>JBEINE010000164.1:0-6361 GCA_040378245.1 Hyphomonadaceae bacterium | reverse complement strand
TAAAAATGGTCTCTTCATAGCGGGTCGCTCCTATCTTGTTAAAGGAGCAATCATCGTCAGAGCCTAAACCCACATCTTCAATACAAATCGCAATCGCGACCCCATACGCCCACTCTATCACAAGCGCCCGTCCCGCGGAGCGGGTTCGTTCAGCGGCCAGTTCACGACCTTGCACCAACAACGCCGGCCAAGGCTTAGGCTAGATGTTTAACCGCTGAAACGGGGATGTAGCTCTTGAGGCGTATTGATACAATCGCGTGACCACCTTCTTATCGCTTCGAGTCGCATCCCAACGAGGCTATCGCATTAACTGGGGGGAGCATTTCATTCACGACCCTTGGAACAATAGTCCTCAACCCGGCTCATCACGGCCATAGCCCCGCAAGAAAAGCTGGCGACCCAAGCAGGGCTCGAACCTGCGACCGTCCGCTTAGAAGGCGGATGCTCTATCCTGCTGAGCTATTGGGCCATTAGGGGCGGTCATAGCGAAACAAGAGGCCGCCGTCTGCCCCTGTGTTACAGGCTCACGCAACGCCCTCTCAGCGCTTAATCTGCGCGGCGAGATAGTCCTTGATACCTTGGCCATAGGGCGCCCGCAGTGCCTTCATCGGGCCAAGGTCCTTTTTCAGCTGCGTGAACACAGCCCTCGCATGGCTAAATTCTTTAAAGCCATCAAAGCCATGATAGGAACCCATGCCAGACGGGCCGATACCACCAAATGGTAAGTCATCCATCGCGATGTGAAAGATAACATCGTTGATTGTCACGCCGCCAGACACGGTATTGGCCAGCACATATTCCTGCTCTGCAGGGTCATCACCGAAATAGTACAGGCCCAAGGGACGGTCATGGGCATTGATGTAGGAAACAGCGTCGGACACATTCTTATAGGTCGCGACCGGCAGAACCGGGCCGAATATCTCCTCCTGCATCACTTTCATGTCTTCGGTTGGATTTAAGACCAAGGTCGGGGGTATTTTGCGACCATTCTGAGCTGCAAAGTCTTCATTCTCTGGATTTATCTCAATGATGGTTGCGCCTTTGGCCTGGGCGTCATCGACCAGAGCTTTAACGCGGTCAAAGTGGCGGGGCGCAATGATGGCGGTATAGTCGGGATTATCACGCACTCTTGGGAACATGCGCGTCGCGGAGGCCTGCATGGCCGCAACCAAAGTGTCACGCTGTTCCTCTGCCACCAGGACATAGTCGGGTGCCAAGCAAATCTGGCCTGCATTCAGTGTCTTTCCAACCATGATGCGTTCGGCCGTGGTCACTATATCGGCGGAGCGCGAGACAATAACAGGGCTTTTGCCACCCAGCTCCAATGTAACTGGCACCAGATTTTCCGCTGCGGCGCGCAGACATGACGACCAATGCCTGTACCGCCTGTGAAAATCAGATGATCAAATGCAAGGCGGGAGAAGCTTTGGCCTACATCGGGCCCGCCTGTGATCACTGCAATTTCCTCTTCAGAAAACACTTTCGCAAACATTTCGGCCATGAGCTGGGATGTGGCGGGGGTCAGCTCGGACGGCTTGATCATGGCGCGATTGCCCGCTGCTAACACCTGTGCCAGTGGCGCAAACGTCAGATTGATCGGAAAATTCCACGGGCTGATGATCGCCACGACCCCTTTTGGCTGGTAGCGCACCTCAGATTTTGCACCAAACAGGCCCAGAAGGGCCGGCGTTGTTTTGCGCTTTTCCGTTTTCATCCATTTTGCGAGGTTTGCTTTCGCTTCTTTTAGGGGCCCAATCGAAGAGGCAACGTCCGTCAACAGGGAGGCTTCGCGTGACCTTGATGAAAAATCCTGAGCCAGCGCGTCAACAATCTGCTCAGACTTATCGACCAGAAGTCCAATGCACCGATCAAGGCGGCTGATGCGAACTTGCGCTGATGGAAATCCGTCGCGAAGGTGAGCGGCCTTTTGAAGCTCCAGGATACGGTTCATGTCGGCGACGGCATCCGAATTACCACGAACGGCAAATGTCAAATCATTCATGCTTAGCTCTCCTTGAGTATCAGTTCCGCTGGATTGGCCCCGGCGACTTCATATTGGTCCATAACTCATAGAACTGCAAATGGCTTCAAGACCGATGTGAACCCAACTTTTGCGTTTACTTGATATGCACGCTTGTGACCTAAGAGAAACGCATCAGATAGACGGGTTTGGTGGGCCGCAACGTGAACCATATATTGATAGGCGACAAAGGGTTGAAATTTGCGCATGCGGCGCTGGCGGTCATGGCAGAACGATCCATAACCCCGACGCCAGAGAATTATGCCGTTTGGCTGTGTTACCTAACAGGGGCCAAGTTAGAGCTCAAAGCCGCAGTCGACGCACTGATCAAATCGGGAAAGCCAATTGACGACAACATCTGCGACGATCTTTACGTCGCGCATTTTGAAGACGTGTCTGTGGGCTCACGTATGATGAAAGCGGGCGGGAAAATCGCCGCTGAAATGGAAGACGTAGTTCGCAGCTTGAGAGACGTCGGGGAGCACACAAAAGCCTATAGAGGCCGTTTGAACCTTGCCCAAAGCGAGCTGGCCAAAGAAAACCTGTCGGGGAATGCGACGGCTGTCGTCGCCACTTTGGTCGAGGCCACCGCCGATATGGCCAATAGGTCCAATGCTTTGGAAACAACGCTTCTGGAATCAGGGCGAGAGATCGAAGGGCTGCGCGCCCAATTGGAGCAGGTGAAAGTTGAGGCTTCAACCGATTCCCTGACGGGAATCGCCAACCGGAAAGAGTTTGAGCAGCGTTTCACCGAATTGTCGGCGCGAGCTGATGTCCAAAGCCAGCCCTTGAGCGTTATCCTATGTGACATCGACTTTTTCAAGCGCGTGAATGACACCTTCGGTCACCAAACCGGCGATCAAGTCATAAGGTTTATTGCCTCTGTGATGGATAATTCTAAGCCGACTGGAGGGCTGGTCGCCCGTATTGGCGGCGAGGAGTTCGCGATGTTGGCCCCAAAGACCAATCTCGAACAAGCGGCGGTCATTGCCGAAAAGATACGCTTGGTGGTCAAAGGCAAACGCTTGGTCAGGCGGTCTACCAATATTGATCTGGGCGAGATCACGGTCTCACTTGGTGTGGCTGAGCGACATCTTAAGGAACAGACAGCCTCTGTTCTAGAGCGCGCCGACGAGGCGCTGTACGCGTCCAAACGCACGGGTCGCAACAAAGTGACCCTAAGTGAAGGCCCCGCGCGCATTGAAAAGGCGGCCTAGGGTCTATTTATCCCGCTTTTTTGATATCTAAACGCGCAACCTAGTTCTAATCGGTGGGCGCTTCTAAAGCCGCCCCGACTTTCCCAGCGCAAAGATCAGCCGGGCGCGCGCTTCGGGCATCGTCTTGCGCATCGGATCCAAGATTTCGCGGGCGATAAAATGGCCGGTCAAGGCAAAACCGTCGGCGATATCACCAGATGTTGTTTGGTTCTGCGGGTTCAGCAAAAAAGACGGCAAAACCAGTAGCTTATCACTAAACGGATCACCGGCCTCCCGACACGCGGCCCGCCCTGACTTTGGACTAACCCACGCTAAGTCGTCCAGTCTGCCTGTCAACGCACAACGGGTAAAGTCCAATCCATAGCCTAACTCCGCCAAAAGGCCCAACTCCCACCTGATGTAAAGAGCCGGCCACGACGGTGTATCGGTCAGCGCATCCAACAGGATTTCTGTGGCTTGATAGAGCGCCAAGCATTGGGACCTTTCAGCTGTGCTCGCCAGTATTAAAGAAGCCGCGCAGGACAGAGCCGAAAGGGCGGCGCGGTCGTCCATCAGTTCAGCCGGCCCCCCTGCCCGTGCTTCTAGGGTATCAAAATGCCCCAATTCCTCATCATTGCGCGCCTTCCAAGCCAAATGAAGCCGAGATCCTGGTTCCAATAGGGCACGCTTGGTTTTGCCAGCCCCGCCATAGACAAGCCCTGAAACGCGACCATAGTGGGGCGTCAAAATCTCTAGGATGGCGTCATTTTCGCCAAACTTGCGCGCAGACAGCGCAATCGCGTCACTCGACCACATCGTCATCCGCGCAAGGGTCCGGTCTGGAAAATGCTAAGCATCAAAATCCAAGCCCAGTGCAAGATATCGTGAGCGCTCTTCAAGCCAATTTTCACGGACTTTGACGTGCAAGAATAAATGGACGGGCCGCTCAAGGGCCTCTTTTATGTCTTTGCGGGCATTCTGGGAAATCCACTTCAATGTCTCGCCGCCTTTGCCAATCGCAATACCTTTGTGGCCCTCGCGCATGACATAAAGGGTTTGATCGATGCGGACCGAACCGTCCTTTTTTTCGGTCCAGGCATCGGTTTCAACGGTCGCCTGATAGGGCAATTCCTCGTGCAGGCGTAAAAAGACTTTCTCCCGCGTGATCTCAGCGGCAAGGACACGCATAGGCGTATCGGCGACTTGGTCATGAGGATAAAGCCAAGGCCCTTTGGGCATTCGGGCGGCCAATAGATCATTGAGACGCGCCAGCCCCGACGACTTCAGCGCTGATATCATCACAACCTCATCATAAGCACCCGTCTCAAAAAGAGCTGCCGATAAATCAAGCAATTTGGTCCGCTCTAGTAGATCAACTTTATTGAGCGCCAGAATGGCCTTGCGCCCAGTCTTTTTGAGGCCATCAAGCACAGTGGTGACGTCTTGATCGGTGCGTCTATCGCCGGCACCGCCACTGCCGTCGCGGATAGAGCTGGCGGCGGGGGCATCGACCACATGGACCAATGCATCGGCATCTGCCGCCCCACCCCACGCTGACGCCACCATAGCCCGGTCAAGTCGACGTTTTGGCGTAAAAACGCCCGGCGTATCAACCAGCACGATTTGCGCTTGACCATATATGACAACGCCGCGCACCGGAAACCGCGTGGTTTGGACCTTCTGCGTCACGATGGACACCTTCTGACCTACCAACGCGTTGACCAAGGTCGACTTTCCAGCATTTGGCGCGCCTAGGATCGCGACAAAACCGCAGGCTGTCTCATCGGGTAGCGGAGCCATGGCGTGGATTTCAGCGTCAGACATTAAGGCCCCCTTGGTTCAGGAGAGCGATGGCAGCACCCCGTTCGGCGTTTTGCTTAGACGATCCTTCGGCTTTTGCGGTTTTGCCCCCTGCCTGAACTTCCACCACAAAGCGCGGCGCATGATCAGGCCCGTCGCGCTCTAACACTTGATAAATGGGCGACGGCAGGCCCTTTTTTTGCGCCCATTCCTGGAGGGCGCTTTTGGGGTTTTTGTGGTGTTCGCCTGAACTTTGTCCCCCATCCCAAGCAAAACCAAACAGAATCATCGCTGCATCACGTCCCCCATCGAGCCAAAGGGCGGCCATGATCGCTTCAAAAGCATCCCCCAGAATAGAGTCATTTTCATGCACCGCTTCAGGGCTAAACCCACGCGACAATATCAGCACATCGCCAACGGCCAAAGTCCGCGCCGCATCCGCACAATTTTTGCCCGAAACAATCGCATTGAACCGGCGGGTCAATTCGCCCTCTTCGGCGCCTTGGTTTTCTGCAAACAAGCGCTCAGCCGCCAAAAGACCCAGGACGCGATCGCCCAACCACTCCAAGCGCTCATTATGGGCGAAGCCGCGCTGGCCATCGCCACGCGATTTATGGGTCAACGCCCGCTCGAGTAGAGACCTATTATTGAATTGGTAGCCCAGCCGCTTTTCAAAAGCGTCCAAAGCATGACCCCGCATCATCGAATAGGGACCGCCAACCGATCCCAACGAAGCCCAGTAAACCATGTCCATGGCAAATAGATGCGTGTCTCTTCCTTGAAAGACAACAGAACGACGCGCCCGCGACCAACAAGATTTTCCGCCGGTACAAATCCGACGCCGCCTTGCAACACAGGGTCAGCACGGCTGTCAGTCGAGTTATCGCGATTATCACCCATCATGAAATAATGGCCCGCTGGCACAACAAAGACTTGAGTATCGTCAAACGGGCCATTGGTATAAAGATCATAGGTCACATAGGATTTGCCATTGGGCAAAGTTTCACGAAACCGTGTGACGGTGGGCGTGTTGCCAGATTGATCAATGATGGTTTCAGGCCCCAGCATCTCTTGTTGTACCGGCGTGCCATTGATGATCAATCGCCCGCCAATGACTTGGATACGGTCCCCCGGCAAACCGATCAGACGTTTGATAAAGTCGGTTTTGTTATCGCGGGGCAATTTGAACACCACAACATCGCCTCGGTCAGGTTCGCGGCCGAAAATGCGACCCGCGAATAACTTGGGCTCAAACGGGATCGACATCCGGCTATAGCCATAATCCCACTTCGACGTCCAAAGATAATCACCCACAACAAGGCCAGGACGCATCGATTCAGAGGGG
>JBEINE010000259.1:0-2994 GCA_040378245.1 Hyphomonadaceae bacterium | reverse complement strand
GGCTGGTCAGAAATTTGCCTGTGTCAACCCACTGACTGGGGGCACCGACCTTTCTGATGCTCCGGCCAGCGCTAACCGGGGGTCGGCAGCGGCAACGGGGCTAGAGCGGGGCCTAAATCCTGCGCTTTTGCCCGGTGAAACCGGCGGGAGGTGCCGCAACGGCTTCCTGCTCGTGGAAGTCAATCGGCCAAGCGCGCTGTCGCGGGAGCGCTTTGCTTTGGGGACATTCTATAAGCTGACGCGCTACAATCTTTTTTATGATGCCCTGTCGGGGGATGCGCGAGCGCGCGTCAGTCCTTAAACTTAAGTCCCGACGACGCCCCCATCCACGCGACGTACAACGATGACACTATCGCGCGGCCAGAAGCCGTCTGGGAACGACGAAAAAGGCGCGACATCACTATTGGTATAAGAAGCACCGTCACGGTTAGCCGCGCCGACATGTTGCACCCCGCAAAAGAAGTTCTTTTGATCGGCCGTCACCAACGGTCCGCAACACTCAGCGCCAACAGGCACCGTCAAAAAGCGCTTCACCGGCCGTGGCCCTGTGCCCGACATCGGCATGACATAAACCCCATCGTTACAGGGAAATGTGTCCGGCGTGCCGTCGGTGGAAACCCACGCAAAGCCGCGGTAATCAAAACAGATATTGTCAGGCATGGCAAAACGGTCCCCAGAGGTCGTCGGCGCGCCATTCATCCATGATGACACATTCACAGTCTCGCCTTCTTGGTTTGTGACAACCGCCATTTCCGCCGATGGATCGCCCGCGACGGCGAATATGTCCCACTTAAATGTTAGGGCGCAATGATCATCGGATGTCTCGTCGATGCGCACAATATGGCCTTGAATATTGCGTTCTAGGCCATCGCCTTTTGCAGCCGCACGGCGCGGATTTGCGGCATTGCCAGCCCGGCCTGATTCACTCTTATTGCCGGTGCACATCACAAAGACAGAGCCTTTGCCGATGAATGAGCCGTCAACTGGGCTTTCGACATCTTCGGGACGGTCCATTTTAGTCGCGCCTAAGCGGGCCGCGGCTTCGCGGGCGCGCACCATCACGTCACCCAGATCGGTGAAGACAGTCGCGCCTTCGCGCTTGGGTGCTGCATTGGCATTTTTCAAACTCAGCTCAAGCCAAGACCCTGTGCCATTATCTTCAAGCCTGGCGGCATAGAGTTTGCCTGAACCAAGAAGCTCACGGTTCGCAAGGCGATTGGTTGGATTAAAAATACCATCTGAGACAAACTTATAGACAAACTCATTATTGGAATCATCGCCCATATAGCTAACGATCTTGCGGTTTTTGGCTATCACCGTCGTGGCGCACTCATTCTTTTTGCGCCCCATGGCCGTGCGCTTACGCGGTGCCCAAGAGGGGTCATAGGGGTCGATCTCGACAATCCAGCCGTACAGCGATGGCCCGTGCGGGCTCAGGGTTAGATCAAATTGGGCTGGGCCACTGGCCAGCCAGCCATCATTATAGCCATAGCTGGCTTGATCAAACTTAAAGCCGGGGTCCCGTTTGGCCTCATCAAGAGCAGCACTTGAGGCCCCTTTGGTATAGAAGACACCGTTGAAATTCTCTTCCGCAGTCAGGTAAGTGCCCCAAGGGGTAAAACCGCCCGCGCAATTTTGCAGGGTTCCAGCCTTAACCGCCCCTGATGTCGTGGGCACGCCAGAGTGCACATGTTCGGTCTCGATAAGTTTGCCGCTTGCGGCGACTATCCAAGGGTGATTGGCTGCGGGGCCATCAAAAACGACTTCACTAAACGGCGTAATCCGTCGGTTCTTGCCGCTTCCAATCGCAATGCCCTTAATGACGCTCCAAGCACCGCTTGCCCTGTCATGAGCTAATTCCACAACTGATACACCCATGGCCGCATATATGGCCTCTGTCGTTTCCGGTGATGCTGACCATGTCACACCTTGGGCGCTAGGGGCTGCAAGCACGGGGGACACCGATTCGTGATTGACGCACATGATGGCGCGATTGGGGGTCGTCTCTGGCCAAGGGTAGGACCAAACGGCAGGAAAGAGCGCGATCATGTCATTGTGGGTGCCGAAGCGATTTTCCTGCTCAGCGCGGGTAAAGTTAAATGGGGCGCCACGTCCTGGAACAGCTGGTTCCATCCCATCAAATAGCGGATCGCCCCAAGAAATAAGGCGTTGCCACTTATATCCAACGGGCACAGTCACCGTATCGTCCCGGTTTTCGGCCACAGCCATGAACCCCGCTGGCACGGCGGCGGCTTCATTGGGGATCAGGCTGAGGGCGGGCAAAGCCGCGGTTGCCGTTATAAACCCGCGACGCGAGAGGGAAGCGACCGCAAGATCAGCAAAGGAATTGGACGGCTTTGTCATGGAATATTCAACCTCGATTTCAGATATTACTGGCTTAGGGTGTCATTGTAAAAGTGTTGTGACGTCATCAGTTTGATTCATGCAATCAGTTGCGCCCATTCTTCTTCGCTCAGCACCCGAACGCCATATTCTGCCGCTTTAGTCAGCTTCGAGCCAGCGCCAGGGCCTGCGACGACGATGTCGGTTTTGAGCGAGACTGAGCCTGCAACCTTTGCGCCCAATCTTGTCGCTTGGGCCTTAGCCTCGTCGCGCGTCATGGTTTCGAGGCTACCGGTGAACACCACGGTCAGACCTGCGACGGGGCTGTCCGATTTTGGGCGCTGCGCATCGCGGGGTGTCACAAAAGTCAACAAACGATCAATCATCTCGCGATTGTGACGTTCGCTGAAAAAGCTGATGAGAGAATCTGTCGCGACAGGCCCCATGCCATCATGGGCGGCAAAGGCATTATAGGAATCGGTTGGCCTTTGTTGGGCGGCTTGGCGCGCCACGTCCATGAACTCAAACCAGGTCGGATAAAGGGTGCAAATCGCTTGTTTAGCCCGCTCAGTCAGACCAACAAACCCGGCCGCAGGCAGAAGTGCGGCCGTCTGACCAAACAGATCAGCCTCAACATGGACCTCATCGGCG
>JBEINE010000100.1:0-11379 GCA_040378245.1 Hyphomonadaceae bacterium | reverse complement strand
GCTTTTTTGAATCAAAAAAGCGGGATAAACAGACCCTAGATCAAATACCTCGACGCGCAACCTGGTTCTAACAGAACCAGGCGCGCTCGAGGGTCTGTCCCGCTTTTTTGAATCAAAAAAGCGGGATAAACAGACCCTAGATCAAATACCTCGACGCGCAACCTGGTTCTAAAAGAACCAGACAGGCTGCTAGCCTTCGCCTAATCCGTCAGGTACGCCCACAACGTGGAAGCCCGCGTCAACATGGACAATCTCGGCGGTTGTTGAACGGCCAATATCTGACAATAGCCACAAAGCACAACCGGCAATGCCCTCCATGCTGGTGTCTTCTTTCAGAAGCGACCACTCCCGTCCGGTGTTCACCAAACCGCGGCCCCCTTGAATGCCGGCGAGTGCCAAAGTCCGCATCGGTCCTGCGCTAATGGCATTAACGCGAATACCTTGGGGCCCAAGATCGCGCGCGATATAACGCGTCGCCGCTTCCAGCGCCGCTTTTGCCACGCCCATCACATTATAGGATGGCAGCACGCGCTCTGCGCCCAAATAGGATAAAGTGATCATGGAGCCGCCCTTTTTCATCAAAGGTGCCGCCCGCTTCGCGCACGCCACCCAAGAAAAGGCCGAAATATCCATGGTCTTTAGGAAGTTTTCCCGCGTCGTATTCTCAACAAATGAACCTTTGAGTTCGTTTTTGTCAGAAAAGGCAATGGCGTGAACCAGAAAGTCCAACTGGCCCCATTCTTTTTCGATGGCTGAAAACACCTGATCAAGGGCTGCATCGTCTGTGACATCGCAGGGCAAGATCAAAGTCGACCCAACGCTTTGCGCCAAAGGTCGCATGCGTTTTTCAAGGGCTTCGCCTTGATAAGTAAAGGCTAATTCCCCGCCTTGGGCGGCCAGTTGGCTGGCTATGCCCCACGCAATCGACTTGTCATTAGCAACCCCCATGATGAGGCCGCGCTTGCCCGCCATCAAAGTGCCGGTTGGATAGCCTGCTGATAGATCTGTGTCGCTCATAATGGCTTGCCTTATTCTCACGGCGCATCTTACGCCCTCGGTCCTGTCATAAAGGGGAGTGGGTTTGGGTCAAGGGTGAGAGACTGCGACGCGCGCGCCCTGCATCCAGCCCGCCCAACCCCCGCGACAAACGCCCCGAACCTCCCTATGTTCGCCAATAGTTCTTGTTGTCTTAAGGCCAAAACCATTCATGTCGTCGGATTTTCCGGATCGCCCCCTTTCAATATCCCAGCGCGCGATGGCCCAAAGGCCCGCTCAACGCGAAGGCGCGGGCTTGTATTTGGATGGTTTGAACCCTGAGCAACGCGATGGAGTGCTGGCGATTGATGGGCCTGTGTTGGTTTTAGCGGGCGCAGGGACGGGCAAGACCAAGGTGTTAACAGCGCGCCTCGCCCATATTCTGGCAACAGGCAAAGCCCGCCCTTGGGAGATATTGTCGGTCACGTTCACCAATAAAGCCGCGCGTGAGATGCGCGAGCGTACGGCCGCCTTGATTGGTCCCTCGGCTGAAGATCTGCGATGGCTCGGCACTTTTCATTCCACCAGCGCCATGATGTTGCGCAAGCATGCCGAGCTGGCGGGCCTAAAAGCCAATTTCACCGTCCTTGATAGTGATGATCAAATCCGTCTGATGAAGCAAGTCATTGAGGCGGAAGGTGTCGATCTCAAACGGTGGACGCCGCGCTTTCTGATGAGCTTGATTGACGGCTGGAAGAACCGCGCTTTGACGCCTGATAAAGTGCCTGCCGATGAGGCGTTTTTGTTTGCCAATGGCAAGGGTGCGAAACTTTATGCGACCTATCAAGCCCGTTTAAAAGTCCTCAATTGTGCTGATTTTGGCGATCTTTTGCTTGAGACTATTCGCATTTTTCGAGCCAATCCCGACCTTTTGGCCGATTATCATGATCGCTTCAAATATATATTGGTCGATGAGTATCAAGACACCAATGTCGCGCAATATTTGTGGCTGCGGCTTTTGGCGCAAAAGCGCAAGAATCTGTGCGTGGTGGGCGATGATGATCAGTCGATTTATGGATGGCGCGGTGCGGAAGTTGACAATATTCTGCGCTTTGAACACGACTTTCCAGGAGCGAAAATCGTCAAGTTGGAGCGCAATTATCGCTCAACCCCCCATATTTTGGCCTCTGCCAGCCATTTGATCAATGCCAATAAGAACAGGCTGGGCAAGACCTTGTGGACTGACCTCAATGACGGGGAGCGGGTTTTGGTACGCGGCATTTGGGATGGCGAGGCCGAGGCGCGCTTGATCGCTGACGATATTGAGCAATGGCGGCGCAGTGATCGTCGGTTTGATGAGTCTGCGGTCTTGGTGCGGGCGTCTTGGCAGATGCGGGCCTTTGAAGAGCGCTTCTTGATGCTGCAAATCCCCTATAAAGTCATAGGGGGTCCGCGCTTCTTTGAGCGCGCTGAAATTCGTGACGCCCATGCCTATTTGCGCTTAGTCCGTTCGCTCGATGATGATCTAGCTTTTGAGCGCGTGGTTAATGTGCCCAAGCGGGGCGTGGGCGATACGAGTCTGCAACGCATGGCCGCAGCCGCCCGCTTGGCGCAAGTGCCACTTTTCACGATGGCGAAGGACTTGGTCACAGGCGATACCTTGAAAGGTCAAGCCCGAACGGGCCTCACCCGCTTTATCAATCAACTTGAGCATTGGCGCAAAAAAGCCGGTGAGTTGCCCCACACTGAATTGGCGGAAATGATCCTTGACGAGAGCGGTTATACCGACATGCTCAAAGCCGACAAAAACCCACAATCGGCCTCAAAGCTCGATAATTTGAAAGAGCTTGTCCGCTCCATGGGCCAGTTTGACACCCTTGCGGCCTATTTGGAACATATCGAGCTTGTGATGGATCTTGACCGCGTGGTGGAGGGTGACGCCGTGCAGGTTATGACTTTACACGGTGCCAAAGGCCTTGAATGGCCGCTGGTGTTTTTGCCCGGTTGGGAGGAGGAGGTTTTTCCCTCCAAGCGGGCTTTGGATGAAAAGGGCGATAAAGCGCTAGAGGAAGAGCGCCGCCTTGCCTATGTCGGCATTACTCGGGCGCGAGAAAGTGCTCGCATCAGTTTTGCGGCCAATCGCCAGATTTATGGGCGCTGGAGCAGCGTATTGCCAAGTCGTTTCATTGATGAGCTGCCCGATAATCATGTCGATGCCGTCTCTGATACTGGCTATTTCAATCAGGGCACCGGGGGAGCGGCGGAACGTTATGCGGCCTATGGCCCTTTGTCGACGCAACCTGGCAGTGGCTTTAGCGCGGGTTATGAAAGCCCCGGCTGGAAGCGCGCCCAGGCCGCAGCGGCGCTCTCCAAGCTACCGACTGGGGGCATGTCCAAGGGCTTTGGTGGCCCGATCATTGATGGTGAAGCCAAATTGATGGCGCGCACTGGAGCGGACGATGCGACCTTTGCCCTGGGTGCGCGGGTCTTTCATGACAAGTTTGGCTATGGAAAAGTCATTTTTGTTGAAGGCAGCAAGTTGACGATCAATTTTGAGCAATCGGGTGAGAAAAAAGTTATTGCTCAGTTTGTGAGAGCGGCGTGAACCCCGCAAACTACAGCTTTCGCCTTGCCGCCCCCTTGCAGCTATGGGCGCAATAGCCCACTTGGGTGCGACAGATGCGGCACCTTTAAGTGCGCAAGGAGATCATCATGGGTCCTGTTGAATGGTTAGTCGGCACAGTTTTGGGGCTCTATCTCTGGGTCATTATTGTGGGTGCCGTGCTCAGCTGGCTGGTCGCTTTTGATGTGGTCAATTTGCGGAATCGGCTTGTGTTTACCATCCACGATATGTGTGAGCGTCTGACAAGTCCGGCCTTAGCACCCATTCGCAAAGTGATTCCCAATTTGGGCGGGGTTGATCTCTCGCCAGTGGCTTTGATCATCGGTATCCAGATGCTGCAAAACTTCGCCGTGCCCTTGATCCCATTTTGAGGCTGACAACTCTATGGCGGCTCGACTGATTGATGGTAAAGCTATAGCGGCCCAAATGGATGCGGCGGTCAAGCACGCGGTTGAGCCGCTCAGCCAAATGCATGGCACAAGCCCCTGTTTGGCGGTGGTCTTGGTCGGCGAAGACCCTGCAAGTCAGGTTTATGTGCGCTCTAAGGGGCGACGAACCCGCGCGGCGGGTATGGGTTCCATTGAGGTGCGCCTATCAAGCGACATCAGCCAGGCGGAGCTTGAGGCGCGAGTCCGGGCCTTATCAGAAGACCCCGATATCGATGGAATATTGCTGCAATTGCCTTTGCCCCAAGGTCTTGATAGCGCTTCTGCCATTGCCTGTATCGACCCCGCCAAGGACGTCGATGGCCTAACTGAAGCCTCCGCTGGGCGTCTGGTCTTGGGCAAAGCGGGGCTGGTGCCGTGCACGCCCATGGGCTGCGTCATTTTGGCGAAACACACCCTTGGTGATTTGGCTGGGCGTCATGTGGTGATTATCGGCCGCTCCATATTGGTTGGAAAGCCTGCAGCGCTTTTGTTCCTCGCTCAAGATTGCACTGTCACCATCGCCCATTCCCGCACCAAGGACTTGCCCGCCCTTTGCCGGACCGCCGATATATTGGTGCCTGCGATTGGCCGCCCGGAAATGGTTAAGGGCGATTGGATCAAGCCCGGTGCCACTGTGTTAGATGTTGGGATCAACCGCGTCAGTGATCCCGCCAAAGGGCCGGAGGCGACCCGCCTAGTTGGGGATGTGGCATTCGACGAAGCTGTCGAAGTCGCCGGTGCGATAAGTCCAGTGCCCGGTGGCGTTGGGCCCTTAACGCCGGCCTGTCTCTTAACGAACACACTGAAGGCCGCCTGTGCGCGCCGCCATTGGGCGATGCCTGAGGGTTTGGCTTATTGAGATTGGCTCAAGCAAATCAGCGGATCGTCTAGCCTGCTTGTTCGATTACTGGCATAGGCACGCCAAATCTGGAGCCTCGCCATGCGCATTTTTCTTGATACCGCTGAAACCTCAGACCTTAAGGATCTTTTGCCCACGGGCTTGATTGATGGGGTAACGACCAATCCCTCGCTGATCCTAAAGTCTGGGCGCAAAATCGCTGATACCATCGCGGAAATGTGTGCGCTGACAGATGGCCCCGTGAGCGCTGAGGCGGTCGCGACCGATTATGAGGGCATGATGGCAGAAGGCCGCGTTTTGGCGAAGATCGCGCCCAATGTCGCCGTCAAACTGCCACTGACGCCTGATGGATTGCGGGCTTGCAAGACGTTTTCTGAAGAAGGCACAATGGTGAATGTGACTTTGTGTTTCTCCGCCGTTCAAGCTCTGCTGGCGGCTAAAGCCGGGGCGACATTCATCTCGCCATTCGTGGGTCGCCTCGATGATAATGGCGCAGAAGGCATGACCCTCATCCATGACATTCGCACCATATTCGATAATTACGATTATCAGACCGAGATTTTGGCGGCCTCCTTGCGCACGCCTCTACATGTCAGAGACGCCGCCCTCGCAGGTGCCGACTGCGCCACTTTGCCGCCAGCGACTTTCAAGGCGCTTTACAAGCACAATCTTACCGACGCTGGTCTCGCGACCTTCCTAAAGGACTGGGCCGCCAGCGGGCAGTCGATCATTTAGGGGGGAATGATAACACTTGCCAAATGAATGAACTTAAGGGAGCGCGCAGCACGAGCTGGGCGCTCCCCTATCGCGCGAGCTTGAGACGCGCGGCTTTATCGGACTGATGGCATAATCTTTATGACAGCTACGAATTCAGTCAACTAAGGATGAAGTCGAGACAGTTCGTGCCGGCAAAAACGCTATCGTTGGCCTAAAGACCCTTCTGCGCCGCGAAAGTCGCGCTATTGCCAATCGCTGACGCGCTGGCGGTCATTGGGCCGCTACTGCCAACAGAGACATAGCCGCCCGCAGAAACCCCGCCGCTATTATATTGATTTGCATAGCCTTCGACTTTGACACCCGCGCTGCCGCACGATGCGCAGGCATAGCCTGTGATGGCATTTCCGGTGGCGCTCGAAGCGACAATGCCGACCCCGCCGCGCGCGGCATTGCCCTCCAGAAACCCGAGTGAGCCTATTTGTCCTGTGTTGCTTTGCCCGACATCCATGGTTGCATCAGAGCCTACGTTAGATAGCAATGCAGAGTTACCGATGGCATTGGCACCTGAAACTGAAAAACCGCCCCAATCGCCCAAATATACCGAAGAAGTGGCCGCGACCTTGTGGTCGTTTGATTGAGAGGCTTTCAGTTGCGCATAGCCCCATTGGTTTTGAACTTCAGCCAGATTGCCAGCCCCCGCAGCAGCGCTCGTGACATTTGTGCCGCTTTGGACGTCTACAGCCGAGTTCGAACTAACGGCACCTTCATTTCTTTGGCGGGTATTGGCATAGATTGTCGCCGTCTCGCCGTCCCAACGTGCAGAGTTGGCTGCCGTAACGGCATTTGAACTTAGGCTGGCGTTGTTTTGCCCGCCCCCCACCACCGCATTGGCGTTGATGGCTGAGCCATTAAAGTGTCGGATTTGTCCGCTTGTCTCGCCGTCAGTGGTGGAGCTTGCAAAATTGTTGGCCGTCGATTGAGCTGTCGCCACAACTTGATCTGCTGACCCGACCAAAATCAGGGAACTGGCGTTGATAGCTTGCTCTTGACCGACGGTTTGGGTAACCGCATAGGTGGTAGTGGCACAACAGGCTTCAACTTGGGCGATATTGCCGCTTGCAACTGCTGTGGCTAAGGTCACATCAGTCGCCGCCCCAGCCGTGATCACACTCGAAGCTCCGACATAACCACTGAGCTTTTGTTGACTCGTGACGGAAAGGTCGCGCTCAACGCCACGCGCTGCCAAATGATTGCCAGCTGCGGCCCCGGTTGAAGCGATGCCATGGCCCTTCGCCATCTCCACATTGAGCGTCGTGAAAACATCATTGAGCTGCAGCTGACCGTTCAAAATGGGATAAGGTGATTGTTGGGCGCAAGCGAGAGCCGGAATCGCGGCGAGTCCAAGAAGACTTGCAAATAGAACTTTGGTCTGGGCCATTATAATCGCGCCTTCACAGAGATGAATGTCTCTCTCCGGCACACAAGGCCGGCTTTGTGGAGGGGGTTGCGTTTTCTATGCCATGTTGCAGGGGTGCAAGGCTGTTGTCGCGAAGCCACGGCATCAATTATCGCGCTGATATTGGCCAGTGAAGTGGTTGCGGCCAAAGCCGGTTTGATCCTTTGGATCGTCCCATGTTGCAGCAAAAGGGTAATTGCATCGCCAGCATCAATTTCGACGGGGACATCCGGTCAACCGTCGCAACTGTATCGCGACTTGGCCCCATTCAAGACTCTGCTTGCGATTCCAGAAACCCGTGTAGGATCAACAGACCCTAACTCAAATATCTAGACGTGCAACCTGGTTCTAAATGAACCAGACGCGGTCTAATCAGGGCGTCCGCGGAGCGCGCGTTTTAGATCGCGATCGCGAGCCTCAGACCATGCATTTGGATTAGCGCGAGCGGCCGCTCCTTGGGCTGTTGCATCAGACCTTGGAACAAAAGCGCCCGTCACGCCGATAGGGCCTAATGGGTCGCCACCTTTACCAAACGCCCCTTCGCACCCTTGAGCTCCAGGAATCCCGTATATATTGGACATCATTTCCACGACGGCGCGCTCAACAACCGCGCGCACCGCCAGCTGAACCGGCTCTTGGCTGCGCCCGCCAGCGCCGAGGTCGATGGTAATGTCATCAAGGAATTGAAAATAACCAAAGCCGATTTCGCGCCCAATGATCTGCTTCTGATAGGAGATAACATCCACCACTTCCAAAGTTTTAGTGTCGATCAGCCGCAAATCCAGCCCCACATTCATGACATAAAGTTTGCCATTGATGATGCCTTTACCGCCCGATGTGTCGCGGTCACCGATGAAATTGTCAGTGCTAACTGAGCGAATATTGTAATTCAGCTCTGTGATGCCGCCGATGAGATAGAAGTCCGATCCCGGTACCTGACCAGCTAGGATACGACGGAAGTCCTGATTTTCCTCACCAATCAAACGATTATTGGCATATTTCAACTCAAGCTCTGATACTGATGTATCGAAGCGTTCGACCAGACGCGCGCCTGATTTGGCGAATGCCGATATGGCCATGAGGGACGCACCTTGGGTGATTTGGCGTCCACCTTCGAAATCAGACTTGCCAGTATAGTCTAAAATGCGCCCCACCGCGATGCGCGGTCCGCGAATGTTTTGAGCACGCCCATAATTACCCAGACACACGAGGGCAGCGGAATAGGGTGTCGGATTTGCGGTCACCGGTGCGTTGCCGATGGGGGCAGCATAATTGCCTGTTCGACTGGCAATTGGGGAAACACAGGCTGTCAAAGTCAGTGTGGCAGCCAGAACGACGGTCATGAATTTGAGCGAAGATGCAGAGCGTTGGTAGTCTTTTGTCACTAGAAGTCTAGTCCCCCGTTAAGTACCTGTTGAGCGGGTGCAGCTGAGTTGGATGCTGAGGTCGATGCTGCGGCGGATGGTGCCGCAGGGCAGGCAGACAGCACCCCAGTGCAGGCGGTGTTTTTGCTGCTTATGATTGTAACGGTCTGGTTGCCTTTATTGACTTGGGAAGAATTGACCACAACGGTATTGAAGCTCCCAGACGTGGAGACATTGAGTTGATTGCCAATGGCGACGCCAGTTCCAGAAAAGCCAAGCCCTGAATTGCCGCTGTTATATAAGCCAAGGGGTAAAGAAGAGAGGTCGTCCCCCGTGACAATTCGACCATCCAGTATCACGCGATTACCGTTCAGGTCGCGAGTCCGAGCATCATAGGGGCGATTTTCATCGCCGGGGTTTAAGCCATAGGGGCGGCTGAACTCATTCGCATAGCCCGCGCGGCTCTGGGCATGTGCCGGTGCAGCGGCCAAGGCGGCGGCGGTCGCAAGCGCGACTGCGGATAATGCGAATACAGCCCCTGCTAATCGTCTGCGATCAAACGGGCGGGCGTTTACTGGAGTATCCTCTGTCATAGTCGCTGCTTCCTTTGAACGAACCCATCGGAGGGTTTGCAATGATTGTGCCGCCAGATTCTGGCACAATCGTTGGGTTGTTGCCGGAGTTTCCCGTTCTGGGGCACCATTTTGGGCCAAACTGCGCCTCGGTCTTGTCGTTGCCGCCGCAGCCTTGTCGCCTTATGGTGCATAAAGATGGAGAAAAGGTTCGCGCTTTCTTTCGCAATGCTTGGTTGGCCGGTGCGAGTTTGGGCCGATCTAGAACTCTGAATCAGCGCATAATTTTGCGAAAACCTGTTTCAGCTTTTACCCAAGATGCTCGAGCCAACTCGGATCTGTGGTGCGCCAGCTATGACGCAATCGAACTCATTCAATCGGCTCGCGGCTTTAACTTTTTGCGCTGCTACTGTGAATTGTGTCCATCGGCGCTATTCTCGAAAGTCTCAATATGGGGCAGGGAAGTCGTCTTATGTATAAAACAACGCCTCTAAGTCATAATGTCGAACCAGACGCGCCAGAGCGTGCGCCACCGCGTCAGTTTTTGAAGTCGGCGAAAAAGCGCGAACCCATTTTCAACAGGATGCCTTTAGGGGTGGTGGGCTTGATTGGTGCGATCGTAACAGTTCATGCCGTTTCGTTCATCGCAGGCCCCGATGCCGTTCAGCTCGCACAGTCCAGATTCGGGGTAGCACCAGCCCGAATGTTCGCCGAGTTAGCCCGGCACAACTTTGGTGCGGCCTTTGTGCCCCTGATATCTCATCAATTCATGCATGCAGGCACACTTCATTTGGTTATGAATTTAGCGATGCTTTTACAGGTCGGACCCATCGCTGAGGTTGGGCTGAGCCGTAATCGCTATTCTATCGCGCGCTTTATCTTTTTCTTTTTGGCTTGCGGCATCTGTGGTGCCTTAGCATATTGCGCGTTCAACCCAGCGTCGCAAATCCCCACGATTGGTGCCTCGGGCGCCATTTCGGGTGTTTTTGCAGGCTTTTTGTGGGCTGCAATAGGATTGGCAAAACCCGAACAGAGCATGATCCGTCCTGTCCTGACATCGGCTGGGGTCTTTCTGCTCATAAACGTGGGGCTGGCTTGGGTTGGCCGCGCCCTCAACATTGTGCCGATCGCTTGGGAAAGTCATTTAGGCGGTTTTCTCGGCGGATTGGTGCTCTATCCTTTAATTGCCAGAGTGGGCCGCCGTGTTTAACTCGGCTTCTGGGCCTTAGCGTTGTTTTGCGCGCCCTCATTCCATGTGCGCAAAGCCTAAACAGTAAGCCACTGCAAACCGCCTGTACAAGGCGCTTGCAGTCCTTTGGCTCCCCGCGTAGATAGCCACTCCCAGCTCAGTCACGCCGCTGACACAATCGCCTTTGGCTTCGGCCAACAGATTGTTTCAGCGGCATTTTTTAAGGTTTTTGCAGGCATTTTCGGGCCTAAACTAGGTTCGGTTTTACTGCATGCTACTGACGAAAGACTGTTGACACTGGACGCGACGCTAGTTACTAACGCCGCCTCTCTGAACGATCGGTTCACCAAGTCGAAACGCTCCTAGCGTTTCGGATGGCGTTTTGCGCGGTTAGAGGTAAGAATTCGGGGCATGCCCCGCGCTGTTTGACATCGTAAATAGAGGAAAGGGAAACGCAGGCGGCGGCGTCCATAGTGACGCTGACTGTTGCGTTTTCTGGATACTATATTGATACAGTTAAGTTCGCTTAACTTGTGTACATGGTATCCCGTCAATCATAACGCAAATACATAAGACGCAAGTAAAATTGCTCTGATATGCAGTGGCTAAGGCCATTGGATATCTGTTAGCGGATCAACTCAATCTGAGAGTTTGATCCTGGCTCAGAGCGAACGCTGGCGGCAGGCTTAACACATGCAAGTCGAGCGCCATTTCGGTGGAGCGGCAGACGGGTGAGTAACGCGTGGGAACGTACCTTTTGGTTCGGAATATTCTCGGGAAACTGAGAGCAATACCGGATAAGCCCTACGGGGGAAAGATTTATCGCCAATAGAGCGGCCCGCGTTAGATTAGCTAGTTGGTGGGGTAAAGGCCTACCAAGGCTACGATCTATAGCTGGTCTGAGAGGATGATCAGCCACATTGGGACTGAGACACGGCCCAAACTCCTACGGGAGGCAGCAGTGGGGAATCTTGGACAATGGGCGCAAGCCTGATCCAGCCATGCCGCGTGGATGATGAAGGCCTTCGGGTTGTAAAATCCTTTCAACGGGGACGATAATGACGGTACCCGTAGAAGAAGCCCCGGCTAACTTCGTGCCAGCAGCCGCGGTAATACGAAGGGGGCTAGCGTTATTCGGTTTAATTTGGTGTAAAGGGTTTGTAGACTGTCTTAAGGCTGTTTAAAGAAAAAGGAAG
>JBEINE010000225.1:0-3979 GCA_040378245.1 Hyphomonadaceae bacterium | reverse complement strand
GCAGAAGAACTTGAGACGTGGACATGGCCTGGCAATGTTCGAGAGCTTGAAAACGTTATGCGCCGTATAGCGGCACTCAGTCCTGATCCCATTATTACCGCGGAAACAATCCGTCGGGAATTATTTCGGGAGCGCGCTGTGACGTCCAGCGCCCCTGCGCTGGGTGATCAAGACGATTTGGAATCGGTCGCGCGTACTGCCATCGCGCGCCTTATCGCGCAATCTTCTATGTTGGGGAAAACCCTTGCCGACCTGCATGAGACGGTGATCGCTGCCGTCGAGCGGCCCTTATTTGAATTGGCTCTGCGCGAAACACGCGGCAATCAGATCAAAGCTGCCGAGATTTTGGGCCTCAATCGAAATACCTTGCGCAAGCGATTAGCCACTTTGGAAGTTAGCAGCTCTAAGATTCGTCCCTAAGCCTTCAGTATCATGGTGTTGCACGCATACAACAATTGTGCTTTTCATGGCACATGACTTCTTCTGCCCTATCAGAAACTGATCAGCATTCAACCACGGGTCCTAAGCGGGCAGACCCAGAGTTGACTGTCTTGAATCCAAGCTCTTCGGTCGCTGACGCCGGAAAGATCCAACCCTATGAGATATTTGCCTATGTTGGGGCGGTGGCGCTAACGTTTGTGGCCTTGCTTTTCACCGTTTCCGGTGGCGATATTGTTGGGCCTGCAAGTATTTATATCGTTCTATTGCTGGCGATTAGTTCGGTGATCATTGGCTATCTATTTGTAACCGTTTGGCTCCGGATTTCCCAACTGCGAAAGGCCGGTCGGGAAGCGCAGACCGGCGCGAAACTCCATTTGCGGTTTGTTTCTCTGTTTGCTCTGGCGAGCGTAATTCCCGCCATCGTGATTGCACTCTTCTCCGGTTTAACCGTTCAAAGGGGGGTGCAGGCGTGGTTTTCGACGCAGGTGCGTGAAGCTATCGAAGCGACTCGACGGTTTGGTAATGATTCGATCGAAAAGGCGGGGGAGGCGATCAAGGTTGATTTAGCGGCGATGGCCGTGGACCTTAACGCTTCGGCGAGCCAGTTGCGCGCCGATCCGAAGGCCTTCCAGGCCTATTTGGCCGCGCAAGCTGATCGGCGCGGCTTTGTCGCGGTCTATGTTCTCGATGATCGCGGCAATCAGCTATTGATGGCTCAACGACCATCAGGCGTGCCCGCCTATATTCCACCCGACGCAGCCGATTTTGCCAATGCGCAAGCCGGAGATGTTGACGTTAATCAGGACAGTCAGGCCATCATTCGGGGTCTGTACCGTCTGGATGGCTTCGCCAACTCTTATCTTGCAGCCGTGCGACTACCAGAGCCTGGCGAGCTGGAGCTCTTTCAAAAAGCGGGCAAGGCTGTACGCGCCTATAAACTCATTGAAGAGCGCCAGGGTCAGTTACAGATTTTGTTCGCGCTGGCCTATCTTGAGATCGTTTTGTTAGTGATGATTGGGGCTGCTTGGCTGGGCCTTGTTTCAGCCGGGCGGATTAGTGGGCCGATTGGTCTTTTGGCCCAGGCGGCGGAGCGTGTGCGGACCGGAGACCTGAGCGCCCGGGTGCTGACGATGGGCGGTGGCGATGAAATCGCGGCGCTGGGCACGACGTTCAATAAAATGACAGGTGAGCTTCAATTTCAGCGCATTGCCATTGAGCAGGCGCGCGAGCAGGCCGAGAGTCGGACGGCTTTCATTCGCGCCGTGTTGGAAGGTGTTTCGGCTGGTGTTGTCAGTCTTGATAGCAGCGCGACGGTCCGGGCTGCCAATGGTTCCGCGGCGCGGCTTCTTGGCCTTCAAGATGGCGAGCTTGAGGGACTGGATTTCTCGTCGGTGGTCCCTGAATTTGATGACATCGTTGCACGCGTAAGGCTCGGTTTTCCGTCGCAGGGCCAAGCTGAAAGAGTCATCGGCGGCCAGACCTTGCTATTTGACGTGCGAGCCGCTTTAGCTGGAGATGACCTTGTTGTGACCTTCGACGATGTCTCAAGCCTGCTTGCGGCACAACGACAGGCGGCGTGGAAAGATGTTGCGCGCCGAATTGCCCACGAAATCAAAAACCCCCTCACGCCGATCCAGCTTTCTGCGGAGCGTTTGAAGCGCAAATATGGCGATATCATTCCCCGTGACCGCGACACTTTCATTCGATTAACTGACACAATTGTGCGTCAAGTCGTCGATATCGGTCGGATGGTGGATGAGTTCTCAACATTTGCGCGAATGCCCGCTCCCCGCTTTGCCATAGAGGATTTAGGTGAAGTCGTGCGTCAAGCTCTTTTTGCCCAGCGCATCAGCAGCCCCGATATAGAGGTCACCAGCAACCTGCCGCCAGAGCCAGTCATGATCTCCATGGACCCGCGTCTGATCATCCAGGCCTTGGCCAATGTGCTCAAAAATGCCGCTGAGGCGATTTCGGCACGAATTGCGCGCGATGGGATCGAGTGCCGCGGCGAGATTTCGGCTCATTTGTGGATCCAAGACGACATGGCTTGGATTGATGTCATTGATAATGGCGTCGGTTTCCCTGTCCATGATCGACGTCGATTGCTGGAGCCTTACATGACGACCCGTAGCAAAGGTACCGGGCTTGGACTGGCCATTGTGTCGCGGGCCCTTGAAGAGCACGGCGGAAGCCTTGAGCTGGCAGATCGCAGCGATGCTAAGCTCGGTGCTCGCGTGCGCTTATGCCTGCCTTTGGCGGTGTCAGATCCCTCATCAAATCTGTCCTTGGAGACTCAAAATGGCGGCTGAAATACTGATTGTTGATGATGAAGCCGATATACGCGAACTTGTTGGAGGCATTTTGGAGGATGAAGGCTTTGTTATTCGCTATGCTGGAGACTCTGACGGTGCTTTAGAAGCATTTAGAACCCGACGCCCAGACCTTGTGGTTCTTGATGTCTGGTTGCAGGGCAGCCGTATGGATGGGCTTGAGATTTTGTCAGTCATTCAAGCGATTGATAACACACTTCCAATCGTGTTGATTTCCGGTCACGGTACCATAGAGACGGCCGTTAGCGCCCTAAAGCGTGGCGCTTTTGATTTCATCGAGAAGCCTTTTAAGTCTGACCGCCTAATTTTGATTGTGCAACGGGCGCTAGAATCAGCCCGTCTTCGCCGCGAAAACCAAAGCCTGCGTGCGCGTGCGGTGGCGGGTGAGGATTTGATCGGCGAAAGTGGCGTTATGGTTCAGCTCAGAGCTTCGATTGAGAAGATTGCGCCGATGAATAGTCGCGTCATGATTAGCGGTCCGGCGGGATCAGGCAAAGAAGTCATCGCACGGGCGCTCCATTCGGCTTCCCATCGCGCTGAAGGACCTTTCGTGGTGATCAGTGCTGCAAGCATCGCACCTGATCGCATGGAAAGTGAATTGTTTGGCGAAGAAACAGTCGATGGTCGTCCCATTAAGATTGGCGTTTTTGAACGCGCTCACAACGGGACGTTGCTGCTTGATGAAGTCGCAGAAATGCCAACCGAGACACAATCTAAGATTCTGCGGGTGTTGGTTGAGCAACGGTTTCGCCGTCTGGGCGGCATCTCAGACGTCGAAGTCAATGTGCGCGTGATGTCTTCAACGGCGCGCGATTTGCGTGAGGCGATAAGTTTAGGGCGGTTTCGCGAAGATTTATTCCATCGCTTGAACGTGGTGCCAATTCGTGCCCCTTCTCTTGCTGAGCGGCGAGATGACGTTCCGTTGCTTGTTTCTTATTTCTCCAGTCGCGTGGCTGAGGCCAATGGTGTACCCAATCGGATATTTGGCTCCGATGCTTTGGCAGCGATGCAAGTGGCGGCTTGGCCCGGCAATGTTCGAGAGCTCCGCAATATGATAGAGCGTGTCTTGATCTTGACGCCCGGGGACCCTTCCCATCCTATTGATGTGACATCTCTCTCTTTAGGCGGCATGGGGGTGGGTGAAGTGGCAGATCGCACGGGGTTGCATCACCTTGTTTCTCTGCCATTAAGAGAGGCACGAGAATTGT
>JBEINE010000298.1:0-1934 GCA_040378245.1 Hyphomonadaceae bacterium | reverse complement strand
TCGCCGAGTTGCCAAACCAGCGCGCTTTGACCAGCCTGCAATACATGTGCTCTTTGAAGGGGAACCCAGAAGCATTCCAATCGGGTCGGCTCCTTTAGGCCGTCATGGTCCTCTTGGCTCTCCCAGCGCTCTGGCAGCGTCCCAGTCACATGGGCACGCACAAAATAGCGTTCTTGAAGCTCATCGCGATAAGGCGACAAATCGTACCAAGTTGTGCCAAGGACGCTGTCGATTGCAAAGCAGTTATAGCCCGTCTCTTCTTGCAACTCGCGCAGCGCCGCCGCCTCAATTGTCTCCCCTTCTTTGATGCTGCCAGCGGGCACTTGTAGGCCCACCTCTTCCCAAGAGTAGTCAACATGCCGAAAGACCAAGAGGCGGCCCTCATGCACGCAATAGACGAGCACTTTTTTCGTCAGGGCTTTAGTCATATTGCCCCCCACTAAGCCCTTATCTCAATACAATCCCCCGTTTGGGCGACTTTAAGCACGGCCAATAGATCCGCCTTGGCCAATGCGACGCAACCCTCAGTTGGCTTATAGTCGGGTGTGGCGCAATGCAGGAAGATGGCTGAGCCCATGCTTGGGACAACGGGATCGTCATTGTGACCCAAAACGACGATAATGTCGTAAAGGCCGTCTTCGCGCCATAAATGCTCGGCGCTAACCGAGTAGGGATGTTTGATCAATTGGTTGTAATTGGGGTCATCGGGCGTGTCGCACCAGCCATCGTCGGGCGCAATTTCGGCCACGGGTAGGCTTGTATCGGGTGCGCGCCCGCGATCGGATCGCCACAAGACGTGACGGATCGGCCAAATGCCAATTGGGCTCGCGCCATCGCCTTCGCGCTTATCTCTGGCGGCAATAACGCCCCCTTTTCCCAAGGCGCAGCGAGCCCTTGTGCCCTCATAGCTGAGCCAATTTTCTCCCGATTGCGAAGCTGAAGCTGAAAAAATTCGCACAACACACTCCAATCAAGTCTCTGTGATCAAGCCACCCCTTGTATCACATAGGCTAGTGTTACCATGTAGCGGTCATGTCACGAAAGCGCACACTTCTTCTGGTCGATGATGATAGCGACCTAGCCTCCACACTCGCCGAGCAGCTTGAGCTGACGGGGGAGTTTACCGCCATCATGGCACCAACAGCCGCGTCAGGTGTGGCGCAGGTCAAGGCGGCATCGCCGGATTTGATCCTGCTGGATGTGGATCTGCCTGATCTTGATGGTCGCGAAGCCTGTAAGGCGGTGCGGGCCAATGGGTTTGCGGGGCCAATCATCATGCTGACGGGCCACGGTAGCGAGTCTGACACGGTGCGCGGTTTGGATGCGGGCGCCAATGATTATGTGACCAAGCCCTTTCGATTTGGCGTCTTGCTGGCGCGGGTCCGCGCGCATCTGCGCAGCCACGATCAGACCGATGTCGCGACGCTTAAGATCGGACCCTATGAGTTTAAGCCCGCAACCCGCTCCTTAACCGATAGCTCTGGCAAGCGTATTCGCCTGACTGACAAAGAGGCATCCATCTTGCGCTATCTTTATCGTGCGGGGGCAAAGGCCGTCGGGCGCGATGAATTGTTGCGTGAGGTTTGGGGCTATAATGCCGCAGTGACCACCCATACGCTAGAGACCCATGTTTATCGCTTGCGCCAGAAAATAGAGCCGGTGGGCGGACGTAATGATCTTTTGATCACAGAGGGTGGTGGCTACAGGCTAGAGCCTTAAATCAAGGTTAAGCGGCTTAATGTGCGCGTCGGTTAACGCGCGATCGCGAATGTCGGCTGAGGTTAGGAAAATCGAGAACCCCCATGCCTGCAACGTGATCCGTATGTGGATCGATGCTGGCAGTGTCTTGAGCTGGCCGAAGAACGAACCCGCTCCGCGGGAGGGGCGCGTGTGATTGGCGAGGCGTATTGTGCGACAACGATTGCGATTTGTAT